>NZ_LYVN01000125.1 GCF_001990265.1 Sphingopyxis sp. KK2
TTGCGGCTGTGGGCGGATCGGTGTTAGTCACCCAACCCATGATCACGAAAAAAGCCATGCTGGCAAGTGCCGCGCTCGCGCTGGCGGGCGTCTGGTCGCTGAGCCATGTCGCGGGTTCCGCAACGATCGCGCCCGCCGCGCCCGGCCCGGCGATCGGCGTGCCGATGTCGAAGGGGGCGGTCGAGACCGCAGCGCCGCTTCCCGCGCTGGCGCCCGCGATCAAGGCCAGGGCTGACGCGCTGTTCGACGATGCCGACGCGGTCGGCGAGACGCGCGCGCTCTATGTGCTGCGCGACGGTCAGCCGATCTACGAACGCTATGGCGAGGGTTTCGGCCCCGACAGCAAGCTGATCAGCTGGTCGATGGCGAAGAGCATCACCGCGGTGCTCACCGGCTTCCTCGTCGCCGATGGCCAATTGTCGCTCGACGGCCCGGCGCCGGTCGCGGCGTGGCAGCGCAGCGGCGACCCGCGCGGGGCGATCACGCTCAAGCACCTGCTCCACATGTCGTCGGGGCTCGAACATGTCGAAAATGGCGATCCCGTGTGGGACGGCGATACGGTGACGATGCTGTTCGGCACCGGCGCGCCCGACATGGCGGCCTTTGCCGAGGCGAAGCCCGCGGCGGCGCAGCCCGACGAGATATTCAATTACAGCTCGGCGACCAGCGTCATCCTCGCCGATATCGTCGCCGATACGCTGACCCCGTCGAAAAGCCCCGACGCACGGCGCGACGCGATGCGCGACTTCATCGCGGGGCGTCTCGCCGAACCACTCGGCATGACCAGCCTGACCCCCGAATTCGACGCCGCGGGCACGATGATCGGCGGCTCGGTGATGCACGCGACCGCGCGCGACTATGCCAAGTTCGGCGAATTCCTGCGCAACCATGGCGTGGTGAACGGCCAGCGGCTGCTTCCCGAAAGCTGGATGAACTTCATGCTGAAACCATCGCCGCGCGATGGCGGCTATGGTGGCCATATCTGGCTCAACCGTCCGCGCCCGGCAGGCAGCGACGCGGCCCTATGGCCCGACCGCGGCCCGAACGACCTGTTCGCCTGTATCGGGCATCAGGGGCAATATATCATCGTCTCGCCGTCGCAGCGGGTGACGATCGTGCGGCTCGGCATCACCACCGACGACCAGTTTCCCGAATTGCGCCGGCACCTCGCCGACCTGACCGAGCTTTTATAGCAGGAACTCGCCGACCAAGGTCGTCACGCACGTCCCGCTGAGTTCGACCATCGCACCGTCGAGGCGGCAGCCGACATGGCCGCCGCGCTCGCTCGCCTGATAGGCAGCGAAACGATCGCGGCGGAGCTCGCCGGCCCAATAGGGGGTCAGCACGCTATGCGCCGACCCCGTGACCGGATCCTCGTCGATCCCCGCGCCGGGCGCGAAGCAGCGACTGACGACGTCGGCCCCCGACGGATCGCCGGCGCCGCGCGCGGTCGCGATATAGAGGATATCGCCGCCTTCCTTGAGCGCGCGCAGGTCGGGATCGAGCGCGCGCACGCTCGCGGCGTCGGCATAAACGATCAGCGCATAGCCGCCGTCGTGCCACAAGGTCTCGACCGGCGCGCCGCCCATCGCCTTGGCGATGTCGGGCATCGCCTTGGGTGCGGGCGGATAGGCGGGAAGCGCCATCTTATAGCCGTCGTCGCCGTCGCGCGCGACGCGGAGGATGCCCGCCTTCCGCGTGCGAAAGCGCATGTCGTCGCGCCAAGGGGCCGCCGTCAGCAGAACATGCCCGCTCGCCAGCGTCGCGTGACCGCACAGCGCGACCTCGACGCCCGGCGTGAACCAGCGCAGCTCATAATCGGCGTCGCCGCTCTCGTCGGGGACCAGGAAAGCGGTTTCGGCGAGGTTGTTCTCGGCGGCGATCGCCTGCAGTACCGCGTCCGACAGCCATTCGTCGAGCGGCATCACCGCGGCAGGGTTGCCCGCGAAGGGACGGTCGGCAAAGGCATCGACCTGCGTGATCGGAAAACGGCGCCAGCTCATGGGTAGAGAAATCCTTTCGACCAGCTATCGCCGGCGCGGACGAACGAGGTGCGTTCGTGCAGCCGATGTTCGCGGTCCTGCCAGAACTCGATGCGTTCGGGCGCGACGCGCCACCCCGACCAGCGCGGCGGGCGCGGCACATCCTGTCCCGCGAAGCGTGCCTGCATCTCGGCGAAGCGCGCCTCGAAGGTTTCGCGGCTGTCCAGTGGCCGCGACTGGTCGCTGGCCCAGGCGCCAAGCTGGCTGTCGCGGCTGCGCGTCGCGAAATAGGCGTCTGCGGTGGCGCCATCGACCGGCGCCGCCGGCCCCTCGATACGGATCTGGCGGCGCAGCGACTTCCAGTGGAAGAGCAGCGCGACATGCGGGTTTTCCGCAAGTTCGCCGCCCTTGCGGCTGTCGAGATTGGTATAGAAGATGAAGCCGTCGGGGCCATGTCCTTTCAGCAGCACCATGCGCAGCGACGGGTGGCCGTCGGCGGTCGTCGTCGCGAGCGCCATCGCATTGGCATCATTGGGTTCGCTGGCGCGCGCTTCGGCGAACCATGCGTCGAACAGGGGAAAGGGGGTGTCCGTCATGCTGATGCTTCTAATGCGCGGCCGCGTGGTGGTCGAGGGTGGAACTTGACCAGCTTTTGCGCCGTTCCCACATCGATGCGCATATCGGCCTTTCCGGCCAGCATCTTATCGGGCTACAGGAGCAAAATGGCAGATCCCTATTCCACCCTTGGCGTCGCGAAGAGCGCGAGCGAAGCGGAGATCAAATCCGCGTACCGCAAGCTCGCCAAGGAATTGCACCCCGACAAGAACAAGGACAATCCGAAGGCGTCGGAGAAATTTTCCGACGTCACCAAGGCCTATGACATCCTGTCGGACAAGACCAAGCGCGGCCAGTTCGACCGCGGCGAGATCGACGGCGAGGGCAATCCGGCGATGCCGTTCGGCTATGGCCCGGGCGGCTTCCGCGGCGATCAGCGCAGCGGCCCGGGCGGGTTCAGCGGCTTCGGCAACGAAAGCAGCGACTTCGGCGGCATCTTCGACGAATTGTTCGGCGGACGCGGCGGTGGCGGCGGCGGCGGTCCTTTCGGCGGGTTCGGCGGGCGCAGCGCGCCGCCGCAGAAGGGCGCCAATGTGTCCTATCGCCTCGCCGTATCCTTCCTCGACGCCGCGACGCAGGCGCCGCAGCGGATCACGCTCGCCGACGGCGGCACGATCGACTTGAAACTGCCTGCCGGGGTCGAGACGGGCACGCAAATGCGCCTTGCCGGCAAGGGGCAACCCGGGCCCGGTGGTCATGGCGACGGCATCGTGACGATCAGCGTCAAGGACCATCCCTTCTATGTCCGCGAAGGCGCGAACATCCGCCTCGACCTGCCGGTGACGCTGAACGAGGCGGTCGCGGGCGCCAAGATCAAGGTGCCGACGGTCGACGGTCCGGTGATGCTGTCGATCCCCGCCGGGTCGACCTCGGGCAAGGTGATGCGCCTCAAAGGACGCGGTTTCAGCCAGAAGAATGGCGAGCGCGGCGACCAGTTGGTGCGGCTCGTCGTCGACCTCCCCGCCGGCGACGCGGCACTGACCGAATTCGTCGGCGAATGGACCGACACGCGCGCGGTCCGCGCCGATCTGGGCGTGTGATGCGTGGCTGAGCCGGGTGACAAGGCGGCGGTCGCCGCGATCGAGCGCGCGGTTGCCGAAGAAGTCACCCAGCAATTCGCCGCCGAGGGCCACTCGCCGCATTCGCCCGAGGCGCGCGCCGAACGCGCCAAGCGCGTCAAGCTGCGCGCCCGCGCCGAGGGGCTGATCCATCGCGGACGCGAGACGCTCGGCCCCGGCACCCGCGCTTTCAAGATCTTGCGCCGCGTCGTCGTCGGCACCTACACCGACGGCTTCATCCACGCGGGCAACCTTGCCTATCTGGCGCTGATCGCGCTCTTCCCCTTCTTCATCCTGCTCGCGGCGGCGCTGTCGATCTTCGGCGGCAGTTCGGGCGGCGAGGCGGCGATCGAGGCGGTCTTCTCGACGATGCCACCAACGGTGGCCAAGGCGCTGTCGGGCCCGATCCGCGAGGTAATGTCCGCGCGCACGGGCATTTTCCTGTGGCTCGGCGCGCTCGTCGCGCTGTGGACCGTGGGCAGCCTGATCGAAACCGTGCGCGACATTCTGCGCCGCGCCTATGGCACCCATTTTTCGAAGGGTTTCTTTCACTATCGGCTGCTGTCGATCGGCATCATCACCGGCGCGGTGGTGCTGATGCTGCTGTCGTTCAGCATGCAGGTGCTGATCGTCGGGGTCGAGGAATTCGTGACGCGCTTCCTGCCCGAGCGATTCCAGTCCTTCGGCATCGTGTTGCTGTCGCGCGGGGTGTCGGGTTTCGGCCTGTTCGTGGCGATCTACATGCTCTTTTACAGCCTGACCCCGTCGAAATATCGTCGCCGGCAATTCCCCAAATGGCCGGGCGCGCTGTTCACCACCCTGTGGTGGATCGGGGTCACGCTGGCGCTGCCGCCGTTGCTCGCCAGCCTGCTCAGCTATGATGCCACCTATGGCAGCCTCGCGGGCGTCATGGTCGCGCTCTTCTTTTTCTACCTCGTCGGATTGGGTATGGTGATGGGTGCCGAACTCAACGCCGCGCTCGTCGAGGTTGAGGATTTGGGCCACGACGCTATTGGGCGCGTCGATGACGTGATTATTGAAAAGACCGGAGACAAAAAATGACGGGTCTGATGACTGGCAAACGTGGGCTGATTATGGGGCTCGCCAACGACAAATCGCTCGCCTGGGGCATCGCCAAGGCGCTGCACGGCGCCGGGGCGGAGCTCGCGATCAGCTATCAGGGCGATGTGATGCTCAAACGCGTCAAGCCGCTCGCCGATGAGCTTGGCTGCGATTTCCTGATCGACTGCGACGTGTCTGACATGGCGAACCTCGACGCGGCCTTCGCGACGCTCGCCGCGCGCTGGCCAACGATCGACTTCGTCGTCCATGCGATCGGCTATACCAACAAGGAAGCGCTGCGAGGCCATTATGCCGACGTCGGCCTCGAAGACTTCCTGATGACGATGAACATCAGCGTCTACAGCTTCACCGCAGTGGCGCAGCGCGCGTCGAAGATGATGCCCGCGATCGATCCCGAAACCGGCAAGGGCGGCGGCTCGCTGCTGACGCTCAGCTATTATGGCGCCGAAAAGGTGATCCCGCATTACAACGTCATGGGCGTCGCCAAATCGGCACTCGAAACCAGCGTCAAATATCTCGCCAACGACTATGGCCCGCAGGGGGTGCGTGTGAACGCGATCTCCGCCGGCCCGATCAAGACGCTCGCCGCGAGCGGGATCGGCGATTTCCGCCTGATCCTGAAATGGAACGAGTTCAACGCCCCGCTGCGCCGCAACGTCACCATCGACGACGTCGGCGGCTCGGCGCTGTACCTGCTCAGCGACCTGTCGTCGGGCGTCACCGGCGAAACGCACCATGTCGACGCGGGATACCACACCATCGGCATGAAACAGGAAGACGCGCCGGACATCGCGCTTGCCTGACGGCGTCGCCATCCGGCCCGCGCGCGTGGGGGATGGCGAGGCTATCGACCGGGTGATCCGCGCGGCCTTCACCGCGACCGCCTTCGGTCATCAGGGCGAGGCCGACCTCGTGCGGATGCTCGATGCCGATGGTGACGTCATGGTGTCGCTCGTCGCCGAGAAAGATGGCGCCATCGTCGGGCATGTGCTGTTCAGCCGGATGGATGTCGAAGCCGACGGTCATGCCATGGCCGCGGCCGGGTTGGCGCCGGTGTCGGTCATACCCGAACTGCAAGGGCAGGCGATCGGCGACGCGCTGATCCGCGCCGGGCTCGCCGATCTTCGCGTGCAGCGCGCCGCAATGAGCTTCGTGCTCGGCCATGAGGGCTATTATCCGCGCTTCGGCTATTCGCCGGGTCTCGCCGCGCGTTTCGCTTCGCCTTTCGCCGGGCCGCATTTCATGGCGATGATGCTGGACTCGGACGCCGCTTGGCCGCAAGGCGGCCGCGCCGACTATGCGCCCGCATTCGGCCGATTGGGGTAGGGACTATGAGTTTCAACAGCTTCGGACGCGTTCTTCGCTTCACGACCTGGGGGGAAAGCCATGGCCCCGCGCTCGGCGCGGTCGTCGACGGGTGCCCGCCGAGGCTGTCGCTGAGCGAAGGCGATATCCAGCCCTATCTCGACAAGCGCCGCCCCGGCCAGTCGCGCCACACCACGCAGCGGCAGGAACCCGACCAGGTACGCATCCTGTCGGGGGTGTTCGAGGGCAAGACGACCGGCACGCCGATCAGCCTGATGATCGACAATGTCGACCAGCGTTCGAAGGATTATGGCGAGATCGCGCAGGCCTATCGCCCGGGCCACGCCGATTATGCCTATGACGCGAAATACGGCATCCGCGACTATCGCGGCGGCGGCCGGTCGAGCGCGCGCGAAACCGCAGCGCGCGTCGCCGCGGGCGGCGTCGCGCGGCTGATCATCCCCGAGGTGCAGATCCACGCCTGGGTCGCCGAGATCGGCGGCGATGCGATCGACCCCGCGAACTTCGACCTCGAAGAAATTGATCGCAATCCCTTTTTCTGTCCCGATCCCGCCGCGGCGCAGCGCTGGGAAGGGCTGATGGACGGTGCGCGCAAGGCGGGATCGTCGCTCGGCGCGGTGATCGAATGCGCTGCGAGCGGTGTCCCTGCCGGCTGGGGCGCCCCGATCTATGCCAAGCTCGATAGCGACCTTGCCGCCGCGATGATGGGGATCAATGCCGTGAAGGGCGTCGAGATCGGCGCGGGTTTTCAGGCGGCGCGGTTGCGCGGCGAGGAAAATGCCGACCCGATGCGCCCCGCGAGCGACGGCAGCAACCGGCCCGATTTCCTGTCGAACAATGCCGGCGGGATCGCGGGCGGCATTTCGACCGGCCAGCCGGTCGTGGTGCGCGTCGCGTTCAAGCCCACCAGTTCGATCCTGACCCCGGTGCCGACGATCAACAAGGCGGGCGAGGCCGCCGACATCGTCACCAAGGGTCGCCACGATCCGTGCGTCGGCATCCGCGGTGCGCCCGTTGTCGAGGCCATGATGGCGCTCGTCCTCGCCGACCATAAATTGCTCCACCGCGCGCAGAACGGCTGACGACCGGGTGGACTTTATCGCGGGTACTATTGCGGAATATAAGGCGGCGATCGGCCTGCTGGTCCTTGCGGGCATGTTCGCGGCCTTCGTGTGGGAGCGTTTTTCGCCCTCGGTCGTCGCCGTCGTGGGCGCTGGCACCATGCTCGCGCTCGGCCTGCTCGATGAAAAGGGCGCCTATGGCGTCTTTTCGAACAGCGCGCCGCTCACCGTCGGGGCGATGTTCATCCTGTCGGGCGCGCTGATCCGCACCGGGGTGATCGACAAGGTCGGCAATTATGTCGTCGACCGCGCCAAGCGGCACCCGCGCCTTGCGGTGGTTGAGGTGTTCGGCGGCGGGTTGCTCGTCTCGGGCTTCATCAACAGCACGCCCTTCGTCGTCGTGATGATGCCCGTCTGTTTTCGCCTAGCCGAGGCGCTGGGCGTGTCGCCCAAGAAATTGCTGATGCCGCTGTCGGTGATCGCGGTGCTCGGCGGCTGCCTGACCCTGATCGGCACCTCGACCAATCTCGTCGTTGCGGGGATCGCCGAACAGGCGGGGCTTGCACCCTTCGGGCTGTTCAGCATCACCCCCTATGGCCTCGCGGTCGCGGCGGCGGGCGTCATCGGCCTGCTCGTCATGGCGCGCTTCCTGCCGTCGGACTATCCGCGCATCGCCGAAAAGGCCGACGGCGCCGAGCAGCTCTATCTGACCGAACTCGGCCTTGCCGAGGAAGACCCGGCGGTCGACATGGCGCTCGAGGCGGCCAGTCTCGGCATCTCGCCGGGCCAGATCGTTGGGGTGATCGCCGGTGGCCGGCTGATTACCGGCCGCGATGCGCAGAACCACCGGCTCGCGGCGGGCAACCGGATCGTCGCGCGGCTCGACGGCGCGACGTTGATGACGCTGCGGAGCGAAGGGCGCTTCGCGATCGGGATCGGCGACGGCAGCGATACCGAATCGACGGTGGTCGAGGTGACCGTATCGCCCAGCCACCGCTCGATCGACCGGCCGCTCGCCGAAATCCCGTTTCTGCAGCGCCAGCGCGTCCGTATCCTCGGCGTGGCGCGCTTTCGCCATTTGCCCGGCCCGACGCTGTCCGAGAATCGCATCCGTGCCGCCGACCGGCTGCTCGTCGATGCCGACGAGGCGAATATCGCGCAATTGCGCGACAATCCCAATCTGATCGGCCTCGCCATGGCGTCGGCAACCGCATTCCGGCGACGGCGCGCGTGGATCGCGATGCTGGTGATGGCAAGCGCAGTGCTGTTGTCGGCGACCGGCGTCATGTCGATCGGCATCGCTGCGTTCATCGGGGTCGGTATCGTGCTGCTCACCCGCTGCATCGACGCGTCGGAGGCGTGGGGCAGCATCGATGGTGACGTGCTGATCCTGATCTTCGCCATGCTCGCGGTCGGCGCCGCGCTCGAACAGGCGGGGTCGGTCGCGCTGATGGTCGGCGCGCTCGAACCGATCCTGACCGATGCGCCGCAATGGGCGGTGATCGCGATCGTCTATTTCTCGGCGCTGCTGCTCTCCGAACTGCTGAGCAACAACGCCGTTGCGGCGTTGATGGGACCGCTTGTCATCGGGATTGCGGAGGCGACCGGCGTCGCGCCGCAGCCGCTGCTGATCGCGCTGATGCTCGGGGCGTCGGCCTGTTTCGCAACCCCGGTCGGCTATCAGACGAATACGCTCGTCTACGCGGCGGGCGATTACCGCTTCATGGATTTCGTGCGTATCGGCGTGCCGCTCAACATCCTGACCGGGGTCGCGGGCTGCGCGGCGCTCGCCTTTTGGACGCCCTGATCCGGCGCCCTTGACGCTGCGCGCCGCGCCCGCTCAAAGGGGGCATCATCGCGCCGCGATCGCGAGTGCGAACAGACAAGATTTCAAAGGGGGACGGCCGCATGGACCGTAAACTGACCTGGTATATTCTCGCCGGCATGCTACTCGGCGTCATCGTCGGCTACGCCGTCCACGTCGGATTGCCGTCCGATCATTTGTGGTTCGGGCATCTGTCGAAGACGTTCAAGCTGCTCTCCGACATCTTCCTCAACCTGATCAAGCTGCTCGTCGCGCCGCTCGTGCTGTCGACCATCGTCGTCGGCATTGCGCATATGGGCGACAGTTCGGCGCTCGGCCGCATCGGCACGCGCGCGATCATCTGGTTCATCACTGCCAGCTTCGTGTCGATCGCGCTCGGCCTGTTGATGGTCAACCTCTTCACCCCCGGCGTCGGCGCGCCGATCCCCGACGCCGCCGAGGCCGCGAAGCTGGTGGGCGAGGTCAAGAAGCTCGACGCCTGGGAATTCACGCTGTCGATCTTCCCCAAGAATGCGCTCGAGGCGCTGGCGACGAACAATATCCTCCAGATCCTCGTCTTTTCCGTTTTCTGCGGCGTCGCGCTGTCGGCGATCGGCGAAAAGGGCGCGCCGCTGGTACGCGGCGCCGATGCGCTCGCCGAAATGATGCTCCAGATCACCGGCTATGTGATGCGTTTCGCGCCCTTCGCGGTGTTCGGGGCGATCGCCAATGTCGTCGCGAAGAGCGGGCTGGGCATCCTCGCGACCTATTTCGAGCTGCTGGTCGAATTTTATGCCTCGCTGGTGCTGCTCTGGATCATTCTGCTGACGGCGGGCTGGGTGTTCCTGCGCCAGCGCATCTGGATGCTCATCCGTTACATCCGCGAGCCCTTGCTAATCGCCTTCTCGACCGCCTCGTCGGAAGCCGCGCTGCCCAAGATGTTCGAACAGCTCGACCGCTTCGGCGTGCCGCGCCGCATCTCGGGCTTCATGCTGCCGCTGGGCTACAGCTTCAACCTCGACGGTTCGATGATGTATATGAGCTTTGCGACGATCTTCATCGCGCAGGCCTATGGCATGGACTTGTCGATCAGCACGCAGGTGCTGATCCTGCTTACGTTGATGGTCAGCTCGAAAGGCATTGCGGCGGTGCCGCGCGCCAGCCTGGTCGTCATCACCGGCACGCTGGCGCAGTTCGGCCTGCCGGTCGAGGGCGTGGCGATCATCCTCGCGATCGACCAGTTCCTCGACATGGGGCGCACCGCCACCAACGTCGTCGGCAATGCGGTCGCGACCAGCGTCATCACCAAATGGGAAGGCATGCTCGAAGTGCCCGAATCGGCGACCGCCGAACGCCCGCACGCGCCGAGCCATACGCCGCACCATGGAACCCAAGGCCTCGATCTTCGTGATGATGGTGGGGATGGAACACGCAAACCCGCGGCCGACGTCTGACGCCTGACGTCCGGCCGCCCTGCGCGGGGCGCAAGGGAGCCGGATCATGGCACAGGTGGACGCGGTATCGGCTGCGGAGCGCGACGAAGCGCGCGCGCGGCGGCTGCAATGGCGGATGCTCATCGGCTTCGTCGCCGGGCTGCTCGCCGGGCTCGCGGTCCATTATGGCGCGCGCGACGCCGCCTGGGTCGAGGCGGTCATCGCCTATGTGACCGGGCCGCTCGGGCAGATTTTCCTGCGCCTGCTGTTCATGCTGGTGATCCCGTTGCTCGTCTCGGCGCTGATCGTCGGGGTCGCCGAAATGGGCGAGATGCGGGCGCTGAAATCGGTCGGGGTCCGGACGCTCGTCTATACCGTCGTGGTATCGGCGATCTCGGTCGCGATCAGCCTGCTCGTCGTCAACCTGCTCCAGCCCGGCGCCGGGGTCGATCCCGCGCTCGCACGCTCGCTGATGGCCGAAGGCGCCGAGGGAGCAAGGGCGATCGCCGACCGTGCGGGTGAAGCCAAGACCGGGATGGACGCGGTGGTCGCGATCGTCCCCGACAATCTGTTCGCCGCGATGGGCGCCAACGACGTGCTCGCCGTGATGTTCTTCGCGCTCTTCTTCGGCATCGGGCTGATCCTCGTCCAGACCCCGCGCACCGAGGCGCTCAAGACTGCGGTCGAGGGGGTGTTCGAGGTGGTGATGAAGCTGATCGGGCTCGTCATCCAGATCGCGCCGATCGCGATCTTCTGTTTCATGTTCAACCTCGCGGCGCAGTTCGGCTGGGACCTGATCGTCCGCCTGTCGGCCTTCGTCGGGGTCGTGCTGCTCGCGCTCGCGCTGCAGATGTTCGTCGTCTTCCCGGTGCTGCTCAAGACGCTCGCCGGCAAATCGCCGATCGCCTTTTTCCGCGAGACGCAGGAAGCGTCGATGATGGCCTTTGCCACCGCCTCGTCGAACGCGACGCTGCCGACCTCGCTGCGCGTCGCGTCGGAACGGCTGCGCCTGCCCGACCGGATATCGCGCTTCGTGCTGACGATCGGCGCGACCGCGAACCAGAATGGCACCGCGATGTTCGAGGGGGTGACGGTGATCTTCCTCGCGCAATTCTTCGGGATCGACCTCACGCTGACGCAGCAGCTGTTCGTGATGCTGATCTGCATCCTCGGCGGCATCGGCACCGCCGGGGTACCCGCCGGGTCGCTGCCGGTGATCGCGCTGATCCTCGCGTCGATCGGGGTGCCGGCCGAGGGGATCGGACTGATCCTCGGCGTCGACCGTTTCCTCGACATGTGCCGCACGACGCTCAACGTCGTCGGCGACCTCGTCGCCGCGACGGTGGTGTCGAAGGGGGCGGGGGACAAGCCGGCGGCGACGGGCGCCGCCGGCTAGCGATCAATTCTCGCGCACGTTGCTCGGCGGCTCGATCCGTGGTCGCGGGGCGGGCGCCGGACGGCTCTGGGG
>NZ_LYVN01000126.1 GCF_001990265.1 Sphingopyxis sp. KK2
CGAACTTGTTCGTTAGTCGCAGCGGGTGGGGCCATCGGCCTTGCGCAATCTCGCAGATCCCCACCCCAACCCCTCCCCTGAAGGGGAGGGGCTAATCGCCTTACGCCGCCGCTTCCTCGACCATCACCTTCTTGTAGATGCTCTTCTTGGGGTAGCCGCAGACGCGCATCACCATCGGCTCGAAAAACTCCAGCGGCTCGCTGACATAATCGGGGTCGAACGCCGGCGCGTCATATTTCTCGCAGAATTCGGCGCAGGCAGCCGCATAGGGGCTGTCGGCGAACTGGTCGCGCATGTCGCGGTCGAGCCCGATATAGTGAAAGAAATAATGGCCCTGGAAGATGCCGTGATGCTGGACGATCCAGAGGTTTTCGTCCGACAGGAAGGGTTTCAGGATCGCCGCCGCGACGTCGGGATGGTTGAACGCGCCGAGCGTGTCGCCGATGTCGTGGAGCAGCGCCATCACGACATATTCCTCGTCACGGCCATCCCTGTGCGCACGCGTCGCGGTCTGCAGGCAATGTTCGAGCCGGTCGACCGGAAAGCCGCCATAATCGCCGCCGAGCAGTTTCAGATGATCGAGGATGCGCTTGCCGTTCTGCGGCGCGAACTCCTTCTGCTCGCGCGCGATGATATCCCAATCTTCCTGTGTCCCGTCGATCATCGAACGGAAGGACGCGTGATCGTGCGTCATGTCGGTCATGGCAGCCTCTCCTTTATGGTTGGCGGCAGCCTAAATTATTCGTTCCAATTTGCAACGTTATAGCCGTGGAGTTCGGCCGGGGTCAGGCATTGGCGCGGCGCGCCGGGCGAAAGCGCAGCATCGCGATCGAGCGTGCCGGTCAGCAACCGCCGCGAAACACCCATGCGGATCAGATAGTTGGATATGTCGAGGCTCTGCCGCGCGACGGCGGCGCGGCTCGCCGAGGCGTTCGGCGGGTCGGAAAATTGACCGAGGTCGAACACCGCCGACGGGTCGACCGACCGGACGCTGCCGCTGAGAAACAGCAAGGCGCACGCGCCGCTGCACTCCGCGCCGGCCGGGACATGCGTCGCAAAGCCGCCGATGGCCCGGATCACCGCGCCGGCCTCCATCGCGCCGGCGGGATCACCGCCCGCCGAGTTGAAATGGACGGCCGCGATATTCGGATGCTCGGCGAACAGCGTCTCGAGCCGCCCCGGCAGGTCGCGGTCGATCCGGCCCTCGATCAGCAGCGTCTCACCGCCCTTCTCGTGCGTCACGCTCAGGCGCGGCGCGGGCATATCCGCGCCGGCGCGCGTCGGCTCGCATCGTCCTGTCTGCGCGCCGGGCGTCGCGGCGAGCAGAGGCAGCGCGAGCAAGGGCGCCAGCAAGCGCAGCCTAACCGCCGTCATTGTTCGCGACATTATAACCCTTCACCTCGTCCTGCGTGAGGCAACGGCGCGTCGACTTGTCCTCCTCGGTCGCGATGGCCTTCTGGCGATACATCACCTCGGTCAGCAATTTGCGCGACACCCCCATACGGATCAGGAAATCATTGTCCTCGCTCGCGAGCAGCGCCGCATCCTGTTCGATATCGCCGATCAGGTCGCGCGTCGCGTCGGTCCCCATCGCGACGCTCATGTCGATCGCGCTGCGGTCGCCCGTGCGCGTGAACATATGCACGATGAACAGCCCGCCCGGATCGACGAGGCGCGGCTGCCCGCCCATGAAAACGAAGTTGCAGGCGCTGAAACAGGCCCATCCACTCGGGATGCGCGTTATGATCCCAAGGTTCGAGCGCACCACCCGCCCCGCCGCATTACCGGCGCGGGCATCGCCGCCGGGCGAGCGCAGCCATATCTCCTCGGTTTCGGGATTGGCCGCGAGCGCCTTGGTCAACCGGTCGGGCAGCCCGGCATCGATACGCCCTTCGGCAAGCAACACTTTCGTCCCGTTCCGCACCGCAGGCGTCAGCGTCATCGTCGGACTGGTCGACCAATTGGGGTTGAGCGGACAGGTCGGGTTCGCCGGGTCCATCGGCGTCGCCGCGGTGAGCGCCGCAAAAGCGGCCAGCGCCGCGAGCGAACGGACGCCCTTAGGCCGGAACGATGACATAGCGCGGCTCGCCCGGTCCCTTGCACATACGCTTCGACACGCGCGTTTCTTCGCCCTCGACGATAACGACGTCGGTGACGTTCATGCACTTGCGGCCGCTGCCCTCGGTGTTCACCGCTGCCACCGTCGACGACCCGCTGACATTTTCGCGGGTTTCGCTCGTCCAGTTCACGGTCGCGCCGACTTCCTCGCCGCGCGTCACTTCCTCGGTCGCCGCCGCCGCCTGCACCTGCTCGCCCGGATCGAGGCGGCAGGCGATCGCGTCGGTCAGCGTCCCGCTCACCTCGCCGATCGGCACATAGCTGTATACGCCAGCCTTGCTTGCGGCATCGCCGACGGCGTCGCGGATCACGCCGCCCAGGATGCCGCGTCCGACGCTGCTGCCCTTCTTGCCCTTGGGACAACCGCCATTGCCCTCTTCGCTCGGGCTCGGCGTCGGGGTCGGCGCCGTTACCTTGCGCAACAGCCCCCCGAACTGCGCCTGCGCCGGCGCAACCGCCAGCAGACATGCGGCCAACACCGCCGGCGCCGATAAAATCTTCCGCATTCGAAACGCTCCACGCAACCACGCCCGCATCGGGCTTCCTGCGACCCCTCTAGGCCCCGTTCATGCCACCCGCTGTGATTTTCATCAACTCTTGGTCGAATGTCATCCAGACAGGTTGAATTAAGACTGAATATGTCACACAGACCGCACATGCTGTCGCAAAAGACCCGCTATACGATCCGTGCCTTCCAGCACCTTGCCGATCATTGGGGCAAGGGGCAGGTGCAACTCGCGGATATTGCCGACGCGCAGAATATTCCGCCCAAGTTCCTGACCGTGATCCTGTCCGAAATGGCGCGCGAAGGACTGCTCATTTCGCAGCGCGGGCGCGACGGCGGCTACCAGCTCGCGCTGCCGCCGATCGACATCAGCTATGGCGACCTCGTGCGCCTGACGCGCGGCTCGCTCGCGCTGGTGCCCTGCGCCGCGCGCAACGCGCACGAGCATTGCAAGAATTGCCTGCCCGAATCCGAATGCCGGATGCGCAGTTTAATGCTGAAGGTGCGCGACGACACCGCCGCGATCCTCGACCGCATCAGCCTTGCCGACCCGATCGCAATGGAACCGATCTTCGAATCCGAAGCCGCCGAATAGGCTCCCAGCCAAAAGCATGCCCGAAACGCAAAAAGGCCCGCATTCGCGGGCCTTTTCGTGAAATGGTGGAGCCTAGCGGGATCGAACCGCTGACCTCCTGCATGCCATGCAGGCGCTCTCCCAGCTGAGCTAAGGCCCCTTGCCATTTCGTCCGATCGTGCTGGGTAGCTGCGATCGGGTGGCCGCCTTTAGCAGTGCCGGCGGCCGATGCAAGGGGCCAAATGCATCTCGCGATGCCTTTTTGCCCCTTGCCGCGAAAAACTCAGTTTTCGACGTCTTCGTCGTCGCCGGTCGCGACGCCCAGATCGTCGTCGCCGCCAAGGTCGACGTCGTTATCGGGCGAATCGCTGTCCTCGTCGACATCGACGTCCAGATCCAGATCGTCGTCGCCCTCGGGCTCCTTCGCAACCTTGCCGGGCTTTTCGATCTCTTCGAACGGCATCGGCTGCTTCGATTTCAGCACCGATTCCGGGATCCAGGCATAGCCGCAATTGATGCAGGCGACCGGATCATCCTTGGTCAGATCATAGAATCGGGTGGCGCATTTCGGGCAGCTACGCTTGGTGCCCCATTCAGCCTTGATCATAAACGCCTCATAACCTTCTGGAAAAAGGATAAAAATATCGGAAGAGCGACAATCGCGCACCGGCGATCGTCAAATCGGCGTGCGCCTTGCCAGATTGCAAGGCCGCTGTCAAAAGCCGCACGCCATGACCGATCAAAGCCCCAGCCCGCGCGCCTTTTCCGCTTCCGTTCCGCTGCAAGGTAGGATCGCGATCCCCGGAGACAAGAGCATCTCGCACCGCTCGCTGATGCTGTCGGCGCTCGCGGTCGGGACGAGCCGCGTCACCGGACTGCTCGAAGGCCATGACGTGCTCGCCACCGCCGCCGCGATGCGCGCGATGGGCGCGACGATCGAACGGCGCCACGACGGCGAATGGGTGATCGACGGCGTCGGGGTCGGCGGCCTGCTCCAGCCGCGCGAAGCGCTCGACATGGGCAACAGCGGCACCTCGACCCGCCTGCTGATGGGGCTCGTCGCGAGCCATCCGATCACCGCGACCTTCGTCGGCGACGCCAGCCTGTCGGGCCGCCCGATGGGCCGCGTCATCGACCCGCTGTCGCAGATGGGCGCCGATATCAGCGCGTCGCCGGGTGGCCGCCTGCCGTTGATGCTGCGCGGCATCGCCCCCGCCATCCCGCTCTCCTACCGCCTCCCCGTCGCCTCGGCGCAGGTCAAGAGCGCGATCCTGCTCGCGGGGCTCAACACGCCGGGTATCACCGAGGTGATCGAACCGGTGCCGACGCGCGACCATAGCGAACGCATGCTGCGCGGTTTCGGCGCCGACCTGTCGGTCGAAACCGACGCCGACGGCACCCGCCACATCCGCATCCGTGGCGAGGCCGAGCTGAAACCGCAGACGATCGTCGTCCCCGGCGACCCGTCGTCGGCGGCCTTCTTCATCGTCGCCGCGCTGCTGGTGCCCGGCTCCGACGTGACCATCGCCAATGTCGGGCTCAACCCGACCCGCGCCGGGCTGGTCGAGGTGCTGCGCCAGATGGGCGGCGATATCGAACTGCTCGACGCGCGCGAAGTCGGCGGCGAGCCCGTCGCGGACCTGCGCGTCCGTCACAGCGCCTTGAAAGGCATCGACGTCGATCCCGCGATCGCGCCGAGCATGATCGACGAATATCCGATCCTCTTCGTCGCCGCGGCGCTCGCCGAGGGCCGCACGACGACGACCGGCCTCGACGAACTGCGCGTCAAGGAAAGCGACCGCCTCGCGGTAATGGCGACCGGCCTGGGCGCCATCGGCGCGCGCGTCACCGAAAGCGAGGACGGGCTCGCCATCGACGGCACGGGCGGCGACCCGCTGCCCGGCGGCGCGGGCGTTGCCGGCCACCTCGACCACCGCATCTGCATGAGCTTCGCGATCGCGGGTCTCGTCAGCAAGGCGCCGGTGACAATCGACGATATGGCGCCGGTCGCCACGAGCTTCCCCAATTTCGAGGCGCTGCTCGCGAGCCTGCAGTCATGATCGTCGCCGTCGACGGCCCCACCGCCTCGGGCAAGGGCACGATCGCCCGCGCCATCGCCGATCATTTCGGCCTGCCCGTGCTCGACACCGGGCTGCTCTATCGCGCGGTCGGCTACCAGACGCAGCTCAACCATGGCGACCCCGACAATGCCGCCGACGCGCTCGCCGCGTGCGATTTCCCCGACAGCCTGCTGGGCGACCCCGCGCTGCGCTATGAAAGCACCGGCAGCCTCGCCAGCCGCGCCTCGGTACATCCCGCGGTGCGCGCCGCGCTGTTCCAGCGCCAGGTCGATTTCGCGAACCAGCCCGGCGGCGCGGTGCTCGACGGGCGCGACATCGGTACGGTCATCGCGCCGCACGCCGACGCCAAATTGTTCGTCACCGCCAGCGCCGAGGAGCGCGCGCGCCGCCGCCATGCCGAAATGCACGGCCGCGGGGTCGAGGTGAGCTATGAAGCGGTGCTCGCCGACATCCACGCCCGCGACGCGCGTGACACCGGCCGCGCCGACGCGCCGCTGCTGCGCGCCGACGATGCGATGCTGCTCGACAATAGCGGCATGAGCGTCGCCGACGGCATCGCCGCCGCCATCGCCTTCGTCGATGAAAAGGTCAGGCGACCCAGCTGATATCGGGCAACGCGGCGGGCTTCGGCTGCGCCGGACCGGCGTGATAGACGCAGGTTTCGCCGACGCCTTTCAGCATTTCCATATGCGGCGGGCCGAATTCGGCGCGATCCTTCGCGCGCAGCCAGGTGCTTTCGGAAATCGCGATCCCGTTGACCGGCGCCGTGCCCTCGAGCCGCGCCGCCATGTTCACCGTCTCGCCCCAATAGTCATAGGCCATGCGCGTCGCGCCGATCACCCCGCCGACCACCGGCCCGCTGTGGATGCCGACGCGCAGGCCCACCTCGACCCCGGCAAGCTGCTGGAGTTCGCCGACCACGTCGAGCACCGAGCGCGAAAAAGCGATCGCGGCGTCGGCGCTGTTGCGCGACGTCATGTTGCCGCCGGCGATCGCCAGATAGGCGTCGCCGATCGTCTTGACCTTTTCGACCCCATGCTGCGCGGCACAGCGGTCGGCATGGTTGAAGAAGGTGTTGAGCAGTTCGACCAGATGCCCCGGGGAGACCCGCTGCGCGAGCTTGGTAAAACCCGCCATGTCGATGAAGATCACGCTGGCGTCGGCATAGGAATCGGCGACCAGCCGCCCGTCGCGGATGCGTTCGACCGCCGCCACCGGCAGCATGTTGTAGACGAGTTCCTCGTTGCGCTTGCGCTCGACCTCGAGCGCTTCGGCGAGCGCGAAGGCGCCGCGGCTCGACCGGTCGATCGCGAAATTGATCGCGATCATGATCATCGCCCCGCTCATATAGCTGAGCAGCGCGTACCACAGGCCCGCGCCATGGTCCTGCACCGCGAGCACGGTCGACAGGAAAACGACGATATCGAGCGCGATCCACAGCAGGAACAGGCGCGGCCGGCTCGCCAGCGCCACCGCGGCAAAGGCGCTGACCGACAGCCGGTTCATCACGCCGACCGCGTGCATCTCTTCCTCCAGGTCGATCAGTTCGTCGAACAGGACGATGTTGATATGGCCGAGCAGGAAAACGATGCCGAGCAGCGCCGCGAAATCGATCGCCGGCCGCGAGATATAACCGGGCCAGAAGGTCACCCCGATATAGGTTCCGCACAGGATCAGCATCGCGCCGAAATAGAGCGCCAGCGTCACCACATCCTCGTGACTGACGAACAGCGGGTTGGCGATCGTATAGGCGAGCGCGACGAGCATGAAGAGCACGCCATAGATGCGCACGAAGGGCAGCCGCAGGCTGCGCGCCGTTTCCTGGAAACGCGCCTCGACCGCCGGATCGGCGAACTGGCCGAATAGCATCGCTTGCATGAGACCCCTCTCGATGGCGGCAAGCGTAACCCCCAACCCTTACCACACGGTTTACTGCGGCTTCTATCCTTGCTTATACCGGTTTTGCGGACTATATGCGCGCCGTCCGACGGGCGTATTCGCCGGTCGAGGCACGGGAAAGCCGTCGCTCGTAACGAGCGTCGGGCGTGACGGGAGACACTCGTCGCGCCCTTTTTGCTTTGCCCGCGCCTCGCCGATGATCGTTCGAAGGATGCTGCGCCCTGCATCCGGCAGGCGTGGCATATCGGCCATTAAGACCAGCGGATCCAACCGCTTGGCCGGAAACATGAAGTAAGGAAGAACATCTATGGCCTCTACGGCTTTTCCGTCGCGCGACGATTTCGCCGCGATGCTCGACGAATCGCTGGGTGGTGCTGATGGCGGCTTTGAAGGCCGCGTCGTCAAGGGCACCGTGACCGCGATCGAAAACGACCTGGCAGTGATCGACATCGGCCTGAAGAGCGAAGGCCGCGTGCCGCTTCGCGAATTCGCGATGCCCGGCCAGAAGGCCGACATCAATGTCGGTGACGAAGTCGAAGTCTATGTCGACCGCGTCGAAAACGCCAATGGCGAAACCATGCTGTCCCGCGATCGCGCCCGCCGCGAAGCCGCCTGGGACCGCCTGGAAGAAGAATTCAACAAGGAAGCGCGCGTCGAAGGCGTCATCTTCGGTCGCGTCAAGGGCGGCTTCACCGTCGACCTCGGCGGCGCCGTGGCGTTCCTTCCGGGTTCGCAGGTCGACATCCGCCCGGTGCGCGACGTCGGCCCGCTGATGGACCTGCCGCAGCCCTTCCAGATCCTCAAGATGGATCGCCGCCGCGGCAACATCGTCGTGTCGCGCCGCGCCATCCTCGAAGAAACGCGCGCCGAACAGCGCTCGGGCCTGATCCAGAACCTGGAAGAAGGCCAGATCATCGAAGGCGCGGTCAAGAACATCACCGATTATGGTGCGTTCGTCGACCTGGGCGGCATCGACGGCCTGCTCCATGTCACCGACATGAGCTACAAGCGCGTCAACCACCCGAGCGAAGTCATCAACATCGGTGACACCGTCCGCGTCCAGATCATCCGCATCAACCGCGACACGCAGCGCATCAGCCTCGGCATGAAGCAGCTCGAAAGCGATCCGTGGGAAGGCGTCGCCGCCAAATACCCCGTGGGTGCGAAGCTGTCGGGCGTCGTCACGAACATCACCGACTATGGTGCGTTCGTCGAACTCGAAGCCGGCATCGAAGGCCTGGTCCACGTCAGCGAAATGTCGTGGGTCAAGAAGAACGTCCACCCCGGCAAGATCGTCTCGACCAGCCAGGAAGTCGACGTCATCGTCCTCGAAGTCGACAGCGACAAGCGCCGCATCTCGCTTGGCCTCAAGCAGGCTCAGTCGAACCCCTGGGGCGCGTTCGCGGACCAGCATCCGGTCGGCTCGGTCGTCGAAGGCGAAGTCAAGAACGCGACCGAATTCGGTCTGTTCGTCGGCCTGCCGGGCGACGTCGACGGCATGGTCCACATGTCGGACATCGCGTGGGGCATCTCGGGCGAAGAAGCGCTGCACCTCCACCGCAAGGGCGAGGCCGTGCAGGTCGTCGTTCTCGACGTCGACGTCGAGAAGGAACGCATCAGCCTCGGCATCAAGCAGCTTGAAAAGGGCGCCCCGGCCGTTGGCGGCGGTGCCGCTGCCGCTGCCGGCTCGGTGAAGAAGAACGACGTCGTCACCGTCACCGTTCTCGAAGTCCGCGACAACGGCCTCGAAGTCCAGGCCGGCGACGATGGCGCCACCGGCTTCATCAAGCGCGCCGACCTCGGCCGCGACCGCGACGAACAGCGCGCCGAACGTTACCAGGTCGGCCAGAAGTTCGACGCGATGGTGATCGGCTTCGATCGTTCGAAGAAGCCCAGCTTCTCGGTCAAGGCGATGCAGATCGCCGAAGAGAAGCAGGCCGTCGCGCAATATGGTTCGTCGGACTCGGGTGCGTCGCTCGGCGACATCCTCGGCGAAGCGCTGAAGGCGGGCAAGAAGGGCTAATCGCCGCTTCTTACCGAAATGAGACAGAAGGCCCGCCGGATAAGTCCGGCGGGCCTTTTGATTCGGCGATATATTTTGCGCCCCTGTTGATTCATGTTAGTCTCGACGCGCGTTGGGAGGGGTCTCACGCAAGGGGCCGGCAACGACCGGTAGCCAGCATCGTAAAGATGCGCGTCAACGATAGGGGAAGCTATGATCCGGTCAGAACTGGTTCAAAAAATCGCCAGCGAAAACAGCGATCTGCGCCTGGAAGAGGTGGAGAAGATCGTCGATGTGTTCTTCGACTCCATTGTGGACCAGCTGGCCTCCGGGGGCCGCGTCGAGCTTCGCGGCTTCGGCGCCTTCTCGACCCGCGGTCGCGAGTCGCGCACGGGCCGCAATCCGCGTACCGGCGCAGCGGTCGACGTGCAGGCGAAAAACGTGCCCTATTTCAAGCCCGGCAAGGAAATGCGCGAGCGGCTCAACGACTGAGTTTCCGTTACGCGATCAGGCCTTTGTGACGCCTTGCAAAGCCCCCGGACGCCGTCCGGGGCGCCGCGCCTGCGCGCTCAATTCTTGAGCCGGTAGCCCGTCCGGAACATCCAGAAGATCACGCCGAGGCAGAGCGTCAGGAACAAGGCCACCGCGCCCATGCTGACGCCGATGCCGACATCGCCCTGCCCGAAGAAGGTCCAGCGGAAACCGCTGATCAGATAGACGACGGGGTTGAACAGCGTGATCGTCCGCCACGCGGCAGGCAGCATGTCGAGCGAGTAGAAAGCGCCGCCGAGGAAGGTCAGCGGATAGACGACGAGCAGCGGGATCACCTGCAATTGCTCGAAGCTTTGCGCCCAGACCCCGATGATGAAGCCGAACAGGCAGAAGGTCACCGCCATCAGGACCATGAAGGCGACCATGAACAGCGGATGCGCGACCTCGACATCGACGAACAGATGCGCGGTGGCAAAGATGATCGCGCCGATGATCAGCGACTTGGTCGCCGCGGCGCCGACATAGGCGACGACGGTCTCGAACGGCGACAGCGGCGCCGACAGCATCTCGTAGATCGTGCCCGACCATTTGGGCATATAGATGCCGAAGGACGCATTGCTGATGCTCTCGGTAAACATCGTCAGCATCATCAGCCCCGGCACGATGAACGCGCCATAGGGCACGCCCGACACCTCGTTCATCCGCCCGCCGATCGCCGAGCCGAAGACGACGAAATAGAGCGCGGTGGTGATCACCGGCAGCGCGAGGCTGGTCCACACGGTGCGCCCAAACCGTGCCAGTTCGAACAGATAGATCGCGCGAACGCCGCGCCAGTTCGCGGTCATGCCGCCGTCTCCTTCGCACCGTTGGATGTCCCGTTGGATTCATGGACGAGGCCGACGAAAATATCCTCGAGCGAGCTTTGCTTCGTGTGCAGATCCTTGAACGCGACGCCGATGTCGGTCATCCGCCGCAGCAGCGACGGCACCCCCGTCGCCTCGGCGCGGCTGTCGAATTCATAGACCAGCTCATTGCCCTCGCCCGCCAGTTCGAGCTTCCACTGCGCCAGTTCCTCGGGGATCGTCGCCAGCGGTTCGACCAGGTTGAGCGTCAGCGTCTTGCGCCCGAGCTTCTTGATGAGTTCGTCCTTCTGCTCGACCAGGATCAGCTTGCCGCCGGTGATCACCCCGACGCGGTCGGCCATCTCCTCGGCCTCCTCGATATAATGGGTGGTCAGGATGATCGTCACCCCGCGCTCGCGCAGCCCGCGCACCATGTTCCACATGTCGCGGCGCAGTTCGACGTCGACCCCGGCGGTCGGTTCGTCGAGGAACAGGATTTCGGGTTCGTGGCTCAGCGCTTTCGCGATCATCACGCGGCGCTTCATGCCCCCCGACAATTCCAGGATTTTCGAATCGCGTTTGTCCCACAGCGACAGGTCGCGCAGCAATTGCTCGATGAATTTCGGGTCGCGTTTCTTGCCGAACAGCCCGCGCGAGAAACTGACCGTCGCCATCACCGTCTCGAATGCGTCGGTGTGCAGTTCCTGCGGCACCAGCCCGATCATCGCGCGCGCGGCGCGATAGTCGCGCAGATGGTCGTGGCCGCCGACGGTGACCGTGCCCGCGCTCGGCGTCACGATGCCGCATACGATGCTGATCAGCGTCGTCTTGCCCGCGCCGTTCGGCCCGAGCAGCGCAAAAATCTCGCCCTTGGCGATATTTAGGTCGACCCCGGCGAGCGCGACATGCCCGCTCTTGTACGTCTTGCCGAGCCCGGCGATGGTGAGAACTGCTTCCATGACCATCGCTCTAGCCGAGCCGCTTCACCCGGTGAAGCGGCAAACAGCGCTTGACCTGATCGGGGTCATCGGCTTGACCGGCTGCGCGTGCGGACGTGGCGAAATCGGTATACGCAGCAGACTTAAAATCTGCCGTCCTCGTGACATGCGGGTTCAAGTCCCGCCGTCCGCACCAGCCCGGTCGGCGCGTTACCACCCTTCCGGTTTCGCGCGGCTTGGCTATGATGCCCCGCAATGCCTTCGACCATTCCCTAC
>NZ_LYVN01000127.1 GCF_001990265.1 Sphingopyxis sp. KK2
CCCCTCCCGCTTGCGGGAGGGGGAATATCGTTAGCCAAGCTTTTCCATCACATCGTCGGCGATGTCGTAATTGCCCCAGACGGTCTGGACGTCGTCGTCGTCGTCGAGCGTGTCGATCAGCTTGAACAGGGTTTGCGCGACGCTTTCGTCGGTGACTTCGCTCTTAAGCGTCGGGCGCCAGGCGAGCTTGACGCCCTCGGGGTCGCCAAGCTTGGCCTCGAGTGCTTTCGCGACTTCGTGGAGGCCGTCGACGTCGGTCCAGATGTCATGGCCGTCCTCTGACGATTCGACGTCGCTCGCGCCGGCGTCGAGCGCGGCTTCGAACACCGTGTCGGCGTCGCCCGCGCTGGCGGAATAGCTGATCAGGCCCAAGCGATCGAAGCCGTGGCTGACGCTGCCTGACGTGCCGAGGTTGCCGCCATTCTTGCTGAACGCGGTGCGGACGTTGGTCGCGGTGCGGTTGCGGTTGTCGGTCAGCGCCTCGACGATCAGCGACACGCCGCCCGGGCCATAGCCCTCATAACGGATTTCTTCATAATTATCCCCGTCATTGCCGGCCGCTTTGTCGATCGCGCGCTGGATATTGTCCTTGGGCATCGACTGTGCCTTGGCGGCGTTGACCGCGGCGCGCAGGCGCGCGTTGGCGTCGGGATCGGGCAGGCCCATCTTCGCGGCGACGGTGATTTCGCGGCTGAGCTTGGAAAAGAGGCTGCTGCGCTTTTTGTCCTGCGCACCCTTGCGGTGCATGATGTTCTTGAATTTACTATGGCCGGCCATCGCCGTCCTCCAATCGGTGTTTCAAATGTGGGCGCCGCCCTAGCGCGCGGGCGCCGGGCAGACAACCGGCCATTGGGCGTCAGAGAATGACCGCGGTCCCGCTGGCCGACACCATCAGCATCGAGCCGTTCTGGCCGATGACCTCATAATCGAGGTCGACGCCGATCACGGCATTGCCGCCTAGGCGGGCGGCTTCGCCTTCCATCTCGGACAGGGCTTCTTTGCGGGCGCGGGCGAGGACATCTTCATATTTGCCCGAGCGGCCGCCGACGATGTCGGTGATGCTGGCGAAAAGGTCGCGGAAAAGATTGGCGCCGACGATGACCTCGCCGGTGACGATGCCCAGATATTCGCGGACCGGACGGCCCTCGACAGCGTTGGTGGTTGTGCTGAACATCGTCACTCTCTCCTGTTCTGATAGCTGGCGTTAGTCGATGCCGAGCGCCGATTTATAGACGTCGAGGATCGCTTCCATTTCCTTGCGGTCGTGCGGCGGCAATTTGCGCAGGCGGACGATCTGGCGCATGATCTTCGGATCATAACCCTGCGATTTCGCTTCGTTATAAGTGTCGCGAATGTCGTCGGCGATGCCCTTTTTCTCTTCTTCCAACCGCTCGACGCGCTCGATGAACAGGCGCAGTTGCTGGTCGGTGGTGGTGGCTTCGCTCATTTTGGACTCCGGTGATTTTGGATCTGGTTCGCGAGAATCGCGGGTGGCGCGTCCCTAACGGGGTCAGGGATTTTTGGCCATGCTTTCTTCCATCCGGGCGAGCTGTTCGGGGGTGGCGAGGGTGTGGTGCAGCGCCTTCCATTCCTGGGTCGGCATGCCATGGACGATCGCGCGGCCGGCCTCCTTGTCCATGTTTCCGGCCTCGGCGATCCAGTCGCCGAGGCAGTTGCGACAGAAACCCGCGAGTCCCATCAGGTCGATGTTCGCGGCGTCGCTGCGGTGCTGGAGCAGCCGGGCGAGGCGGCGGAAGGCGGCAGCGGCGGCGGCATCGTCGAGGGCGTCGAGCGCATCGGGTGCGGGCGTGGTGTCTTCGCTGCAGGACATGGCGGATTTCCTTCGGGTCGGGGATGAATAGCTATACGCGGCTTGCCTTGGCCGCCGCAACGGGCCTAGGCAAGCGGCCGACGTCCAACCCCCATTTTTGACCGGAGCCCCCGTGGTCCAGAGCTTCACCCCCCGCCAGCGCAAGGTGCGCATCCTCGCGACGCTGGGTCCCGCGAGCGCGAACCCCGCGATGATTGCCGAACTGAACCGTGCCGGCGCCGACGCCTTTCGCGTCAATATGAGTCATGGCGATCATGAAGGTCATGCCAGGGTGATCGCGGCGATCCGCGCGCTGGAGAAGGAGACTGGCCGGCCGACGACGATTCTTGTCGACTTGCAGGGACCGAAATTGCGCGTCGGCACCTTTGCGAACGGGCCGGTCGAGTTGGTCAAGGGCGAGCCCTTCGCGCTCGATGCCGACGAAGCGGCGGGCGACGCGACGCGTGTATATTTGCCGCATCCCGAGCTGTTCGCGGCGCTCGAACCCGGGACGCGATTGCTGATCGACGACGGCAAGCTGGTGCTGCGCGTACAGGCGGTGGCGCCGACGCGGATCGACACGGTGGTCGAGGTCGGCGGCAAGATTTCGGATCGCAAGGGGGTTAATGTCCCCGACGTCGTCGTGCCGCTCGCGGCGCTGACCGAGAAGGACCGCAGGGACCTGACCTTCGCGCTCGAACAGGGCGTCGACTGGATCGCGCTGTCCTTCGTGCAGCGGCCCGAGGATGTCGCCGAAGCGCGGCGGCTGATCGGCGGCAAGGCAGCGTTGCTCGTCAAGTTCGAGAAGCCGTCGGGGGTGCAGCGGATCGAGGAGATTCTCGAACTCGCCGACGCGGCGATGGTCGCGCGTGGCGACCTGGGGGTCGAACTGCCGCCCGAAGCAGTGCCGCCGCTGCAGAAGCGGATCGTCGCGACAGCGCGGCGGATGGGCAAGCCGGTGGTCGTCGCGACGCAGATGCTCGAATCGATGATCGTCTCGCCGTCGCCGACGCGCGCGGAAGTTAGCGATGTTGCCACGGCGGTGTACGACGGGGCGGACGCGATCATGCTGTCGGCCGAGACTGCGGCGGGCGCCTGGCCGGTGGAAGCTGTCACCATGATGGATTCGATCGCGCGGTCGGTCGAGGGCGACCCCGATTATTTCCGCCGCCTGCATTTCACCGAGACGCACCCAGACGCGACGACCGCCGACGCGCTGGCCGAGGCGGCGGGCGATATCACCCGTACGATCGCCGCCGATGCGATCATCTGCTTCACCTTTTCGGGCTCGACCGCGCGCCGCGTCGCGCGCGAGCGGCCGAACGCGCCGCTGCTGGTGCTGACCCCAAAGAAGGAAGCCGCGCGGCGGATGGGGCTGCTGTGGGGCGCGCATGCGGTGCCGACGAAGGACATCGGCAGTTTCGAGGAGATGATCGCCAAGGGCAAGCGCATGGCGCTGCGCCATGGCATCGGCAAGGCGGGCGCGAAGCTGGTGATGATGGCGGGCGTGCCCTTCGGCACGCCGGGGTCGACCAATGTGCTGCACGTCGCGACGCTGACCGGCGACGAATTGCGCGGTTACAGCTGAGATTGATTCAGTCCGGCACAGATGTTCCGGACCGACACAATTTTTGCGCCGCGAACGCATTTGCGATGCGCTAAATTGGTAAATCTTCTTTGCACCATCGACGCGGCGCGGCATAGTCATCGCCGTAACAAGCGTCGGGGGGCCTTGCTTTGGGGGTCTGCTGCGCCCGTTCGGAGATTAGCCCAGCGTGTCCGCACCCTTTCGTTTTCCGCGCTTTTTCGTCACCAGCCCGGCGCCCTGCCCCTATCTGGAAGGGAAGACCGAGCGCAAGGTGTTCACCGAACTGAGCGGTCACAGCGCCGGCGAACTCAACGATGCGCTCGGCCGTATAGGATTCCGCCGCAGCCAGTCGGTCGCCTATCGCCCGAGCTGCTCCGAATGCACCGCCTGCGTCTCGGTGCGCGTGTGCACCGCCGAATTTACGCCGAACAATTCGCAGAAGCGCAATTTGCGCCGCAACGGGGACATCGTCGCGACCGCGTGCAAGCCGTGGGCGACCGAGGAACAATATGCGCTGCTGCGCTCCTATCTCGGCTCGCGCCATCCCAATGGCGGCATGGCCGACATGGACGAGCAGGATTTCGCCGACATGGTCGAACAGACCCCGGTCGACTCTTATCTGATCGAATATCGCGAGCCGAGCGTCGACGGGGTGCGCGGGCGGCTGATCGGCTGCTGCCTGACCGATCGGCAGAGCGACGGGCTGTCGATGATCTACAGCTTCTTCGACGCCAGCCACCCGATGCGCGAGGGGCTGGGGACCTATATCATCCTCGACCATGCGCAGCGTGCGGCAGCGGCGGGGCTGCCCTATGTCTATCTCGGCTACTGGATCGAGGGGTCGACGCGCATGGCGTATAAGGCGCGCTTCCGCCCGCTCGAAAAACTGGGTCCCGACGGCTGGTCGCGGTTCGAGCCGGTCGCGTCGGATCGCATCGCGAAGCAGTTCGAGCTCGCTTGATCGCGGATATCGCGATCGCGCGCACTGGTGCCGTTGACGCGCGGCCGTTTGCATAGCATTGAATAGACAGGGGAATCGAGGCGGGGAACGCAGGAGAGACCCTTGTTCCGACATGCAGCGACCGCCTTGGCCCTTGGCCTGATCGTCACCACGCCCCTACTCGCAGCCCAACGCGGCCAAGGCGCCGGCACGCGCGCCGGGTCATCGGTCAACGGCGTCGATCAGGCGCATGAGATCGACTGCGGCGGACGTCCGGCCGAGGTGTCGGGATCGGGCAACCGGATCAATTTCACCGGCGACTGCCCCGGGCTGACGGTCAACGGGGTCGACAACCAGATTGGCATCATCCTGCGCCCCGGCGCGCCGATCAGCGTGTCGGGCGTCGAGAATGTCGTGACCTGGCGCGTTAGCGGGACGGGCAAGCCGAAGGTGTCGGTGCAGGGCGTCGACAACCGGGTTCGCCCGGCGTCCTGACGCGGCGCGAAGCGCGCAGAAAAGCGGCTTATTGAGAACGTCTCGCAGCAGTCCGAATCTCGCCCGCCACCGGTTGACCTCTCCCCGCTTTCAAGGGCATAGCTGCACGCCTAGGACATAAGTCCGGGTCGCATCCAGATTGTACTCGCCGGGGGGCTGGCGATAGGGGGACAGGGATGCCCGTGCGCAGGTTCGTCAGCATCAAGACCGGCAGCGAAGGTACGATCATCGTGCCGGGGGTGCCGCGCGCATGAGCGACAAGGTCCCGTCGCAGCCGATCCCCGCGGATATGGTCAAGGTCGCGATCATCGGGTCGGGGCCGGCGGGGCTGAGCGCGGCTTCGCGCGCCGGACAACTCGGCATGAGCCATGTGCTGATCGAAAAGACCGACCACCTGTCCGATACCATCTATAAATATCAGAAGGGCAAGCGCGTGCTCGCGACGCCCGACCGGCTCGACCTGCGCTCCGACTGCCGCTTCGCCGAGGGCGCGCGCGAATATATCCTCGGCAACTGGGACGACGACGCGAACGCCAACAAGGTCTATGTCGTCAAGGAAGCCGAAGTTACCGAGGTGACGGGGCAGCAGGGTGCGTTCGAGATCAAGACCGCCAAGGGCGTCATAAAGGCGGAAAATATCGTGCTGGCGATCGGCACGCAGGGCAATCCGAACCGGATGCGTTGCCCCGGCAACGACCTGCCGCACATCATCTATACCGTCGACGATCCCGAGGATTTCAAGGACAAGCACATCACCGTCGTCGGGTCGGGCGATGCGGGCATCGAAAATGCGCTCGGCGTTGCCGAGGAAGCGCTCGAAAACACCGTCACCATCCTCAACCGCTCGAAGGATTTCGCGCGCGCCAAGGCCAAGAATGTCTCCGACATGATGGAGGCGGGCGAAAATGGCTTCATGTCGATCCGCACCGAGACGCAGCCCAAGATGGTCGAACCCGGCTGGCTGACGCTCGAGACGCCGACCGGCGACGAGAAGATCCAGTGCGACGTGATCGTCGCACGGCTGGGGTCGGTCGCGCCGCGAGGCTTCGTCGAATCGATGGGGATCGAGTTTACCGGTCCCGATCGCGAAGCCTTTCCGAAGCTGTCGCCGACCTTTGAATCGACCGTTCCCGGCATCTTCGTGATCGGCGCACTCGCGGGCTACCCGCTGATCAAGCATTGCATGAACCAGGGCTATGACGTCGTCGAGTTCATCAACGGCAACAAGGACCTGACCCCGGCCGACGAAAAGGATCTGGCGGCGATCTTTGAAAATCTGCCGCAGAAGAAATCGGTCAGCGAGTGGCTCGAGTATCTGCGCACGCGCATTCGTATCTTTGCCGACGTCTCGCCGCTGCAGATGCGCGAGTTCATGCTCGATTCGAAGGTCGCCTATTATCGCAAGGGCGATGTGGTGTTCGAGGCTAACGAGCCCGGATCGTCGCTGTTTGCGATCGCCGACGGCCATGCGGTGGTCGAGATCGGTCCCGACATGACCGTCCCGATCGAGCAGGGATCGATCTTTGGCGAGGTCGGCCTGATTTCGGGCCGCAAGCGCGGCGCGACGATCCGCGCCGGCGAGGACAGCATTTTCGTCGAAGTGTCGCGCACCGCGGCGCTCAAGCTGATGGCCGCGGTACCGGGTGCGAAGCGCGTGATCGAACGCATCTCGCTCGAGCGCCAGCTGATGCAGATCTTCAAGGGCGGGCTGACGGTCGAGGATCTGGCGCCGATCGTCGAGGACCCCGCGATCCAGCGCGTGCCCGCCGGCAAGGTCGTGCTCGCCGAGGGTGACGAAGGCGACGACGTCTATGTCATCCGTTCGGGATCGATGGTGGTCGAGAAGGATATCGGCGGCAAGCCGATCTTCCTGCGCTATCTGCCTGCCGGCAGCTTCTTCGGCGAAATGGCGGTGCTCAGCGGCGCGGCGCGCAACGCGACGGTGAAGGCCGCGGTCGCGAGCGAGGTCATCCGGCTGAAGGGCGAAGAATTCAAGGCGATGCTCGCCAAGCGTCCGCGGGTGCGTGAGGCGACCGAGGCGGCGGTGGCCGAGCGCGCGGCGATGAACGACTTCATCGAATCGCGCAAGGCGAGCTATTCGAGCGCGGTCGACCTCTATTCGGACACCGCCAGCTTCATCATGAAGGAGGGGCTGGGCGAGGCGACCGACGCACTGCTGATCGACGAGAATCTGTGCGTCGGCTGCGACAATTGCGAAAAGGCGTGCGCCGACAGCCATGAAGGCCTGTCGCGGCTCGATCGCGAGGCGGGCAAGACCTTTGCGCATCTGCATGTCCCGACGAGCTGCCGCCACTGCGAGCATCCGCACTGCATGGCCGACTGCCCGCCGAACGTCATCCACCGCGGCCCCGACGGCGAAGTGTTCATGGAGCCGGGCTGCATCGGCTGCGGCAACTGCATGCGCAACTGCCCCTATGGCGTGATCCGCATGGAGGCGGCGCCGCCCGAAAAGCCGAGCCTGATCCGCTGGCTGCTCACCGGTTTCGGTCCCGGCCCCGGCGAACCCTCGCCCAAATGGACCAAGAAGAAACTGGGCGAGGAGAAGCCCAAGAAGATCGCGGTCAAATGCGACATGTGCAAGGGCATCGCGGGCGGCCCCGCCTGCGTCCGCGCCTGCCCGACCGGCGCCGCGATCCGCGTATCGCCCGAGGAATTCCTGTCGATCGCGCGGCTCGAAGAGGACGCCGGCTGATGGCGAGCCTCTTTTCCAACCTGTTTCGCGGGGGTCGCCGCAGCAAGGCGACGCAGACCGAGCGCGTGCGCGAGCGGCGGCACGAGGGCTTCCTGCGCTACGCCAATTTCCGCTGGGCCAAGATTTCGGGCGGGCTCTGCCTGCTCATCATCGTCAGCTATGCGCTGGTCGACGTGACGCCGCGTCACAATGGCGGCAGCTGGTACGGCTATACGCTCGGCACGCTCGGCGCGGGGCTGATCCTGTGGCTGACCGCACTCGGCTACCGCAAGCGCAAGATGACGAGCGATTATTGGTCGCTGAAGGCGTGGACCTCGGCGCATGTCTATCTGGGGCTGAGCCTGATGGTGATCGGCACCTGGCATACCGGCTTTCAGCTCGGCTGGAACGTCCACACGCTCGCCTGGGCGCTGATGATGCTGGTGATCCTGTCGGGGCTCTACGGGATCGTCGTCTATGCGACGCTGCCGCAGGCGCTGTCGAACAACCGCGACGAGATGACGCAGATGCAGATGCTCGAGGCGATCCGCGCCTTCGACCGCCAGCTGCACAGCGCCGCGCAGCCGCTGACCCCGCAGGACACCGCGCCGGTGCTGAAGGCGCTCGACGAGGATCCGTTCGCGGGCGGCATCGGCGCGCGCCTGTCGGGGCGGTATCGCAATTGCGCGACCGCAGCCGCGCTGCACGCGCTCGCCGGAACCGGCACCAGCGACCCCGAAGCGCGCGAGAAGGTCGTCGGGCTGCTCAAGCAGAAGCAGGCGGCGCTCGGGCGGCTGCGCCAGCATCTCAAGATCCGGGCACTGCTCGAAATCTGGCTCTATGTGCATGTGCCGCTGACCTTTGCGCTGATCGCGGCGCTGTCGGCGCATATCATCAGCGTCTTTTTCTACTGGTAAGGCGAGGGGAGGGGGAATCATGAGCTTCATCCTGCGCCGTATCTCGACGACGAAGACGGGCAAGCAGATCATCCGCGACGCGCCGTTGCCGGGCGACGCGATCACGCTGGGCCGCGAGGGCAGCAACACGATCCACATCGCCGACCTGGCGGTGAACCCCCATCATGCGACGATCAGCAGCGCCGACGGCCGCCATGTCCGGGTGCAGGCGAGCGAAGGCCTCGGGTTCGACATCAACGGCCGGTCGGTCGACGTCGCCGACATCGACAGCGCCGCGGGCGCCGAACTGCGTTTCGGCGGCCACCGCCTGACGATCGCGCGCGAGGGCGATGCGATCATCCTGCTCGTCGAGCGTATCGACGAGCTGTCGCAATCGTCGAAGGACGTCGACGAGGCCAAGGCCTTTTCGCTGCAAGGGGTGATGCCGGGCAAGCGCGTCGGCGCCTGGACCTTTGCCATATTGATGCTGCTCGCCTTTCTGGTCGGGCCGATCTGGGCGTGGCAGACGTACAAGAATGTCGACGAGCGACCGAAGGGCTATCATGCCGACACCGCGTGGATGTCGGGGCCGCTGTCGAGTGCGCACGCCAATCTGAAAAACGACTGCCAGTCGTGCCACGTCGAGCCGTTCGTCGCGGTGACCGACAAGGCCTGCGTCGGTTGTCACACCGGCGAGCATAAGGCGATGAGTGCGGCGCACGCCAATGCGCCGACCGCGATGCTGCTCGCCGCGCGGGCGCCGAAGGGGACGGGCGAAAAGATTCTCGCGAGCTTTGCCAGCGCCTTCAACCGGCCCGAGGGGCGCTGCGTCGAATGCCATACCGAACATGAAGGCGCGGGGCCGATGCCCGCGACGCCGCAGAAATTCTGCGCCGATTGCCATGACGGCATGAACGGCCGGCTGAAGGCGGCGGGGCATCCGACCGAGCTTGCCGATGCGAGCGATTTCGGCACCGGTCATCCCGATTTCCGCCCGCTCGTGCGGTCGGCGCCGGGCGCGAAGCCGGTGCGGACGTTGATGACCAAGGGGCTGGCGGACTATAACGGCCTGAAATTCCCGCACGACATGCATTTGCAGGCGACCGGCGGGGTCGCGCGCATGGCGGCGAGTTTCCGCGGCCGCTACGATTTCGGCAAGAAGCTCGAATGCGCGAACTGCCACAAGCCCGACGCCGACGGGGTGCGGATCAAGCCGGTCGAGATGGAGCGCGACTGCGCGATGTGTCACAGCCTTGCCTTCGAGACCGTCGGCGGGGTGACGCGCACCTTGCGCCACGGCGAACCCGACCAGGTCGTTGCCGACCTCACCGCCTATTACCGTTCGACCCCGCCGGCGCGTCCGCTGCAGCTCGGCGGCATGGAGCGGCGCCGCCCGGGCCAATATGCCGAGGGGCAGGTGTACAACATCTATTTCCGCGAGGTCGCGGTGCGGCCGAGCCGCGCCGCCGACGCGGTGCGCGCGGTCTTCTCGAAGGGCGGCGCCTGTTACGACTGCCACACGATTTCGCCGCCGGCAGCGGGCAACGGCTGGCGCGTGATGGCGGTCAACCAGACGCCGCGCTTCCTCGAGAAGGGCTGGTTCGACCATGACGCGCACCGCGAGACCGAATGCGCCGACTGTCACACCATGGCCGAAGGGTCGAAGGCGTCGACCGACTTCCTCGTGCCCGGGCTGCGTCAGTGCCGCGACTGCCATGTCGGCGAGGGCGGGGCACGGCTGTTCAAGGTCGAGACCGCGACCGAATCGCCGTGCGCGATGTGCCACGAATATCACAGCGACGGCGGCAAACCGTGGATGCCGCCGGCGCAACGCAAGAAAAACACTGCGTTCATAACAAAACAACCGTCGCGCGATACTTATACTGTGAGCCAGATCACAGGGCGGACGGGGCGCAATCTTTATAATGTGACTTGGCGCACACCCGCGCTACAAGCCACTGAACAGGGCGGATGACAACAGGGCGGTCGGACCAGCCGGCCGGAGCAGGGGACGGATATGCTGATCGCCCAGATCACCGATATCCATATCGGGTTCGATCCGGACAATCCGGCCGAATATAATCGCAAGCGGCTCGACGAGGTACTCGACCTGCTCATCGAGGGGCCGAACCGGCCCGACCTTTTGCTCGCCACCGGCGACATCACCGATCGCGGCGATGCCGACAGCTATCGCCGCCTCGCCACCGCCTTTTCGCGCTGCCCCTTTCCGGTGTGGCCGAGCGTCGGCAACCACGACCTGCGCGACAATTTCCACGCGCAGTTTCCGGGCTTCGACGACGGCAACGGCTTCATCCAATATGTTATCGACCTGCCCGAGCTGCGGCTGGTGACCGTCGATACGCTCGAGGAAGGGCGCCACGGCGGCGCCTTTTGCGACAGCCGCGCGGCGTGGCTCGACGCCGAACTGGCAAAGGACCCGACGAAGCCGACCTATATCGTGATGCACCATCCCCCGGTCGAAAGCGGGATCGAGTGGATGAACACCCACCCCGACGAGCCGTGGGTCGCGACTTTCACCGACGTCGTGCGCCGCCACCCGCAGGTGCGCGGGCTGATCTGCGGGCACCTCCACCGCAGCGTCACCGTGTCGTGGGAGGGACGCACCGTCGCCATCTGCTCGTCGACTGCGCCGCAGGTATCGCTCGACCTGAGGCCGATCGACGAGAATCATCCCGACGACCGCCCGATGATCGTCGCCGAGGACCCCGCCTATGCGCTCCACCGCTGGAACGGACGCGAGCTGGTGAGTTTCTACGACCATGCCGGATCGCATACGATGCTGGCGAAATATGACGAGCGGCTGCAGCCGCTGGTGCGCGAGCTGAAGGCCGAGCGGCCGGCCTAATAGCCCAGCAGCAGGTCGACCTGCGGCGTCACCGCTTCGCCCCTGTGCCAGCGGGAGAGGTTTTCGAGGAAGCGTTCGGCGGCGCGAAGGAACATCTTGTCCTGCGCGCGGCCCGACAGGTGCATCGTGATATGCGCATTGTCGAGCGTCCACAGCACATCGTCGGCGGGAAGCGGTTCGGGCGAGGTCACGTCGAGGAAGGCCGAGGCGATCTGCTTCGCGTCGAGCGCGCTGACCAGCGCCGCCTGATCGACGACGCTGCCGCGCGCGATATTGATGAGCGTCGCGGTCGGCTTCATCGCGGCGAGCTCGGCGGCGCCGATCATGCCGTCGGTTTCGGGCGTCGCGGGGACCGCGAGGATCACCCAGTCGAAATC
>NZ_LYVN01000128.1 GCF_001990265.1 Sphingopyxis sp. KK2
CCGGCCCGTCGGCAGCGGGGCGCAGCATCGTCATGCGGCCTGCGCCGCGCGCGGGCCGGTACCGCCGCGATCGAGCCGGATGCCGACGCGTTCGAGCAGGTGCTGCACCGCCGTCAGCCCCGCAAAGATCGCGCCGTAACGCACGAACTGGCGCAGCAGCACCTCGCCCGAAAAGGCCGACCAGCCATGGTCGAGCAGCGACACCCAGACGAAGATGCCGAGCTTGAAGCCGACGAACGCGCCGACATAGGCGCCGCTCGCGCGCAGCACGCCATGCGCCTTGCCGAGAAGGCGGTTCGACACCTCCGACGCCAGCAGCGCCGTGACCGCCGCGGTGCCGAGCGCGACGGGCCAGATCATGCTCGCGGGCTCGGCCGGCATGCCGTGGGTGATGAAGGTCACCGCCTGCGCCGCGAACCAGGCGACGAACATCAGGACCAGCCCGTCGCGCCGCGAGACCTGCGTTGCGGCGAGCGCGGCGAGCGACGGGAAGGGGGTTGCGCAGGCGAGCAGCAGCGAGGCGATGGTGCTCGACCCTGCCATGGTGCCGACCCAGATATTGCGCGCGAGCGCGCTCGAAGGCGTCGTCATACTCTTCTCCTCTGGCTGAAAATCGCGGCGCATCAGAAGCGCCCCCGGAAACCGGCATAAAAGCTGCGACCGAGCGTGCCGTATCGGAACGCGGTCATATATTGCTCGTCGAAGACATTCTCCGCGCGCGCGAAGAAGCGGACATTGTCCGACAGGCGATATTCGGCGCGCAGGTCGACGAGCGTGTAGTCGTCGAGGCGCGTCGTGTTCGCTGCATTGTCGAAGCTCGCCCCCGACCAGCGCAGCGCGGCGCCGAGGTCGAGCCCGAAGGGCAGCGCATAGCTCACCGACGCATTGGCGGCATGGCGCGGGCGTCGCGGCAGCGTCTTGCCGAAATTGGCGGTGCCCGGCGAGCGGTCCTCGGCGACGATCCAGCTGTAATTGCCGTCGAGGGTCAGCCCGCCGAGCTTGAGTGCCCCCGACGCTTCGACCCCATGCGCTTCGCCGCGCGAGACGTTCGAGTAGAAACCCGACCGCCGCACCGTCGGGCGGCCCGGGACGAAGCACAAGAGATTGGTCGAGGCCGAGGTACAGCTGTTGAAGATGATCTGGTTGGTCGTGGTGCGATCGAACCAGGTCGCGCCGACGACCAGCTTGCTGTCCCACAGATGCTGTTCGACGCCGGCTTCCCAGCCCTTGGCCTGTTCGGGATCGAGCGCGATATTCCCATATTCGCTGAACAGCTGGTACAGCGTCGGCGCCTTGAACCCTTCGCCATAGCTGGCGCGGATGATGGTGCCGGTGGAGAGGCGCCAGACGCCGCCCGCGGCGAACAGCGTCTGTCCGCCGTAACGATCATGATCGTCGTAACGCACGCCGCCGTTGATCGTCAGCCCGTCGACAGGCTCGACGCTGAGCTGGCCATAGGCGCTGGTGATTTCGGCGCGGCCTGTCGCGAAGGCCGGGACGGGGGTCGTGAGCGATGCGGAGAGCGAGCGGCTGCGGAAGTCCGATCGTTCGTTCTCGACCCCAAAGATCGACGTCACGCCGCGCGCAATGTCGAAGCTGCCCTGATATTCCCAGCGCTTGTTCTGGCCTTCGGACTCGAAGCTCAACGTCCGCGCGCGCGTCGGGTTGAGATTGTCGCGCACCGTCTCGGTCTGCGAATAGGCGATGCGGTTGCGAAAGCGGCCCTGCAGCAGGTCGAAGTTCAGCCCGGCATAGCCGAGCCATTCCTTGTTGAGTCCGTAATCGAACGTGTCGCCGCTGGTCGAATCGAAGTCGAAGCGCGCCGACGAATAATGGCCGCGCACATCGACGCTGACATTGTCGGCGAGGTCGAACGTCGCGCGGCCGGTCAGGCTGGTGTTGCGATAGCCGTCCTTTTCGGTCCCCCCGAACGACGCGGCATAGGCCGAAATGCCGCCGGTGTGGAACGTCTGCCCGCCGATGCGCCAGCTCAGCGGACCGGTGCGGCCGCCGATCGCGGCACGCGCGCTCACCGTTTCGCGCGATCCGGCCTCGATATCGAAGCTGCCTTCGAGCGCCTTCTGCGGCTGGGCCGAGACGATGTTGACGACGCCGCCGATCGCCTGGCTGCCCCACAGGATCGACTGCGGCCCGCGCAAGATTTCGATCCGTTCGGAATCGCCGACGAGCAGGTTGGCGAAATTATAGCCGCCGCCGGCCGAGGCCGGATCGTTCATCTTGACCCCGTCGATGACGACGACCGTGTGGTCGGATTCGGCGCCGCGAATGCGCAGCGAGGTCGAGGTGCCATAGCCGCCGTTGCGCGACACGGTGATACCCGGGGTGCGGAGCAGCAATTCGGTCGCGCCGATATCCTGCGACCGGTCGATCGCCGCCTTGTCGAGCACGGTGATCGTCGCGGGAATTTCGTCGAGTGCGACCGGCGCGCGCGTCGCGGTGACGACGATGCTGTCCGCCTCCGCCGCGACGGCGTTGGCCACCTCTTCGGCATGGGCGGGCAGGGCGGCAGCGAGCGTTGCCAGGGAAATGGAACTTCGAACGACAAATTTGAACATCGGGTACCCCATCGACAAGACCGCTTGGTCGCGGGGTCGATGGCGATTGGCCCCGATGGGCGCACGACATCGGCCCGCGCGGCCGCGCGGTCACCTTTGTCGTCTGTCGGGTTCACCCCCGTCCGCCCGGCACACCCTGTCCGCGCGAAAGACGACGGCGACGGGCAGGTCTCCTGGCTCGCGGGTCGACGCCGGTTCGGGCCGCCTTCTCAGGACTGGATGGTCCCAATGGCATATGGCCCGATGGCTCTCCGCTTACAGTTGCAGGGGCAGCCGGGGTTTCGCACCCCATTCCCTTTCAATCCCCTTTCGGGGAACCTGTCGCGGCCCGCTCGTTAGGCGGATCGTCTCAGGCGATCAAGTGAAAGAAACTGCCCGTCACCTGGCCGACGCGGTGACCGGCGGGGCCAAGGTCGCGGCCCGCCGCGTCGGCGAGCTGCGCGAAGGGCTCGCCCTCGTCGCCCGACACGATCGTGGCGTGATGATATTCGTGCCCCCACAACGGCGCATCGGCATCGGCGAAGCGTGTCGGGGCGAACAGCCGCGCCTGACGGTAGCCGAGCGTCATCTTGCGCTTCGCAAAGCTGGTCTCGACAGGCAGCAGTCCCGCCATCGCATGCGCGGTGCCGTCGGCATCGATCAGCGAGCGGCCGAGCAGCATATAACCGCCGCATTCGCCATGCACCGGCGCGCGCGCCGCAAAGGCGCGCAGCCCGGCCATCAGGCGCACGTTGCCGGCGAGGCGCCCTGTGTGAAGTTCGGGATAGCCGCCCGGCAGCCAGCAAGCGTCGCAATCGGACGGGGGCGCTTCGTCGGCAAGCGGCGAGAAGGGGATGATCTCGGCCCCCGCAGCGCGCCACCAGGTCGCGAGGTGCGGATAGAAAAAGGCAAAAGCGTCGTCGGCAGCGAGCGCGATCCGCTGGCCCGGCGGACGCAGCCGCGGCGGGACAGCAGGCGCGGGGACGGTCGAACGCGCTGCCGCGCGGATCGCCGTCAGGTCGCAGTCGCGCGCGACGATGGCCGCAATCGCATCGATCCGGTCGTCGAGCGCGCCATCCTCGCGCGCCTGCACCAGCCCGAGGTGGCGCGAGGCGACAGCCAGCGCCGGCTCGCGGCGGATCATGCCGAGCAGCGGCAGGTCTAGCGCGGCGAAGCCTTCGGCGATCATCGCGGCGTGGCGGTCGCTCGCGACGCGGTTGACGATGACCCCGGCGACTAGCGGCGCGCCCGGAAAGCGCGCCACGCCGTGGGCGACCGCTGCGACGCTTTGCCCCGCACCCTCGGCATCGACGACGAGCAGCACCGGCCAGCCGGTCAACCCCGCGACCGCTGCGCCGCTGCTGTGCGCGCCCGCCCCGTCATAAAGCCCCATCGCCGTCTCGGCGATCAGCAGGTCGGCTCCCTGCGCCTGTTCGGCCGCCAGCCCGCGCAGCATGTCGGGTGCCATGGCAAAGCCGTCGAGATTGATCGACGGCCGCCGGGTGGCGGCGGCGTGGAAGCCGGGGTCGATATAGTCGGGACCGCATTTCGCCGCGGCGATGCGCAGACCCGCCGACCTGAAGGCGCGCTGCAACCCGATGGTGACGAGCGTCTTGCCGGTGCCCGATCGCGGCGCCGCGACCAGCAGGCCGGGCGCGAGCGAGGAGGTCAAAATTCGATGCCCCGCTGCGCCTTCACCCCCGACCGGAACGGATGCTTGACCTGCACCATCTCGGTAACGAGGTCGGCGGCCTCGATCAGCGCGTCGGGCGCGTTGCGGCCGGTGACGATGACATGTTTCATCGCATCACGGTCGAGCAGGCCCGCGACCACCTCGTCGACCGGCAGATATTCGTAGCGCAGCACGATGTTGAGTTCGTCGGCGACGACCATCGCGATATCGGGGTCGGCGATCATCCGTTTGACCTCGTCCCATCCGGCGCGCGCCCAGGCGATATCGCGCGCGCGGTCCTGCGTATCCCAGGTAAAACCTTCGCCCATTACCTTATGTTCGACCTGCCCCGGAAACGCCGAATAGACCGCCTTCTCGCCAGTCGCCCAGCCACCCTTGATGAACTGGACGATGCCGACCTTCATCCCGTGGCCCAGCGCGCGGCACACCATGCCGAAGGCGGCGGTCGACTTGCCCTTGCCCTTCCCGGTGTGGACGATCAGCAGGCCTTTTTCCTGTGTCTTGTCGGCCATGATCTTGACGCGCGCGGCCTGCCGCTTGCGTGCCTTTTCGTTGTGGCGTTCGTTGATCTCGTCTTCGGTCATCTGTCCCTCCGGGCACGACGTCGCTCTGGCGCAGCGCCGACCGGCACCGCACCGCTGATTTTCGTCGCCCGAACGGGATGATCCGTGCCATGGCCTTTCCCTGGACCGCAGCTACGAGCGACCCGCACCGGCAGGTCTCCTGGCTCGCGGGTCGTCGCTTGACGCACGCCTTCCCGGGCTGGCCCAGTGGCTGCCCGGACGATCGTCCGGGCCCGTGCATCGCGCTCGCCGCTTACAGTTGCAGGGACAGCCATGGATTCGGCCAGGCGGCCTCACCATATTCCCTATTATGCCCTTACGGGCACCGGCGCGGTCTTTTGAAGGTAGAAGCCTTCGGGGCCGGCCAATAGCGCGGTTCCCTCGTTTGGCAATGGGTCGAAATGGCCTGGCCTTCGCGGGATTTCGCCAGCGGCTGCTGGTCCGCTGTCGTCAAAAGCAGGCCGTAAGAATTCGGTAGGTTTGCGAAACGGCAGTCGCCTCGCCTGTCTGTTAATATGTCAATCCATTAGACATGCACGAGCAAGCGACGGGTGCCGCCGGCCTAACGGAACGCGAAGCGCAAAGTGTCCGTCACCGCGCGCGCCGGGACGGTCATGTGGATTTCGTTCTCATAGAGCCGATAGCGGGTGCCGAGGCCATAGGCCGACAGCGGTTCGAGCCGCGCGGCGAGTGCGCGCGCGGGTTCGGGGTCGTCGTCGCTGTCCTGATCGCCGGCGACCAGCATCAGGCGGCTGGTCCGGGTGATCTTGCCGCTCGCCAATCGTGCCGCGAACGCGCGCTCTTCGCGCAGCAGGTCCTGCACATTCCATTCGAGCGAAGGGCTGGCCGCGACGATCGACTGGAAGGCGTCGGGGCGCGCATAGAGCGCATGGAGCGCGAACAGTCCGCCGAAGCTGTGGCCGAATAGCGACTGGCGGCCGGGATCGATCTTGTAACGGCGGCCGATCTCGGTCCGGAGCTTGCCGGTCAGGAAATCGAGGAATTTGTCGCGGCCGGTGTTGGTGGCGGCGGGATCCGATTTCGCCTGCGCGGGCGGGCCTTCGGTCGGCACCGGGAACAGGAAATCGGCGGTTCGGCGGGCGTCATAGGCCTCGTCGGTCGGATAACCGACCCCGACCACGAGCGCCTTGCCCTTTTCGGCATATTCGAGCAGCCGTCGCGTTTCGGCGAAGGAGGCGAAATAGGCGTTGCCGTCGATGACATACAGGACGGGATATCCCCCGGCGGGCGGCTCGCCCTTCGGAAAGGAGACAAAGATACGATAGGTCTCGCCGCCGTCCGATTTGGTCTCGAACATCTGCGTCTGCGGCATGGCATAGGCGGGACCCGGCGGGAGCGGTGTTTGGGCCGAAGCGGCAGGCAGGGCGAGGGCCAGCGCCGTGACCGCAGCCGATATCTTCCAAACTTTGGCCATCGTCATCCTCCCGCCTGCCGTCATCTAGCCATGAACCTTGTGCGCGGCGAGCGTGAAATCGGGTTCGGCCTTGCCCGTCCCGAGCAGCAGCCCCGCGACATAGCGCCCCATCGCGGGGCCATGTTTGAAGCCGTGGCCGGTGCCGCCGCCGACGATCCAGCAATTGCTCCACTGCGGATGCCGATCGACCAGCATATGGCCGTTGTCGCTATTCTCGTACTGGCAGACCTCCGACGCGGCGAGCGGGCGTTTGGCGAGCGCGGGAAAGCGTTTGGCGAGATAGGCGCGGACATCGGCCAGCCCTTGATCGGTGATCCGCCGGTCGGTGCCGTCGGGGTCATATTTCGGGCCGTGGCCGTCGAGTGCGATCTTGAATCCCCGCGCTTCGATGTCGGGGAAGCCGTAATGGAGGTCGGGATCGCCGGCATCGACCCAGGCGGGCATATGCGGCGCCGCGAAGCGGTCGTCGCCGGGCTCGGGCGCGAAATAGAAAACCTCCTGCCGCGTCGGCACGATCCGCCCGCCGACGACTTCGGGAAACAGCTTCGGCAGCCAGGGACCGCAGGCGAAGACATATTGGCCCGCCTGCAGCGTCTCGCCATTGCCCGTGATCGCGCCGAGCGACACGCGGTCCGACCGCGGCGTGTCGACCGCGAGGGTGCGAAAGCTGCCGCCCGCCTTGACGAAATCGGCGACCAGCGTCTGCACGCTGCGCCGCGCCATCAACGCGCCCATCGTCGGCTGCATCACCCCGACCGTCAGCCCGTCGAAGTCGATCTGCGGCCAGCGTTTCGCCATTTGCGCGCCGGTCAATTTCTCGATCGGGATGCCGAGGCTGCGTTGCAGCGCGATGCTTTCGTCGATCTTCGCGCTGTCCTGCGGATAGAAATAGAGCGCGCCGACCTCTTGAAAGATCGGGCTTTCGTGGCGCCGGGCGAGGTCGTGCCATTCGGCGAGCGATTCCCAAGCCCAGCGCGTGTAGAGCGCATTCGCTGCATATTCGGTGCGGATCAGCCGTGTCTCGCCGCCCGAGGACGAGCGCGCATGCCCCGCACCCCAGGCGTCGAGCAGCAGCACCTTCTGGCCCTGACGCTGGAGGTTCCACGCGGTCCAGGCGCCGAACACCCCGGCACCGACCACGATCACGTCCCAGCCGCCCGCCTGCCGGACCTGCGCCATCGCGGGCGCGCCGGTCGCGAGTGCGCCGGCGGTCGCCAGCCCGCCAAGTAGCAGCCGCCGCGATACCGGGGCGGCAAAGGGCGTGGGTCCGCCGTCTCGACGCGCCATCGCCCGGTCCCTATTTCTGCGCCGCGAGGTCGGCGCGCTGGGCGTCGAGTTCGGCGACCCACGCTTCGGACAGCATCGGACCCTTCATCACCAGATGCGCATGATCGGCGACCTTTTCGCGCAGTCCGATGAAGAAGAGCGGGCCGCCGACGAGGCCGAGTTCCTTCATCTTCGCCGCCATCGCCGCGCTTTGTTCGGGGGTCGGCGCGGCGCGCGGGGGTTTGTAGAGCATCACGTCCCAGCCCTCGCCGTCTTCGTGCAGATAGAGCTGGGTCTTCGGCTGGCCGCCCGCGGCGTTGACCTGGTCCCAGATCGCGACGCTGCGGATGAAGGCTTCGGTCTGGCCGGGGACGAGGCGGAACAGCTCGAACGCCGGGTCGGATAGCGGCGCGGCTTCGGCGGCGACCGGCGGTTCTTTCTTCGCCTGCGCTTGGGCGGCCGCGGGTGCGAGCAGCGCGCACGCCAGAACCAAATGCTTCATCATGACCCGTTTCTCCCCTTGAAATGCGCCGCGATGTTCACTCGATTTGCCGCCCTTCGCTAGGGGGGCGGTGCAAACTTACCCGCTTGGACAAGGGGCTACCCGGAAAAGCCGGATGCGCTCTTCGGACCCAATGGCATGAATGGCGACGACAAATGGTCGAGCGGGCCGAGGCCTGAAGGGGAGCTGATGATGGGCAGATTGAAAAGCGTTTTTCTGGGTGCGGCTGTGGTTTCGGCGATGTCGCTCCCGACCCTGTCGTTCGGCCAGCCGGCGGCGGCGCCGATCCGTCTCGACGGCCAGACGCTCGATCCCGGCATCCAGGCGATGCTCGAAAATGACAAGGTCAAGGAAGAGGCCGCCAAGGGCAAGCCGGGCAACGATCCCAATACCGCGGCGGGCATGAAGGCCATCCGCGACGAGGTGAACGGCGACTGGGCGGCGGGTACCGTGGCGGCGCCCGAAATGGCGTCGGTGAAAAATGCCGTGGTCAAGCGCGGCAATGTGAGCATTCCGGTGCGTATCTATCGCCCCAAGGCGGCCGGCACATTGCCGACCATCGTCTATTATCATGGCGGCGCCTGGTTCGTCGGCGGGGTCGAGGGGTCGGACCTGTCGTCGCGCCAGCTGGCGAACGACGCCAAGGCGATCGTCGTCAGCGTCGAATATCGCATGGCGCCCGAACATCCCTATCCGGCGTCGTGGGACGATGCCGAAAGCGCCTTCGACTGGGTCGTCGGCGAGGCGAAGGCCCTCGGCGGCGCGCCCGACCAGATATGTGTCGCGGGCGACAGCGCGGGCGGCAATATGGCGATCGTCGTGACCACCCGCCGGCTGGCGAAGGGCAAGCCCGCGCCCTTGTGCCAGATCCTCTATTACCCCGCGGTCGATAATCGTCCGGTCGACGCGATGCGCGCGACCTATAATTCGTCGCGGCTGTTCGGCGAGGGCTTCCGGCTCAACCGGTCGTTCACCGACTATATCCTGCCGATCGTCTTTCCAGACCAGGATCTGTCGCAGCCCGAAGTGTCGCCCTTGTTCGACGCGACGCGCAAGATGCCGCCGACGCTGATCGCGACCGCCGGTTTCGATCCGCTGCGCGATTCCGAACGCGCCTATGCCGCAAAGCTGGCCGAGGGCGGAAATTATGTAATCTACCGCGAGTTCCCGACCTTGATCCACGGTTTCCTGCAGCACACTAAGCTGTCGGAGGCCGCAGATCGCGCGTCGCGCGAAACCGCGCAGGCGGCCGGCGTGCTGGCGCGCGAAGCGATCGCCGCGCAGGAGGCCGCGGCCAAGCTGCCGAAATGACGATGGTACGGCGGCGTTTCCGGGCGCCGCCGTCAGCAGCCTAGAAGCCCGCGAATGAAAAACTCGCTTCGGCGCGCAGGCCGAGAATGAGCGCGTCGGATATGCCGGGGTCGGCAGACGGATTGCGGATGTAATGGACGCTCGGCTGCAGCGACAGCCATGGCGTGATCGGGGCGCGATAGGTGGCCTCGATCGCGACCTCGGATGACCCCGCGCCGGTCGCGGTGCGATAGCTGTTCGAGGTGAAGGCGGCGGCGAGCGCGATGCCGAACTCATCCGTGTCGCGCCCCGGCACCCAGCCGCTGAACTTCAGCCCGCCGCTGGCGAAACCGTCGAACATGTTGAAACGCCCCGCCGCGGTGCCGAGCCGGAAAAAGGCGTCGACCTTGCGCTCGGCGCGATCGATCAGCGGAAATTCGCCGCGTACATAGGTGCCGGCGTTGCCCTTGCCGGTTCCCGTGCCGCCGTTGCGGTCGAAGCGCGCCGTATATTGCCAGCGCCCGAGCAGCAGCTTGCCGCCGCCGAGCGGGGCCTCGAGTTCGCCGACGAGCAAGGCGCCGTCGCCATCGCCGAGCTTGATCGCGGTGCGCCCGGGATGATCGGGATCGCCGGGGATGCCGTCGAGCACGGCGGCTCGCACCGCCCACCCTTCGGCGGGCGCCCATTGCAGCCGCGCCGCGAGCGAGGTCGATGGGAATATCGACGGGCCATTCTGGCCACTTTGCGCGAAGTCGGTGCCTATGCCGTGCGGGCTGCTGACGAACAGCCCCGCAGCGTCGAGCGCGTCGAATTCCGAATTGAGGTCGTAGAGGCCGGCTTTGACCGAAAGTCGGTCTCCGATCTTCTGGTCGATCCACGCCTCGTAGAGGCGCAGCGCCTGCGTGCCCGCCTCGATATTGCTCACCGCCTGCGTGTCGCCGGCGAGGTCGCTGATCGACTTGCCATTGTTGTATAGGCCATAGACATGCACCTGCGCGCCGGTCCAGCCGACGAGCTTTTCCATGTCGGCCTCGAACACGATGTCGAGATTGTCGAGATAGCGCGTGCCGCGGCGCAGCCCGCCCGATGCATTGCCCATAACCTCGCCGGTGTATGTCAGCTGGAGCAATATCGGGCCGTGGGTTTCGTCGATCTCCTCGGGCGCATGCGTGTGGCTGTGCGGCAGATGGCCATGATGCGTCGGATGCGGCGCGGCCTCGACCGCCGAAGTGGCCGAAGCGGCGAGGGCGAGCGCGGAGCCCAGCATCAGAAGCTGACCATGAAGGCGAGGCGGATACGGTCGAGCCACTGGTTCGGCGACAGGGCGCCCGCATAGGCCGGGTCGAGCGGGCGGTAATGATACCACAGCAGGTCGAGCTGGAGATGCTCGGCGGGGACATAGCCGATGCCGAAGCCGTGCAGCTGATAATTGGTCGACAGGTCGATATTGTCATGGCTGAACGCCGCGAGCACCGAGTCCACTTCGACTTCGGAATAATTATAGGCGAGGCGCCAGTCGCCGGGCTTGGCGGTGCGGCCTGCCGCGAATTCGAGGTTGAAAGCGGTGTCTCCGGCAACCGCTGCGCCGGCGTTGTGGACATAGTCGGCGGTAAAGCTCAGCGGCCAGCGCGGCGACAGCCCGGCCCAGTTCAGTGTCCCGATGCCCTCGATCAGGTGGAAATCCGAAACATAGCGGCCGCCCGAGATCAGGTTGCCGCGAAAGTCGCCGGCATCGGCGCCCGCAACCGAGCCGAGGCGGTAGTGATAATAGCTGCCTGTCAGCCCCGCCTTGAAGTCCGACGACAATGGTGCGGAAAGCGCAAGCTGGCCGCCGAGCATATCGCTGTCGCGTGCGACCGCGGCTTCGTCGATGACGAACCACAGGCCGCGTGCGTCGACGCGTGCCTTGCCGATGTTCGCGCCATATGCCGCCGCGACGCCCTGCGGCGACACATCGCCGTCCCACAGCATGTCGGTGCGCTGGAACTGCTGCGGGAATTTGCCCGCATAGGTGGCGAAGCCGCCGTTGGTGTAGCGGATCCACGCCTGGTCGAGCGAGACCTGGAAATCGTCGACGAAATTGCCGAGCGTCACGTCGGTCGAATTGGGATCGTCCGGATCGCCGGTCGCGATCTGGGTGCCGACCGCGAAATGATCGTCGATCTTGTAGGCCGCGCGCAGGCGGGCGCGCACGGCGGTGCGCGACCGGTCGCGGCCGTCGACGAAATTCCATTCCTGCCGCACGCGCATGTCGCCGCTGACGTCGAGGCCGGGGATGCGGAAACTGTCGCCCGATGCGGGGCTTGCGGCGGCGAGCGGCGATGCGGCCGGCGGCGGGGCGGGGGC
>NZ_LYVN01000129.1 GCF_001990265.1 Sphingopyxis sp. KK2
GCCGCGGGCAGCTTCCAGGGCAGCCTCGGCCAGCTCGCGGCGGCGGGCAGCGGTGCGGCGAGCGGCAACGGCATGTTTGCGGTCGAACCCGGCATGGCGGTGACCGACGCGCGCGGCAAGGTGATCGGCTATGTCCAGGATGTGCGCCAGACGGGGCGCGGCGTGGTGGAGGCGGTGACCGTCGAGGTCGGCGACCGTTTCGCGACGCTGCCCGCGGCAAGCTTCGCCGGGTCGGGCGACGTGCTCGTCACCGGCATGACCAAGGGTCAGCTCAAGGATGAGGCCAAGGCGCAGGAAGCGAACCCCGCGCCCGCGCCCGAACCGCGCGAGGGCGACCAGCGCTGACTGTCCGAAAAGGAAGGGGCAGCCGGCATGACCCCAGGTCGCCGGCTGCAAACTGGGCGGGCCGTTCGCGGCCCGCCTTTTTTCAATAGCTGCGCGGCATTCCCAGCACATGCTCCGCCACATAGGACAGGATCATGTTCGTGCTGATCGGCGCGACCTGATAGAGGCGCGTTTCGCGGAACTTGCGCTCGATGTCATATTCGGCGGCGAAGCCGAAACCGCCGTGTGTCTGGATGCACGCCTCGCCCGCCGCCCAGCTCGCCTCGGCGGCGAGCATCTTGGCCATATTCGCCTCGGCCCCCGCATTCTCGCCCGCCTCATATTTGGCGATGCCATCGTGGACGAGCAGTTCGGCGGCGCGCATCTGGGCATAGGCGCGCGCGATCGGGAATTGCACGCCCTGGTTCTGGCCGATCGGGCGCCCGAACAGCACCCGCTCCTTGGCGTAACTTGAGGCTTTCTCGATGAACCATTTCGCATCGCCGATGCATTCGGCGGCGATCAGCAGCCGCTCAGCATTCATGCCCGAGAGGATGTAGCGGAAACCCTTGCCCTCCTCGCCGATCAAATTCGCGGCAGGGATGCGCATATTGTCGAAGAAGATTTCGGTCGTCGCATGGTTCATCATCGTGTCGATCGGCCGGATCGACAGCGTGCCCGCGGCGAGCGCCTCCTTCATGTCGACGAGGAACACCGACAGGCCTTCGGTGCGGCTCGCCGCCTCTTCGCGCGGGGTGGTGCGCGCGAGCAGGATCATCAGGTCGCTGTGCTCGGCGCGGCTGGTCCACAGTTTCTGGCCGTTGACGACATATTCGTCGCCGTCCTTCTTCGCGACGGTCTTCAGGCTCAGCGTGTCGGTACCGCTCGTCGGCTCGGTGACCCCGAACGCCTGCAGCCGCAGCTCCCCGGTGGCGACGCGCGGCAGGTAGCGCGCCTTCTGCTCCTCCGACCCGTGGCGCAGCACGGTGCCCATCACATACATTTGCGCATGCACCGCGCCGCCGTTGCAGCCCTGGCGCTGGATCTCCTCGAGGATGGCCGCTGCGGCGGAAAGCGGCAGACCGGCGCCACCATATTCTTCTGGGATCAGCGCGGCGAGATAGCCCGCCTCGCCGAGCGCCGCGACGAACTCGCTGGGATATTCGCGGACCTTGTCCTTGGCCTGCCAATAGGGGCCGGGGAACTGCGCGCAGAGCTTGGCGACCTCTTCGCGGATATCCGAATAATCGTGCATCACGCCGCCTCGAAGATCGCGGCGATGCCCTGGCCGCCGCCGATGCACATGGTTTCGAGGCCATAGCGCCCGCCGCGCCGATGCAGTTCGCGGGTGAGGTTGGCGAGGATGCGGCCGCCCGTCGCGCCGATCGGATGGCCGAGCGAGATGCCCGAGCCGTTGACGTTGAGCATGCCCAAGCGGCTGTCGTCGTCGGACCAGCCCCAGCCCTTGAGCACCGCGAGCACCTGCGGCGCGAAGGCTTCGTTGAGTTCGACGAGGTCGATGTCGTTCCAGCCGAGGCCATTGCGCGCGAACAGCCGCTCGACCGCCGGGACGGGACCGATCCCCATGCGGCTGGGGTCGCAGCCCGCTGCCGCCGAGCTGTGATACCAGGCTATGGGGGTGAGGCCGAGTTCGTCGAGCTTGTCCTCTGCGACGACGAGGCAAGCCGCCGCGGCGTCATTCTGCTGGCTCGCATTGCCCGCGGTGACGACGCCGCCTTCGAGCGGGCGCAGCTTGCCGAGGCTTTCGAGCGTGGCGTCGGCGCGATAGCCCTCGTCATGGTCGAAGACGACCGGATCGCCCTTCTTTTGCGGCACCGCGACGGGCACCAGTTCGTCGGCGAACAGGCCGTTCGCCCAGGCCGCCGCGGCATTCTGGTGGCTGCGCACCGCATAGGCGTCGCACGCCTCGCGGCTGATGTTGTAGTCCTTGGCCAGATTTTCGGCGGTCTCGATCATGCCGGTGATGACGCCGAAGCGTTCGACCGGCTGCGACATAACGCGCCCGCGCGTCAGCCGGTCGTGGAGGGTCAGATTGCCCGCGCGGACGCCCTTGCGGATGTCGGTGCTGTAATGCTCGACGTTCGACATCGATTCGACGCCGCCCGCGACGACGACGTCGGACATGCCGGTCTGAACCATCATCGCGGCGTTGACGATCGCCTGCAGCCCCGATCCGCAGCGGCGGTCGAGCTGGTATCCGGGCACCTCGATCGGCAGCCCGGCGGCGAGCCACGACCAATGGCCGATGCACGGCGCTTCGCCATTGCCGTAACCTTGCGAAAAGACGACGTCGTCGACGCGCGACGGGTCGATCTTCGTCCGCTCGATCAGCGCCTTCAGGATAACGGCACCGAGGTCGCCCGCGGTCATGCTCGAAAGCGCGCCGCCGAACTTGCCGACGGGGGTGCGGATGGGGGCGACGATGGCGGCGCGGCGAAGGGTCATGTCATGGCTCCGGGTGGGATGGTGTCGGTCAAAGTCTATCGGACGTAAATTTCGTCGTCACCCCGGACTTGATCCGGGGTCCCGCTATCCGATGAATGATTTGCTCCCGCCAACAGGCGGTACCCCGGGATAAGCGCGGGGTGACGGAAAGGAGCAAGTCGCATCCTAGATCACACCGACGATACCGGCGTCGACCAGTCGTGCGATTTCGGTGGATGGCAGCGAAAGGCGCTCCGCCAGTATTTCTTCGCTATGCTGGCCGTTGCGCGGCGCCGGGGCGGGCGGGCGGCGCTCGGCCTGCGGAATCGTCGCAAAGGCGCCCGCGGCGGGATAGGCAAAGCCGCTGGGGTTCGCCGCCGCACCGAAGATCGGGTTGTCCGCGACCAGCGCGGGGTCGTTCGCGGCGTCGAGCATCGTGCGATAGGGCGAATGGACGATCCCGCCCGCATCGAAAGCGGCGGCGAGGTCGGCATGATCGCGCGCGGCGATCGCCTTTTCGAACAAGGGATAGAGTGCGTCGCGATGATCGAAGCGCAGCCCGTCGTCCTTGGCGAAGGACACCCCGCGCGCCGCCTCGATCGCAGCGACAGCCTCGCCGAGGCCGAGGGCCGCAACGAGGTTCGCCCATTGGCGCGGCGTGACGACGACGATCATCGTGCGCTCGCCGTCGCGCGTGACGAAATCGCGCCCGAACAGGCCATAGACGGCGTTGCCGAGGCGAGGACGATTGTCGCCGCCATACATCACCTCGGCAATGCCGCCGAGGTTGGCGACGGTGCCGATCGCGATGTCGGACAGCGGCAGCCTTACTTCGCCGCCTTCGCCGGTCGCGGTGCGGCGCTGGATCGCCGCCATCAGCGCAAAGGCGGCATAGGCCCCGGTGAGCAAATCCCAGGCGGGCAGGACATGGTTGACCGGCTCGGGGCCATTGCCGGTCAACATCGGATAACCGACTGCATTGTTCACCGTATAGTCGAGCGCCGGCGATCCGTCGGCCCAGCCCATCACGCGCACGGTGATCAGGTCGGGGCGCCCTTCCGCTAGCAGTTCATGCGACAGGAAGCCGCCGACGGGGAAGTTGGTGACGAACTGCCCGGTCGCGCGCACCAGTGCCTGCAGCAATTCGCGCCCCTCGGGCCGGCCGAGATCGAGCGCGACCGACTTCTTCGCGCGGTTGAGATTCTCCCAATAGAGCGAGTCATTGTTGTCGGTCACCGGCCAGCGCCGGAAATCGGGGCCGCCGCCGATCTGGTCGACGCGGATCACCTCCGCGCCCATCTGCGCAAGATAGAGCCCCGCGGTGGGCGAGGCGACGAAGGACGACGCCTCGATGACCGACAGATTGGGGAGGAGGTTATACATCAGGCATCCGCGCGCCCGATGATCGCGATCGACGACACATTCTGGTTCGGCATCCCGCCCAGATTGTGGCTCAGCGCAAACACCGGATTGTCCTGCCGCTGGCGCTCGCCGGCGCGGCCCAGGATCTGCAGGTAATTCTCATAGATCATGCGCAGCCCCGACGCGCCGATCGGATGGCCGAAGCATTTGAGCCCGCCGTCGATCTGGCACGGGATCGACCCGTCGCTATCGTAAAAGCCGTCGAGCACATCGCGCCAGCCCTGGCCTTCCTTCGAGATATGGAGGTCTTCCATCGTCACCAGTTCGGTGACCGAGAAACAGTCATGGACCTCGATCAGGCTCAATTGCGACCGCGGATCGGTGATCCCCGCCTCGTCATAGGCCTTGGTCGCCGCGACGCGCGTCGTATGGAAATAGCTGCCGTTCCACCCCTGCGCCTGCATTTCCCAGCCGTTCGACGTCGCAAGCTGGAGCGCCTTCACCGTCACGATGTCGGTCTTGCCCAACGCACGCGCGATTTCGGGCGTGGTGACGATCGCGCAGGCGGCGCCGTCGCTGACCCCGCAGCAGTCGAACAGCCCGAGCGGCTCGGCGATCATCGGTGCGTTCAGCACCTGATCCATCGTCACCGCTTTTTGGAGGTGCGCCTTGGGGTTTTTCGCACCGTTCGCATGGCTCTTGACCGAGACATGCGCCATCGCACGCTTGAGGTCGTCCTTGCCGACGCCATGCACACCCCGATACGCGCTCGCGAGCTGCGCAAAATTGCCCGGGGCCGATCCGGTGATCCCGACCATGTCGTGCGTCGTCCCGCGCGTGCGGACGGGCAGGCCGCCATAGCCGGTGTCTTTCAGCTTCTCGGCGCCCATCGCGAGCGCGATGTCGCACGCGCCCGAGGCGACGGCATAGACCGCGCCGCGAAAGCTTTCGGTGCCGCTGGCGCAGTAATTTTCGACCTTGGTGACGCCGATGTCGGGAAGGCGCAGCGCGACCGCGAGCGGGATGCCGCTCGGCCCGATATTCTGTGCGTCGAACGCGGCGCCGAGCCAGGCGGCGTCGATCTGGCTCGCCTCGATCCCGGCGTCGGCCATCGCCTCCTCATAGGCCTCGAGCATCAGCTGATCCTCGTCCTTGTCCCAGCGTTCGCCGAACTTGGCGCAGCCCATGCCCAAAATGGCGACCTTGTCGCGGATACCCTTGGCCATAACCTATCCTTCCAAAGCAACGTCCCTCTCCCCTTGAGGGAGAGGGTTGCGAAGACTTGGCAGCTTGCTGCCTAGTCGTAGCTGGGTGAGGGGTTGTGGTCGCTTGCGACCACGCGAGCCTCTGGCTCGCAACCCCTCATCCAAGTCCGGCTAGTTCGCTTCGCTCACAAGCCTCCCTATCCTTCTCCCTCAAGGGGAGAAGGTCTAAAACGCCGGCGCGGCTTTCCAGAAATACCGCCTGAACCCGCGATTCTCGTCGAACGCCTTGATGCGGAACATCATGCGCAGATCGGCGCCCACATCCAAAGCATCGCCCGCGAAATCGGTGAATTCGGTCATCATGCGCCCGCCGCCGACAAAGTCGATATTGCCATAATAGCTCGGCGGGTCGGGCGAGTAGGTGAGCGCGTCGGCGGTCCAGGTCATCACCTTCGCCGGCACTTCGGCGAGCGGATAATCTTCTTGCGTGCCGACCGCATGGTCGTTGGCGTTGACGCTCACTTCGCTCTTCGGGAACTGCACCGTCCCGGTCTTGCTGCAGCGCCCGCCGACGAGGCCGAGCACCGCCTTGCGGTTGCGCCACAGCGCGGTCAGCGCGGTTTTGCTGTCATGCTCGGCGCGCGCCCCGCGGTCGAGCTGGAGCAGCCCGCGGTGGAAGAGATATTTGGCGTAATTGGTCGATTCGATCCGCCGCGCGAGCCAGCCCGAAAGCCCAAGCCGCGGCTTCACCGACCCGATCGCGCCGGTGACCTCGAACAGGATCAGGTCGCAGCCCTGACCGAAGCTCGCGAGCAGGATGCGTTCGCCCGCCTTCGCCTTTTCGAGCGCCGCCACCAGCATTACCAGCGCATGCGCCGCGCCCGCATGGCCGAGGCTGGCGCCCAGCGTGTCGGCAACCGCGCCCTCGCCGATGCCCGCCTTCTTCGCGAGCATCTCGGGCACGCCCTTGACCGCCACGGGAACGAGGAAATGGTCGATCGCCGCGCCCTCTACGCCCGCCTTTTGCAGCAGCGCCGCGATCGCGGGGTTCATGATGCGCGCGAAGCCCTCGTCGCGCACCCAGCGCGCTTCCCAGTCATAGTCGTGCGCCTCGCCCGCTTCGCGGAAATGGTCGACGAAATCCATCGTGACGCTGTGGCTCGCGACGAGCTTTGCGATCGGCGTGCCGGTGCCGACGATCACCGCCGCGGCGGCATCGCCGCTCGTCATCTCGCGCTCGGACGCGGGCTTGGGCGTGGTGATTTCTGCCGCGGTCACCAGCGTGGTTTCGTTGCCGCCAAGCGCGGCGAGCAAGGCAGAGGTCGCCGCCCGCTGCGATCCCGCAACGTCGATCGCGCCGACCGCGTCGGGCAGATTCAGCGCCTCCTTGACGATCCCGGCATTCTGGCGGTCGGCAAAGGGCAGCGTGGTCGAGGCGATGGCGACACGCTGGACGGTCGCGCGGTCGATGCTGTCGAGCGCATCGCGTGCGGCCTCGAGCGCCATGGTGACGCTGTCCTCGTCCCAGTTGGCGACCGCCTTCTCGCCCTTGGCAAGCCCGCGCAGCCCGCCCGCGAACCAGCCGTTCGTCGCATGGATGGCGCTGCGCTGCAGCCGGGTGATCGGCACATAGGCGCCGAAGGACAGGATTCCGAACTCGCTCATGCTGTCTCCGCATAGCCGTTGGTAAAGACAATCTTGTCGCGCTCGATCACGCGGGCGCGGAAGGCGAGCTTGCCACCCCCTTCGTCCCAGATCGAGGTCTCGATCGTTTCGCCAGGATAAACCGGCGACGAAAAGCGTCCGTCGAGCCGCTTGAGGCGCACCGGCTCGTTGCCGCAGCGCGCCGCGAGCAACGCCCGCCCGATCACGCCATAGGTCGCAAGGCCATGCAGGATCGGCGCGTCGAAGCCGCCCGCCTTGGCGACGTCGGGATCGATGTGCAGCGGGTTGAGGTCGCCCGACAGCCGGTAAATCTGCGCCTGGTTCGCGGCGGTCGCCAGCGTGACGACAGCGTCGGGCGCGCGGTCGGGCAGCGCGTGCGGCACCGGCGCGCCCTCGGCCGATCCGCCGAAACCGCCGTCGCCGCGCAGGAAGGTCATCGAGCGTGCGGTCGCGAGATGCATGCCCGCGCCGTCATGAATCTCGCGCGTCACCATCGCCAGCGCGCCCTTGTCGGCACCCTTGTCATAGAGCGCCTCGATCACCGTTGATCCGGTGATCTCGCCCTCGACCGGCAGCGGGGCGTGGAGGATCGTCGACTGCTCGCCGTGCAATATCTTCTGCCAATTGGCGCCGAGCGCCGGGTCGCGCCAGATGAAGCCCGGATAGCCGAGCGTCACTGCCATCATCGGCAGCGCCTTCAGCCGTTCCTCGAACAGGAAGTCGAGTTCGCTCGCGCCGACGCCGAGCGCATAGAGGATCGTATCGCGCGGCGTCAGCACCTGCCGCGTGACGATCGGCGGCATCGACAACAGCTTGTCGGGGTCGATCGCCATCAGATCGGGTCGTAGCCGAACACATCCCCCGAACGCTCGGCCGGATTGGCGAAGCTGCCGCGGAAGGCCGGAAGCATTTCGTCGGCGATCGCCTGCGCCGTCCAGCCCTCATTCTTCTGCATCGAACGGATCGGGCGCGGCTTCGAGAAGAGGAAGATCTCGTTTTTGCGCACCCCGAACACCTGGTTCGATACCTCCTGCGACGCGTCGCTCGCGAGGAAGGCGACGAGCGGCGCGATCTTGTCGGCGGTCATCGTCTTCATGCGCTCGATGCGCAGCGCCTCGGCCTCGTTGGTCGCGGGGATCGTCGCGATCAACCGGCTCCACGCAAAGGGCGCGATGCAGTTCGAGCGCACCCCGGCGCGCGCCATGTCGAGCGCGATCGACTGCGACAGCCCGACGATGCCCAGCTTCGCCGCCGAATAATTGGCCTGGCCGAAATTGCCGATCAGCCCGCTGGTCGAGGTGAAATGGATGAAGCTGCCCGAACCCTGATCGCGGAAATAGGGGGTCGCTGCCTTCGACACGTTGAAGCAGCCGTTCAGATGAACGTCGATCACCGCGTTCCAGTCCTCATGGCTCATCTTGTGCCAGATGCGGTCGCGCAGGATGCCGGCATTGTTCACCACCGCGTCGATGCGGCCAAAGCTCTGCACCGCATCCTCGATGATGCTCGCCGCGCCCTTGGGGTCCGACACGCTCGCGCCGTTCGCCAGCGCCTTGCCGCCCGCGGCCTTGATGTCGTTGACCGTTTCCTGCGCGGGGGAGAGGTCGGCGCCTTCGCCCTCCGCGCTGCCGCCCAAGTCGTTGACGACGACCGATGCGCCTTCCTTGGCGCAGAGCAATGCGATCTCGCGCCCGACGCCGCGTCCCGCGCCCGTCACCGCGACCACCTTGCCGTCCAGCATACCCATGCGACTCTCCCGTGATTCTTGGCCCGTGATTATATTGCGATCCGGCTAGTTGAGCTTTTGGCGATATTCAATATAAAGAATATCGTTTTCATATTTGTGAAAAGGACAAGCGTGTGGCGGGTGAGGTTCGGTCGGTTTCGCAGGCGTTCACGGTGCTGCGCCTGCTTGCCGACAGCGAGCCGCTGACCTTGTCGGATATCGGGCGGTCGCTGGGACTCGGTGCATCCTCCTGCTTCAACCTGCTCGGGACCCTGGTTGCCGAGGGCGCGGTGGTGCGCGACGCGCCGGGCAAGCGCTATCGCCTCTCCGACGGCTGGGCGCGCGCCGGGCTGCTGCGCGATGGCGACGCGCGGCGGATGGTCGACGCGCTGCGCCCCGCGATGGCGCGCTTCGCGCAGGCGTATGAGGTCACCGCCGGGCTGTGGCAGGTCGCCTCGCGCGACCGGCTGCAACTTGTCGCGCACGCCGAGAGCAAGGCGGTGCTGCGCATCCACCTCGCGCAGGGGCAGCGCCAGCCGCTCGGCGGCGGTGCCGTCGGGCGCGCGATCGCGGCGGCGCAGGCGCCGGGCGAAGAGGAAATCGCGCGGCGTTTCGCCGGGGTGCGCTGGGAAAGGCCGATCGCCTTCGCCGATTATCGCGAGCAGGTCGAACTCGCGGGCCGGGCGGGTTTCGCGGTCGACGACGGCTTCACCCATATCGGCATCTGCACGCTCGCCGCGGTCATCCCGCAGCGCGGCGCCGAATATTGCCTGTCGGCGAGCTGCTTTGCCGGGGTGCGCAAACCCGCCGACCTCGCCGCGCTGGGCCGCGCGCTCGTCGATTTGGCCGGGACGGCGTCGGCTTAGAGACCCGCTTCGGCGAGCAGCGCCTTCGCCTCGGCGCCCTGCCAGTCGATCGCTCCGACGACGCGCCAGACTTCGCGGCCCTCGGCATCATAGAGGACCGTCGTCGGCAGCGCGCTGTTATAGGCGATCAGCAGGCCGTTCTCGGGATCGATATAGGGCTGGAGCGTCGACAGGCCCGCCTTCTGGAACCAGGGGTCGACGATTGCGGCGCCCTGCCGGTCCTGCGCGACCGCGAGCACGGTGAGCGTGTCGGCGCGCGCGGCGGCGAGCTTGTCGAGCGTCGGCATCTCGGCGACGCAGGGCGCGCACCAGGTCGCCCACAGATTGACGAGCAGGGGCTTGCCGCGAAACGCCGCGAGCGTAGCCGGCGCATCGTCGGGACCCTGGAAGGCCGCATCGGGTGCCGCCTTGCCCTTATGCTCGCGCACGACCTGGTGCGCGAAGCGTTCGACACCCTCGCCCTGCGCTTGCGCGTCCGAAACATTTGCTTGGCCCGGGGCGGGTTGCTCCCCGCCGGCCTTTTCCCTATCGCAGCCCGCGATCGATCCGGCCAGCATCAGGGCGAGGGTCATTGGGACAAGGCTTGGAACGCGGCGGATGGCGGATTCTCCGAACAGCAACAGCATGTGGGGCGGCCGCTTCGGTGCCGGTCCCGCGGCAATCATGCAAGAGATAAACGCGTCGATCCCCGTCGATAAGCGCCTGTGGGAAGAGGATATCGCGGCGAGCCGCGCGCATGCCGCGATGATCGGCGCCGCCGGGATCATCTCCGCCGACGATGCGGCCAAGATCGACGCCGGCCTCGCACAGATTGCCGCAGAGTTCGCGGCGAACGGCGTGCCGGTCGACCTCGCGCTTGAAGATATCCACATGACCGTCGAATCGCGGCTCAAGGACATCATCGGCGAGGCCGCCGGACGCCTCCACACCGCGCGCTCGCGCAACGACCAGGTCGCGACCGATTTCCGCCTGTGGACGCGCACCGCCTGCACCCGCATCGACGCCGGGCTGAAGGCGATCCAGACGGCGCTGCTCGCGCGCGCCGAGGAGCATGCCGACAGCATCATGCCCGGCTTCACGCACCTTCAGGTCGCGCAGCCGGTGACGCTCGGCCATCACCTGCTCGCCTATGTCGAGATGTTCGCGCGCGACCGTTCGCGCTTCGCCGACGCCGCAAAGCGTCTCAACGAATCGCCGCTCGGTGCCGCCGCGCTCGCGGGCACCAGCTTCCCGCTCGATCGCAACGCCACCGCATCGGCGCTCGGTTTCGACCGGCCGATGGCGAACAGCATCGACGCGGTCTCGGACCGCGACTTCGCGCTCGAATTTTGCGCGTCCGCTTCCATTGCCGCGATCCATCTCTCGCGCCTTGCCGAGGAAGTCGTGATCTGGGCCAGCCAGCCCTTCGGTTTCGTGTCCTTGCCCGACGCCTGGTCGACCGGCAGCTCGATCATGCCGCAAAAGCGCAACCCCGACGCCGCCGAACTGGTGCGCGGGCGCGCAGGGCTATTGCTCGGCGCCTTCCAGCGCCTTGCGGTGATCGTGAAGGGGCTGCCGCTCACTTATTCGAAGGATCTTCAGGACGACAAGGAAACGGTGTTCGGCGCCTTCGACGCGCTCGCGCTGTCGCTCGCCGCGATGACCGGCATGGTCGAGACGCTGACCTTCCGCACCGACCGCATGCGCGCGCTCGCCGCTTCGGGTTTCTCGACCGCGACCGACCTCGCCGACTGGCTGGTGCGCGAGGCGGGGGTGCCGTTCCGCGACGCGCATCATATCGTCGGCGCCTGCGTGAAACGATCCGAGCAACTCGGCGTTGAGCTGTCGGCGCTGCCGCCCGGGGAAGCCGCTGCGATCCATGCCGCGGTCACCCCCGCGGCGCTCGCGGCGCTCACCGTCGAGGCGTCGGTTGCCAGCCGCACCAGCTATGGCGGGACGGCGCCCGAGCGGGTAAGGCAGGCGATCACGGCGGCGCGCGCCGCGCTGGAGGAATAGGA
>NZ_LYVN01000130.1 GCF_001990265.1 Sphingopyxis sp. KK2
ACTGCGCGGGCGGGATGCCGAGCCCGAACAGCGACGAGCGCTGGTCGGTGACCCAGCGGACGAACTTCCTGTCGAAGAAGGGGGCGAATTTCGTCTCGAAGATACGCCTTTGCTCGTCGATGTCGCGCGCTTCGAGCAATTGGCGCGGATCGGCCTTCATCAGCCGCGCGAGCAGGTGCGCGACGCCGATGAAATTGCCGAGCAGCCCGCGCTTGTAGAGGCCCGAGGCAAAGCCGTTGATGCGGCGGCGGCCGATGAGGTCGCGCCCTTCCCAATAGCGACGGCTGACCTCGTCGAGGTGCGGGCGGACATAGGCTTCATAGGCGCCGACATTGTCGCCGCTGTCGGCATCGGCGAAAAAGCGGCGGAAGCTTTCATAGTCGGGAAGCTGCTGCGCCGCGACGCGCTTCAGGTGATTCAACGCGACATGCGCGGTGTTGAGGTCGACCGCGACGATTTCGGCGGGGTCGGCGGTCAGATAGGAAAAGACGTTGCAGCCACCGCTGGCGATCGTCGCGATGCGATTGCCCGGCTCGATCGCCAGCGCCTCCATATCGACGACCGGGTCCTCCCAGATCTGCGCGTAAACAAGCCCGCGAAAGGCGAGTGCGAAGGCGCGGTCGAGCAGGCGCTGTTTCTGCTCGGCATCCTCACGGACGACGGCGTCGGATATCTTGCGATTGGGCTGGCTGGCCATGGGCAGGTCTCCCGGAGAAAGGTGGATCCGGGGCCGCCCATGACAGCGATTCTTGCGATTCCCGCGTCGGTTCGATGACAAATCGACGACTGCCGGAAAAATCCCCTCACTCGAAGCGAGAGGGATTTGTTAGTCGCGGCAATAACCCTCGCCATCCTTGACGATCAGGCATTCCTTCTTGCCGGCGAGATATTTGAGGCCGGTCTCGTCGCCGCTGCCGCGGCGTAGCGACAGCTCTTCGGTGCCGCGCTTGAATTTGATGCCATGTTCGCTGTCGTTGCCGTCATAGGTCCCCTTGGTGTCGAGGTCCGACTGCATCTCCAGCTTGTATTTGCCCGGCTCGCCGGGGGTGATCGTCACGAACATGCCCTCGACGCCGGTCCATTTGCCCGCCCAGTCGGCGAAGCGGTGCGGCGCGGTCGCGGGGTCGGTCGGAGCCGCCTCTTCGGCTGGCATCGTCTCGTCAGGAACGACGGTGGTCTCGGTCGTCTCGGGCGCCGGCGCCGCGGCCTTTTCACAACCCGACAGCAATATCAGCGCCGCCACGCCCGACAGGATGATCGCCTTTTGCATGATAAATCTCCTTCGCCCTTGCAACGCACCAGCGCCGATTAGTTTCCGGCCAAAATCTCCGCATAATGTTTCGGGTCGACGTTGCCGCCCGACAGCGTGACCAGCGTCGCCTTGCCCGGCGACACCTTGCCCGCGAGCACCGCCGCGAGCGCCGCCGCGCCGCCGGGTTCGACGACGAGATGCAATTTCTCGAACACCAGCCGCATCGCATGGCGCACTTCCTCGCGCGTTACCGCGACGCCGCGCACCCCGCGCGCCTGCAGCACCGCGAAATTGATCGGCCAGGTCTGCGGCGTCTGGAGCGCGTCGCATTCGGTCGGATAGGCTAGGTCCTCGACCGACAGGATTTCGCCCGCCTCCAGGCTGCGCGTCACATCGTCCCAGCCCTGGGGCTCGACCGCGACGAGTTCGGTGTCGGGCAGCGCGAGCGCCAGCCCCGCCGACAGCCCGCCGCCGCCGCAGCAGGCGACGACCTTGTCGAACCCGTCTATCCCGCGCGCGCGAAGCTGCGCCTCGGCCTCGATCCCGGCACTTCCCTGCCCCTCGATGATCCAGGGGTCGCCATAGGCATGGACCAGCGTCCCGCCATTTTCCTCGAGCAACTTCGCCGCGACCGCATCGCGCGATTCGGTCACGCGATCATAGAGTATGACCTCAGCCCCCAGCGCACGCGTCGCCGCCAGCTTCATCTGCGGCGCGTTGCTCGGCATCACGATCGTCGCCTTGATGCCCAGCCGTTTCGCCGCCCAGGCGACCCCCTGCGCATGATTGCCGCTCGACACGCCGACGACGCCTGCCGCAGCCTGTTCGGGGGACAGGTCGGACAAGCGGTGCCACGCGCCGCGAATCTTGAACGCGCCGACGGGCTGCAGACATTCGGCCTTGCACCAGACCGTGACGCCATCGACCTCGAGCGGCAGCAACGGGGTCGGCGGCAATAATGCAGCGACTTTCGCCGCCGCGCGTTCGACCCCCGCGAGGCTGGGCGCGCGTGCCGGGTCGAGCAGGGCATCGTGACGGGCATCTGGGCTTTGCTGTGTCATGGCTTCGTCCTATAGGGCGCGGCATACAAGACAAGCCGCATAGGTCTGCGGGCAGGAGATTTTCGATGAGCAAGGTTTTGGTGATCGGCGCAGGCGGCGTCGGATCGGTCGCGGTGCACAAGATGGCGATGAACCCCGACATCTTTCCGCACATCACGCTGGCGAGCCGCCGCAAGTTCAAATGCGACGCGATCGCCGAGTCGGTGAAGGCGCGCACCGGGGTGACGATCGACACCGCCGAGGTCGACGCCGACCATATCGACGCGACCGCGGCGCTGATCCGCTCGATCGGCGCAACGCATGTCGTCAACCTCGCGCTGCCCTATCAGGACCTCACGATCATGGAGGCCTGCCTGTCGACCGGCGCGCATTATATGGACACCGCGAACTACGAACCGCGCGACGAGGCGAAGTTCGAATATCATTGGCAATGGGCGTATCAGGACCGCTTCAAGGACGCCGGACTGATGGCGCTGCTCGGCTCGGGCTTCGACCCCGGCGTCACCAGCGTCTTCACCACCTGGCTCAAGAAGCATCATTTCGACCGCATCGACACGCTCGACATCCTCGACTGCAACGGCGGCGACCATGGCCAGCATTTCGCGACCAACTTCAATCCCGAGATCAATATCCGCGAAGTGACCGCGGTCGCGCGTCACTGGGAAAATGGCGACTGGGTCGAAACCCCGCCGATGTCGGTGAAGCAGAAGTTCGACTTCGAGGCGGTGGGCGAAAAGACGATGTACCTCATGTATCATGAGGAGATCGAAAGCCTGAAGACGCACCTGCCCGAAATCCGGCGCATCCGCTTCTGGATGACCTTCGGCGAAGCCTATATCACCCACCTCACCGTGCTGCAGAATGTCGGCATGACGCGGATCGACCCGGTCATCTACGAAGGCCGCGAGATCGTCCCGCTGCAGTTCCTGAAGGCCGTGCTGCCCGAACCCTCGAGCCTTGGCGAGACGACCAAGGGCAAGACCAACATCGGCGTCATCGCGACCGGCCTCGGCAAGGACGGCCAGGAAAAGACGCTCTATCTCTACAATATCTGCGACCATGAGGACGCTTTTGCCGAAACCGGCAACCAGGCGGTCAGCTACACCACCGGCGTGCCCGCGATGATCGGCGCGGCGATGATGGTGCAGGACATCTGGAGCGGCGCGGGTGTGTTCAACATGGAACAGTTCGACCCCGATCCCTTCATGGACATGCTCAACAACCACGGCCTGCCCTGGCAGGTGAAGGAACTCGCGGGCCCGCTCGATTTCTGAGTCCATTCCCTCATTCGTCATTCCCGCGAACAGGGGAACCCGGTAGCAACGGCAGAACCGGGTCCCCGCTTTCGCGGGGATGACGAAAGGGTTTTTCTTTCATGACGTTCCGTATCGCGGCGTTCGCGCTGCTTGCCGCATTCGCTTCGCCCGCCGCCGCGCAAACCGAAGACCCCTACGCCCCCGCGCGCGCGATCGTCGCCGATATCGGCAAGATCGTCACCCCGAACGGCGTGCAGGAAAGCTTCGAGGTCACGCTCGGCGGCGCGCGACAGGTCGTCAACGTGCGCGGCGCCGACCGCGACAATCCGATCCTCATCTTCGTCCATGGCGGCCCCGGCGCGGTCGAAATGCCCTTTGCCTGGGCGTTCCAGCGCCCGTGGGAGGATGTCTTCACCGTCGTCCAGTACGACCAGCGCGGCGCGGGGCGCAGCTATCCGCTGAACGACCCCGCGACGCTCGCGCCCACGATGACGCTCGACCGCTATCGCGACGACGCCATCGAACTGATCGAACTGCTCCAGAAGAAATACGGCAAGCGCAAGGTCGTGCTGCTCGGACACAGTTGGGGCTCGGTGGTCGGCCTGTCGGTCGCGGTGAAGCGCCCCGACCTTCTCTACGCCTATGTCGGCGTCGGCCAGGCGATCGATTTCCGCGAGGGCGAAGCGGTCGGCATGGCGTGGACGCGCAGCCAGGCGCTACTCGCGGGCAATATGGACGCAGTCGATGCGATCGACGCGCTCGCACCCTATCCGCGCGGCGACTTCACCATCGCCAAGGCCGACGGCTGGCGCAAATATGCGATTCCTTTCGGCTCGCTCGTCTACAACAAGCCCGACCTCAAATATTATTTCCAGACCCCGCGCCTCTCGCCCGAATATGGCCCCGCCGACGTAGCGGCGTGGGGCAAGGGCAGCGAATTTTCGGTGACGACGCTCTGGCCGCGGCTCGCCGACGTCAGCTTTCATCCGGTGAAGAAAATGAACGTGCCGCTGGTCTTCCTGCTCGGCCGCCACGACTATACCGTTCCCTCGCCGGTGGCTGCCCATTGGTTCGAACAGGTGAAGGCCCCGTCGAAGAAGCTCGTCTGGCTCGAACATTCGGCGCATATGCCGATGGTCGAGGAGCCGGGGCATTTCTTCGCTGCCTTGCTCCGGGACGTACTGCCGCTGACGAAGGACAAGAGATGACGCCCTATATCCTGCCGATCTTCCTGCTCGTCATCTCGAACATCTTCATGACGTTTGCCTGGTACGGCCACCTCGGCGACGTCTCGCGCCCGATGTGGCTCGCGATCCTGCTCGCCTGGGGCATCGCCTTTTTCGAATATTGCGTCGCGGTCCCCGCGAACCGCATCGGCCACAGCGTCTATTCGACCGCCGAACTCAAGACGATGCAGGAGGTGATCACGCTGATCGTCTTCGCCGCCTTCGCGGTCTTCTGGCTCGGCGAAAAGCTCACGATCAACCATCTCGTCGGCTTCCTGCTGATCGCGGGCGGCGCCTTTTTCATCTTCAAGGGACCGATTGCGGCCTGACCCCGGCCCCGCTAGCTTCCCTCCAAAGGGGAGAGCGACATGGCGGACGACAACGCAATTTCACGGCGCAGCTTCGCCGTCGGCGCGGCGGGCCTCGCGGCGCTACCGGTCGCGGCCGAGGCCGCCAAGCCAGCGAAGCCCGCACCCATCCCGGTGGGCAAGCCCTTCATTCTCACCACATGGGATTTCGGCCCCGGCGCCAATGCGATCGGCTGGCCGATGCTGGCGGAGGGTCGCTCCTCGCTCGACGTGGTTGAGGCGGCGATCAACCATGTCGAACTGCTCGGCGACTATTGGGTCGGCGCCGACGGCGTGCCGAACGAGGTCGGCGAAACGACGCTCGACGCGATGATATTGTGGGGTCCGACGCACGACATCGGTGCGGTCGGCTGCCTCAAGCGCGTCAAGAAGGCGATCTCGGTCGCGCGCAAGGTCATGGAGGAAACCCAGCACACATTGATCGTCGGCGACGACGCGACGCGCTTCGCCGCGCGCATGGGCTTCACCGAAACCTCGCTCACCGGCCCCAAGTCGCAGGCCGCCTTCGCCAAATGGGCCGAAAAGGGCGAGAAATCCGACGCCTTCGGCCCCGAACCGCTCGCAAAGGACGCCAAGCTCGCGGGCCACGATACCGTCGGCAGCATCGCGCTCGACGCCGCGGGCAACCTGACCGTCGGCTGCTCGACCAACGGCCGCGAGTTCAAGATTCCCGGCCGCGTCGGCGACTCGCCGATCCCCGGTGCCGGCGCCTATGGCGACCAGGCGGTCGGCGGGGCGGTCGCGACGGGCAATGGCGACGTGATGATGCGTTTCCTGCCGACCTATCACGCGGTCGAACTGATGCGCGGCGGCATGCACCCGCAGGCCGCCGCCGAAGCCGCGATCCAGCGCATCGAGGATGCAGGCTACAAGATCGGCGGCGGCATCGCGGTCATCCGCCGCGACGGCGTTCATGGCGGCGCCAAGACGGGGTGGCAGGACAATCCCTTCAGCTATTCGGTCCAGACCGCGAGCGGAAATGTGAAGGTGCCGGTCGCATAGCGACACCCCCTTCCTTCCGCCCCCCAAAGCCCCTACATGCGCGGCCATGGAAACCAGAGCCGGCGACCCCGGGGCCTTTGCCCATTTCGACCTTAATCGCGTCCCCTCGCCCGCCTTCGTCGTCGACGCGGCGAAGGTCCGCGCGAACCTTGCGGTGCTGCGCCAGATCGGCGACGCGTCGGGCGCGCGCGTGCTGGCGGCGCTCAAGGCCTTTTCGATGTGGTCGCTGGGTTCCACCGTGGCGGGCACGCTCGACGGCGTCTGCGCCTCGGGCCTTTACGAAGCGCGGCTCGGGCGCGAGGAATATGGCGGGCCGCACGGCGACAAGGAGGTCGCGACCTATTGCGCCGCCTACAAGGCCGAGGACCTGCCCGAAATCTGCCGCCTGTCGGACCATCTGATCTTCAACTCGCCCGGCCAGATCGCGCGCTTCCGCCCGCTGCTCGACGATTTGCGTGCCAAGGGCGAGACGTTCGACATTGGCCTCCGCATCAATCCGCAGCACAGCGAGGGCGAGGTTCCCAAATATGATCCCGCCGCGCCGTGCAGCCGCCTCGGCTTCCCCGTCGGCCAGCTCCTCCCCGAACATATGGAGGGCGTCGACGGCATCCATATGCACGTCTTGTGCGAACAGGATTTCCCGCCGCTCGCGCGCACCTGGGCCGCGGTCGAACCCTTGCTCGCGCCCTATGTCGGCCAACTCAAATGGATCAACTTCGGCGGGGGCCACCACGTCACGCGCGCCGATTATCAGGTCGATGACCTGATCGCCTTCCTGAAAGGCGTGCGCGAGACCACCGGCTGCGACGTCATGATCGAACCCGGCGAAGCGGTCGCGCTCGACGCGGGCATCCTCGTCGGCGAGATCCTCGACCTGTTCGACAACAGCATGGCCATCGGCATCACCGACATCAGCGCGACCTGCCACATGCCCGACGTGATCGAAGCGCCCTATCGCCCCGCGATGCTCGGCGAGCTGAGCGAGGGCCCGGTGACCCGCCTCGGCGGCCCGTCGTGCCTCGCGGGCGACGTGATCGGCGACTATCGCCTGCCCTCGTCGGCGGATGCCGACAAATCATCGGATGGCGGCGCCCGGATAGGCCAGCGCTTCGCCTTCCTCGACCAGGCGCATTATTCGATGGTCAAGACGAACACCTTCAACGGCGTGCCGCTGCCGTCGATCTGGCTGTGGGACAGCGAGAGCGACGCGCTGACTTTGGTCCGCGAATTCGCCTATGAGGATTTCAAGACGCGGCTGAGCTGATCAAAAATGTGAGCCGTTGAAGATCAGCCCGACCGCACGCCCCCGCGCATCGGTCGCGGCAAGCGCGTTCCAGACATCCTCGCATTCGAACCCGCACTGGATATCGCGGCTCTCGTGGCGGGCGCTGACCCGGTACTGGCCGGCGGCCGCCTGAACGCATCCGTTCGCGGTGCGCGCCTTGGTAAAGGCCGTATTCTGCGCCTTGTCGCCACCCTTCGCCGGAATCGCCCGAACCGCAGCCCGCGCTGCGTCGATTGTCGGGCACGAATAGACGACGCTCATTGCAGCGGGATCATAGTCGAGCCGGCCCTCGGGGGCGAACTCCGCCAGCCAGCGCTCGAAATCGGTGCGCGGATGCTTGTTGTTGCCCGTCTCGTCGACGATCCCGACCAGCGCCGTACCTTTTGCATTGGCGCCGCGATAGACGAGATAGGTTTCGTCGCCCCCGGCCAGCGCCAGCGTCCGGCGTGCGACGACCTCGCCGATCGTGATGACGGTCGTGGCGTCGGGGCCGCCCTGCACGCATCCGGTCGCCTTCAGCCCTTCGAAGAACAGACCGGTGTCGAGCGTATGGTTCCGCGGAGCGGGCTGGACACCATGATAGTGGTCGAGCATCGTCTTTGCCGCAGCTTCATCCGGACAGATCACGGTCGAAAAATCACTGGGAATATCGGTTTTCCCGGGCAGCGGCTCACCCGCGCCCTGCACTGCCGCAACGATCATCAATGCTGCCAGGCTCATCTTCACCCTCTTTTTCGCTTCGATGCCAACAGCTTATCGCGTGGCGCCCTAGAAGGTCAATTGCCGGTTGCGGCGATCTCCGCCAGCGCCTGGTGGATATCGCTGACCACCACCGATCCCTCGCCCACCGACGAGGCGACGCGCTTCACCGATCCCTTGCGCACGTCGCCGATGGCATAGATGCGCGGCCAGCTCGTCTCGTAACGGCTCGGCATGCGGTCGAGCGCCCAGCCCGCCTTGACCAGCTCGATCGGCGCGATGTCGGTGCCGGTCTTCACGAAACCCCGCTCGTCGCACACCATTTCCTTGGGCAGCCAGCCGGTGTTCGGCGTCGCACCGAGGAAGAGGAACAGGAAGCCGCAGTCGCAATGATCTTCAGCACCGGTCTCGCGGCAGCGATAGGTCAGCCCGCCGAGCCGGTCCTCGCCGTGCAGCGCAACCACGTCGGTCGATCCGATAATCTCGATATTGGGATGTTCCTCGAGCCGCTTGACCAGATATTCGGACATCGTCTCGCGCAGGCTCTTGCGGCGGAAAATGACGTAAACCTTCTTCGCGACGCTCGCGAGATAGATGGCGCCCTGCCCCGCCGAATTGCCCGACCCGACGACGGTTACCTCGGCGTTGCCGCACAGCTGCGCCTCCATCGGCGTCGCGCCATAATAGATGCCGCGCCCCTCATAGGCTTCGATCCCTTCGATCGGCAGCCGCTGATATTGCGCGCCCGACGCGACGACGACGGCGCGGCTGCGCAGCTTCCGCCCATCGACGAGGTGCAGGCAATAGGCGTCGCCGTCGCGCCCGATCGACGCCGCGCGCACCGGCGACACCAGCCGCGCACCGAATTTCTGCGCCTGGACCGTCGCCCGCCGCGCCAGTTCGTTGCCCGAAATGCCGGTCGGGAAGCCAAGGTAATTCTCGATCTTCGACGAGGTCCCCGCCTGCCCGCCGGGCGCAAGCGAATCGAGCGCGATCACCGTCAGCCCCTCGGACGCGGCATAGACCGCCGCAGCCAGCCCCCCGGGGCCGCTGCCGACCACCAGCACATCGGCGGTCGCCCCGTCGGGCAGCAGGTCGAGCCCGAGCCCTGCGGCCAGCGCTTCGGGGGTCGGTTGGACGAGCACATCGGCCGCGCCGAGGATGACGAGCGGCAATTGCGCCTCGGTCAGCCCGCGTTCGGTCATCAGATGGCCGGCGACGGGGCCGTCGGCGGGGTCGAACCAGCGGTGCGCGACGCCGTGCTTCATCAACAGGTCGCGCATCGCATAGACGCTGCGGTCCATCGCCGCGCCGATCACGATGATCGCCGCGAAGCCGCGGCTGTTGCCGAACTCGCGCCGCGCCGCGAAGACGCGCACAAAGACATCCGAAAAATGGCTGTTGCCCGCGATCAGCCGCTGGAAATTGTCGTGCGGAATCCGCAGGATGTCGCCGTCGGCGCCCATCTCGACCCGCGACAGGTGTCGCTGCCCGGTCAGGATCGACAGGTCGCCGGCGAACTGCCCGCGCTCCATCCAGCCGACGCGGCGCGGCCCCTCGTCGGTCGCCGCGAAGATGTCGGTGTGGCCCGACAGGGTGATGATGCAATCGGGCGCCATCGTGCCCTCGGCCAGGATCAGGTCGCCCGCCTTGTGCGATTCGACCGTGCCGAAGGCGATCAATTCGTCGATCTCGGCGTCGGGAAAGGTGTGATTCACGTCGGCGGGCGGGGTCATGCGGCGCGGTCCTTTCGGCGGAGAGAGAGACCTGCAATAGCCAATATCCGCGGCTTTGTCCCCCGGTTACCGTGCGTCAGGCCCGCTTCAGCGCGACTGTTACCGATGCGTTACAAAATTGCGCGATAGGGTCTTTACAGGGGGGACCCCCCTGCATATATCGCCCTCCGCTGCCCCAGGGGGACTTCCAATAACCGCAAGGCAGCCTTGGATGTTTAACGTATTTTTTGGGGGTCCCTTGAGTTGCACCAGCATCATAGCGCCCACGGGCTGATTCAGGCACTTTCGCCGGTCGAACCTGTAACGCTTGTCCGCCCGCATGCCGCGGCGCGCGCAGCGCGTTTCTTCATCGAGCGATTTCCCGGCACGACCATGTACGCGGTCAAGGCGAATCCGTCGCCCGACCTGCTGCGCGTGCTGTGGGATTCGGGTGTCACCCATTATGACGTCGCCTCGATCGCCGAGGTGCGCCTCGTCTCGCGCACCCTACCCAAGGCGACGCTCTGCTTCATGCATCCGGTGAAGGCCGAGGAAGCGATTTCCGAAGCCTATTGGAAACATGGCGTGCGCACCTTCTCGCTCGACACGATGGACGAGCTCGAAAAGATCGTCCGCGCGACCGAGGGTGCCGAAGACCTCAACCTGCTCGTGCGCCTGCGCGTCTCGTCGGACCATTCGAAGCTCAGCCTCGCCGCCAAGTTCGGCGCCGAGCCCGAGGATGTCGCCGAACTGCTGATGGCGACCCGCCAGGCCAGCGACGCGCTCGGCATCTGCTTCCACGTCGGCAGCCAAGCGATGACCCCCCATGCCTATGCGCAGGCGATGGAGCGCGTCCGCGCCGCGATCGTCGCGGCGTCGGTCACGGTCGACATCATCGATGTCGGCGGCGGCTTCCCCTCGTCCTATCCGGGCATGGAGCCCCCGCCGCTCGGCGCCTATTTCGACACGATCCACCGGACGTTCGAAAGCCTGCCGATCAGCTATTCGGCCGAACTGTGGTGCGAACCCGGCCGCGCGCTGTCGGCCGAGTACAGCTCGCTGATCGTGCGCGTCGAAAAGCGCCGCGGCGACGAGCTCTATATCAACGACGGTGCCTATGGCGCACTGTTCGACGCCGCGCATGTCGGCTGGCGCTTCCCCGTCACGCTGCTGCGCGAGCCCGAGAGCGAAGCCGAAATGACGGCGTTCAGCTTTTACGGCCCGACCTGCGACGACCTTGACCATATGACCGGCCCCTTCTTCCTTCCCGATGACGTGAAGGCCGGTGATTTCATCGAGATCGGCATGCTCGGCGCCTATGGCTGCGCAATGCGGACCAAGTTCAACGGCTTCGGCGCCGAAGAGACGCATGTCGTCAGCGACGAACCGATGGCGAGCCTCTACAAGGGCGAAGCCGAACCCGAACGCCGCACGGCATCGGTGACCAAGCTGTTCTGAACCGGACAGCAGACGGATAAGGAAAGGGCCGGCGCTGCGAAGCGACCGGCCCTTTTCTTATGTGATAGGTCAGACCACCCTCACCCTTCCCACCGGCTTTGCCGGCGGGCCCCTTCCCTCTCCCG
>NZ_LYVN01000131.1 GCF_001990265.1 Sphingopyxis sp. KK2
CGCCAATGCCGCCTATCGGCTCAATCTGGCGAACTTCATCAGCGGCCGCGCAATCGACCTCCTCCGCCTCCACTGGACGACGCGCACCGCCGACGGTGTGGGCGGCGAGGCCGCCAGCCGCACCCGGGGCTTCGCGGTCGCCCAGCTCGCCCATCCCTCGGCATCGGGCGCGGCGATCAGCGAGACCGCGGCGCGCGCGCTCGCCGAACGCGCGGGCCAGGGCGAACTGTTCGGCCGCTGGACGGCGGCGCGCGACCGCGTGGTCACGCTCGACAAGGGCATCGAGGCGGCCGCGCAGCGCGGCAGCGCCGGCGACGCCGATCGGGCGCGCTTGCTCGGCGAGCGCGCCGTCGCCGGCGCGACGCTTGGCGCCGAGGCCGCCGCCCTCAAACGGGCTTTGCCCCCGATCTTTGCGACGCTCCGCCCCGAACCCGTGCCGCTGGCCGAAGTGACGGGTGCAAAAGGCGTGGCACCGCTTCTCCGCAAGGACGAAGCGCTGATCCTTCTCTACCCCGGAATGCCCGACGCCCGCGCCGAAATGAGTCGCGGCATCGTCTTCGCCGCGACGCGCGAGGGATCGGCCTGGGCCGAAATCCCGATCGACGGCGCCGACCTTGCGGCGCTCGTCACAACGCTTCACGGCCAGCTGTCGGATTCGAAATATTCGGGCGCGACGAAACACGACCCCTTACAACAGCCCGACGATTTCCTGCGCTATGATCGCACCGCTGCCTATAAGGTGCATCAGGCGCTGTTCGGCGACCCGGCGATCGCCGCGCTGCTCGCCGGCAAGCCGCGCTGGATCCTCGTTCCCGAGGGACCTTTGCTCGCACTCAATTTCGCGGCGCTCCCTTCGGCGGCGCCTGCGGGCGGCGCGCCCGGCGACGTCGATCCCGATACGCTGCGGAAGACGCAATGGCTCGGCCTCGACCGGGTCCTTGCGGTGCTGCCATCGGTCGAGGCTCTGCGCACCGCCCGGCGCGGCCCCCAGCGCGTAGCGAGCGGTGGAAAATTCTATGGTCTCGGCGATCCGGCCTTTCGCGGCGAGGCCGATCCCCCCGTCATCACCGACCCGGGCCAGACCCGCGGCAACCCGCTCGACGGGCTCGCCGCCGCTTCGACCGACAATGTCGGGCTGATCCCGCGGCAGGGATTGTACCGCGACGGCATCGCCGACCCCGCCAGGCTCGCGAAGCTGCGCCGCCTGTCGTACAGCGGTATCGAAGTGCGGCGCATGGCCGACTATTTCGGCGCCCCGCCCGAGCGCCGACTGCTCCAGCTCGACGCGACACAGGCGCGCCTCGATCGCAGCAATGACGAGGGCCTGCTCGCCGACAGTCAGGTGGTGCTGTTCGCGACCCATGCGCTGCTCGGCGGACGCTTCGACGGGTCGATCGCCGAACCCGCGCTTGCGCTGACCCCCGGCGCGCGCCGGCCCGGTATCGACGCCACCCCTGCGGACGACGGGCTGCTCACCGCGTCGGAGGTCGCGCAGCTGCGCTTCAACGCCGCGCTCGTCATCCTCTCGGCCTGCGACACCGCGGCGGGATCGCAGGGCGGCGACGGTTTCAGCGGGCTGACCCGCGCCTTCCTGCTCGCGGGTGCGCGCGCCGTCCTCGCGACCTACACACCCGTGCTCGACGATGTCGGCGAGCGAATCACCACCACGGCCGTCGCGGGACTCAAGGACGAACGCGGCGATATCGCGGCGGCGCTGCAGGGGGCGATGCGCGACGTGGCGCGCGACCCGTCGAAGGATGCCGCCGGCGCGTCACTCGCGCACCCCGCCGCCTGGGCGGTCTATGTCGCGATCGACCCGTCCTGACATCGCCGGCTACGGTCCCGTCTCCGCCCCGTTCGCATCGCTTGCCGGCGGCCCACGCGCGCCATGGCCCTCGCCCTTCGGCGCGGTGTCGACAACGGCCAGGTCGCGGCGCACGGGCTTCAGCGCCAGCGTGCCGAGCCGGATGCGCGGCGCCGCCTTGCCCGGCGACGCGCTCACCGCGAACGCACCGTCGATCCGCAACAGTTGCGCCGAATTTTTCGCGATACGCACCGTGTAGCGGCCGTAAGCGACACTTTCGAAAAGGAAATATCCGTCGAACTCGGTCAAGGTCGTCGCACGCACCCGGCCCTCGGCATCGACGAGTTCGAGGCTGAGCCCCTCGATCGCATTGCCGCCGTCGCGGATGATCGTCCCTTCGATTTCGCCTGCCGCGGTCATCGGCAGCATCACCCGCGTCGCCACGCCCGGACGCGGGGTGACGACGACACCCGGAAGCGCCGGCTGGACATAGGGGTCGGGCAGGCTGCCGGCGTCGATGCCGATCATCACAGCGCGGAACGGCTCGAGCCCGTCGACCGTCGCGCGCCCACCCTTGTCGGTCGCGGCGTCGACGAAGGCATTGCCCGCGGTGATCGGCACGTCGGGCAGCGCAGCCTCGCCCGGCTGGCGGATGCCGTCGCCATTATCGTCCATCCACACCTCGGCCATCACCTGGCCGCGGCTCGCGAGCTTCTCGCTCGACACGCGCCAGCCCCCGCCCTGCGGCTTCGGCCCGAAGCTGAAGGCGAGCGACAGCGACGCGGCGACCGATCCGTCGCTCGCCACTTCGCCGAATCCGGTGAGCTGCAACGTGTTGAACCGGCGCGTATATCCCAGGCCCGCCCGCGCGCGGTCGAGTCCCTTGTCGTAACCGAGTTCGGCGCGCCATTCGGCGTCGCCCTTCCCCGCCCATTCGGCGATCACCGTCGCGCGCGAATCGGCGCTCGCGCCCGACAGCGCAAAGCGCGCCTCGCCGCGGAGACGCACGCGCCCGATGCGGGCATTGGCCAGCAAGGTCGCGCTGAGGTTGTCGGGCGGATCGGGACCGATCGGCACCTTGGTCCGCGTCCAGTCGAGCTGGCCGGTGAAGGTCAGCGCGCGAAAGCTCGCCGAGGCGCGCGCCGAGGCCTCGAGACTCTGCACCCCCGATGTCCGGTCGACCTGGCGCAGGTCGAGATGCAGCGGCAGCACGGTGCGCCCGAGCTTGACCGACTGGTCGATCGAAATCTGGTACAGACCATTGATATTGTTTATGAAACGGTCCGAAACAAAGCCGCCGAAACCGCGCATCGCATCGGCGCGCACATAAGTCTCGCCGAACGCCGCGAGCCAGCTCGCGCGCACCGCCCCGCTCCGGTCGTCGGCATAGGCGCCCGATATTTCGAGCAGCGTCGGACCGATCGAACGGCGCAGCGCGACTTCCGCATAGCTCCGCCGGACATTCTCGATCATCAGGCTGTGGAGATAGCCCGCGACCGACGTGCGCGTGTCGAGTCCGCGTTCGAGCCCGAGCGTGCCGCGCCAGCCGCGGCGGAAGGTCTGGCGGCGGTCGCCGAACTCGATAAGGTCTGCATTTTCCTGCGCGAATCCCGCCCAATAATAGGTCTGCTGCGGCGGGATCGAATCGAGCCCGACCTGCAACTGCTTGATTTCACGCCTGATCTGGCCCTGCGGCCCGTAGAGCACGATCTCGAAACGATTCGATCCATATTGCAGCGGCACGTCGAGAAATTCGTAGCGGCCGTCGCCATTGGGGCTGGTGAAGGCGAGCAATTGCCCGTTGCGATAGAGTTCCGCGTCCCAGCCGGCGGGCAGATCGCCGCGAAAATCGGTCTTGTCGAACGCATCGGGGCGTTCGACCGGGCGGTTGGTGAGCACCGCGCCGCGCCCCGGTGCCGATCCGGCGACGATCCCGGTCGACAGCAGGCTGACGTCGCCGGCCGCATAATGCGTCGCGCGCAGCGGGCCGAGCAGATTGCCCGACGGATCGGTGCGATAGAGCCGCATGCGCAGGCTGTCGGGCACGCCCTCATTGTCCGACGACAGCCGCGCGTCGAAACTCTGCCCGAGCACCTCGCCCGCCGCAAAAACCTCGTAGCGCGCCTGGACATAGGATCCGCCGCGCTTGTCGTTGACGAAGCCCGCCGAGGCGACGACGTCGACCGAGGGCGTCGCCCAATTCTGGTACGGCCTGCTTGCCTGCGGCAGGCTTGCGAGGTCGAAACTTTGCTGCGGGCGCAGCCCGGCGCCGCGCGCGCGGCGTTCGGCGGCGAGCTGGAAGGGCAGTTTCTCCTTCGAATCGATCCGCAGCACCGCGTTCGACAGGTCGGGAACGAGCGGCAGCTCGAACCAGGTCGCGAGGCTCTTCACATCGACGCACCAGCCCGCCGCGGTGTCGCGGATCGCGGTCGCGCCGATGCTGTAGCTGCGGCTCCCGAGCCTGACTTCGCCCGCGTCGCGGTCGATCGTCAGGCCGCGCCGCTCGTCGAACACCCAGCCGGTTGCGCGGCGCAACTTCTTGTCGACGCGGATCGGCAGGTCGAGCGCGAGCACCATGTCGGCCAGGTCGACGCACACCCCCGTCGGGGTCTGGTACCCGCGCACCCCGTCGCCGAGCCGATATTGCCCCGATCGCACGTCGAACAGCCAGCTGTCGTCCTCATTGGGTTTCCAGCCGTCGGCGACCTCGGCCCTGTCAGCGGCAAGCGCGCCGGCGGGGACCATCCCCACCAGCGCCAGCCCGGCCGCAAGGGCGGGGAAAAACCGTATCAGAAGCGCGCGAAGCATCGCTGCCTCTCGCCGGACGGTCCGACCTAGCTCATTTCACCACCCGGTCGGCCTCGTCGATCGCGCCGCCGCCGACCTCGCGGTCCTCGGTGTAGCGGATGCGCACCGGACCCTTCAGCTTCGCCGCGAGCTCGGCGGGCACGCGCAGCTGGACCTGGCGCTGGCCGACCTCGGGATAGACCGCGATGCCGCGCGCGAGCAGCAGCGGCTCGGCAACCCCTGGCCGCGTCACCTCGATATCGCCATAGACCGAGCGATTGCCCGTTCGCGTCAGGTCGAAGGCGAACGCCGGGCCATCAACCGTGTCGACCACCCGCGCCTCGCCGATCGACGCCTCGGCGCCGAGGTCGCCGACGCGCACGATCACCGGGATGGTGATGCCATAGATCGGCGTCAGCGCGATCGACACGCCGCCGCTGGTCGCGGGCTTGGCGGGATCGGCCGCCGGCGCCGCGTCGGGCACCGCGCGGAACAGCATATGCGCGCGATATTCGCCCGGCGCCGTCCCCTCGGGCACGCGCACCCCGACGCGAATCACCTGCGGCTGATTCGGCGGCAGCGTAACGCGGCGCGGCGAAAAGCTGATCATGTTCAGCGCCGCCTTCTCGGCGTCGTTCGCGTCACCCTCGTCGATCTCGTCGAGCCCGCCAAGTGCGGTCATCCGCTTGATCTCGAGGCTGATGCGATAGGTCGCGGGTTCGCTGCCGATATTGTTGAGCACCACCTCGGTGCCGCGCGACCCGTCGAGCACGACGCGCGTCGGCGCGACGAGCAGGTCGCCCGCAGCCTGAACGGGCACAGCCGCCGCGCCGAGCACGACAGCCGAAAACAGGCCGAAGCCCTTCAAAAATCGCAACATGAAATGGTCCCCACCATCTGGAACCGGGCGGCCCACACCGCCCGGCAGTCCTCCCCCTGTTGCGCCAACATGGTTGATATTTCGCTAACTATGGCCGCGGTGCCGGGTCGTTCCCCCGCTCAATCTCCTTGGAATATCATGTCGAGAGGTTGGGCGGGGGAGCGGGCCGGCACCGCCCGCGCGCGTCAGCGCGCAAAAATCGCGCAAACAAAAAGGGCCGCCGGGGGCTGGTACCCCGACGACCCTTTTAATGGCCGGCGGACGCGAACGCCCGCCGTACCCCCCACCCTATAGGCTGTTACTGATAGTTGGCGGTGACGTTGAACGTCCCCGAATAGTCGCCCGCGGTCTGATTGGCGCCGACGCTCAGCGTGCCGCCGACCTGGAAGCTGCCGCCCGTCGCGCTCAGCGTGACGTTGGTCGCCGAATAGGTCAGCGACGAGGTCATCGTGCCGCCGAGCGAACCGTTGAGCGTCACCGACGAATCGCCGCCGACGAGCACCACCGCACCCGAGGTGCCGGCGATATTGAAGTTCGCGGCGGTCGTGGTGCCGGTGCAGGTCAGGCCCGCGCCGCAGGTCGCGGCACCCGCGGTCGACACCGCGACGGTCGAGGCGGTCGCGCCGCTGATGACCGTGGCGTACTGGAGGTCGCTGGTGTTGGTGAGCGTGATCTGGCGCAGGATCTTGGCCTTCGCCGTACCCGTGGCCGACGCCGCGTTCGCCGCCGAGGCGTTCATGGCGAGAGCGGCAATCGCGGCACCCATCAGGGCGCGCTTCAGTGCAATGTTGCGCATAAATTTTGGTCCCTTGGTCAAACTGAAGCGATTGGAAATCCCACCCCATCGCTGTCGCCCTTCTACCGACGACCCGTTCAGTCTTTGCCCAACAACCATGGTTAATGCCGCATTAGGGATTAGCCCGCATTTCGCAAGGAAAGCAGGCTGAATCAGGGCCTTAGGGCCAGAAAGCGGATGTGGTGGGGACCGCTCTTGCCTCTTTAACGGCCCGATGCGGCACAGATTAAGCGCGCGCGAAAGAAAGATTCGCGCGGCCTGCGAGACCCTCGAATCAGATCGATTCGCCCGAGAGCCGCTGGCAGATCATGTCGAGCTGGTCGAGCGAGGCGAATTTCAGGGTCAGCGCCCCCTTGCCCTCGCCGGCATAGACGATGCCGACCCCGATGCCGAGCAGCTCGGACAGATGCCGTTCGACCGCGACGATGTCGGGGTCGCGCCCGCCATCGATGCTCTTATACTCGAGCGGCGCCTTGCGCCCGCCGCCCTTGCCCGCGCGCACCAGCGCCTCGACCGCGCGCACCGACAGGCCTTCCTTGACGATCTTGCGCGCGATGCCCTCGGCACCCTCGGCGCCGATCAGCGCGCGCGCATGTCCCATCGCAAGGCTGCCGTCGCCGACGAGCTCCTGCACCGCACGCGGCAGGTCGAGCAGGCGCATCAGGTTCGCGACATGGCTGCGCGACTTGCCGACGAGCCGCGCCAACGCGTCCTGGCTATGCCCGAAATCCTCGATCAGCTTGCGATACGCGCTCGCCTCTTCGATCGCGTTGAGATCCTGGCGCTGGATATTCTCGACCAGCGCGATCTCATAGGTCGCCGCATCGTCGAGGTCCCGCACCAGCGCCGGGATCGCGTGCAGCCCCGCGCGCTGCGCCGCGCGCCAGCGCCGCTCGCCCGCGACGAGCTGATACCCCCGTCCGTCGGGCGCCGCGCGCACGATGATCGGCTGGAGCAATCCGCGCGCCGCGATCGAATCGGCGAGCTCGGCGATCGCACCCTCGTCGAAATGGCGGCGCGGCTGGCCGGGCAGCGGGCGGATGTCGCCGACCGCGACATGCTGCACCGATTCGCCGCTCGCCGGCGCGGGCGCCGCCGCACCCGGACTCGCGAGCACCGGTGCCTCGATCGAGGCATCGCCGAACAACGCGTTCAGCCCGCGCCCCAGTCCCGAGGGGCGCTTCTTCGCCGGAATCGCGCCAGATGCGCCAGTTTCGTCTTGTTTATCAGCCATTTATGCAGCCTTGCGAACATTGGGCAGGCGATCGATCAGCTCGCGCGCCAGCGCGATATAGGCCGCCGACCCCGCGCACCGATGGTCATAGATCAGCGCCGGCAGCCCGTGGCTCGGCGCCTCGGACAGCCGCACATTGCGCGGGATCACCGTCTCGAACACGACCGGGCCAAGCACTTCGCGGACATCGTCCGACACCTGGTCGGTCAGCCGGTTGCGGCGATCGAACATCGTCAGCGCGACGCCCAGGATCGACAATTTCTGGTTGAACTTGCCGCGCACGCGCTCGACCGTGGTGAGCAGCTGGCTCAGCCCCTCGAGCGCGAAAAATTCGCATTGCAGCGGGACGATCAGCGATTCGGCGGCGATCAGCGCGTTCAATGTCAGCATGCCGAGCGACGGCGGGCAATCGATCAGGCAGATGTCCCACTGCCCCGCCTCGGCGGCGGTCATCGCCTGCTGCAGCTTGTGCAGCCGGTCCTTATATTCGATCAGTTCGATCTCGGCGCCCGACAGGTCGACCGTTGCGGTAACGATGTCGAGCCGCGGCACCGCGGTCGGGATCGCGCAGTCGGCGAGCGTCGCCTCGCCGCGCAGCAGGTCATAGCTCGACAGCGTGCGCTGGGACTGCGGAATCCCCAGCCCGGTCGAGGCATTGCCCTGCGGATCGAGGTCGATAATCAGCGTGCGCCAGCCGGTCGCCGCGAGCGCGGTCGCCAGGTTGATCGCGGTCGTCGTCTTGCCAACCCCGCCCTTCTGGTTCGCCACCGCGATACGGATCATCATTTTCCTCGCTGTTTTGTCGCGATTTTTCCGACACCGACCAGAATTTGGCTCTCGGCGTCGGTGCGGCTCTGTTCCACGTGAAACATTCTCTGCCATGGCTGCGGCAGCAACGCCAGTTCCTTAACCGCGTTTCGGCCTTTTGGCAGCAGCCAGCACGTCGATTCGGTGGAAAAACGCGCGGACAAGTCGATCAGCCGGTCGAGCGGCGCAAAGGCCCGCGCGCTGATCGTCCCCGCCAGGCGTGTCTCGACGCGCTCGAGCGACGCCTCGGCGACTTCGACATGCCCCAGCCCCAGCTCGCCCGCGACCATGCGCAGAAACTCGCACCGCCGCTTGCGCGATTCGACGAGCAGCATCGGCCGCTCCGTCAGGATCGCGACGACCAGCCCAGGCAGCCCCGGCCCGCTCCCCAGGTCGATCCAAAGCCCCTCGCCCTGCTTATCGAGCGCGAGCAACTGCGCGCTGTCGGCGATATGCCGTACCCACAGGGTCGGGATCGTCGAGGCCGCGATCAGATTTTGCCGGTCGTTCTCGGCGACCAGCATCGCCGCAAATCGCTCAAGCTGCGCCGATTGCGCGGCGGTCGGCGCAAACGCCTGCTCCAACCAGTCGCGCGCAGCGCCTTCGTCTTCCAGTATGTCGGCGTCCGCCACGTCGCTCTTTCACCTTCCCCGCGCAGCGGGCTTTGTCCTTCTTCGTGCCTTTGCGCCTTTGCGTGAGATTTTGAAAGCCTCACGCAAAGGCGCGAGGAGGCTTCCCAAACATTGTCGTCATCTTTTTTCACAAAGACAAAAAGATGGGCGCCGAAGGCTCAAGGCGGCATTGATGAGAGAAACCTCCCGAAGCCTTGCGACGTGAGCTAATTTTCGAAGATGCGTCCGTGGATAATTCTTAGCGCTCTGACCTGTTCATGCGGTTGCGCGGACATAAGCAAGCCACCTCACCCGTAATTCCTCCAGATCTCAATTCGGAAGATTTCCGGCAAGAGCTCGCCAATGAACAGATGGCCGCGCTAAGCGAAGCCAGTATCGATTTTATCCTGAAGTTTACGATGGTAATTTTATGAGAGAATCCATTAATAACCGAAGTCCGAAATGGATTAACAAGAACTACTACCTTTCATTCAGCAATTGCCGAGACTTTTCTGAGGGGGTGAGAAATTAATAGGCCAAGATAATACAGAAAATTACAAAAAAGGCGCGAGACAGATATATGAAACATATAGAAGACGACATTTATGAAGAACTATATTTACTTTCTTATATCTTTAATCTTCCCTATTGTTTTATACTTTTTATTTGAATTGCACGTATTTCCTGCTATGTTATGGCTTTTAGTTCATCAATTATATTATTATCCAATATCTTGGATCGGAGAACCTTTTTTCATCAAAGATAGCGACATTGGATTTTGGGTTACTTTGCCCGGAAGGATTTTGACAGCGGCGATTTACTCTGCCGCATTCCTATCAATGATGCTCGGGTTTCGAAGATTCCGTAGATAGAATTACCGTGACAGTATACCTAACGCCCATATCCGGCTAGATTCCGCGGCTGTCCCAGCTACCTCGGATTACGGCGGGATTACGGTGAACACATGCGATAATCCCGAGCTTCGTGACGCAATCTGCCTGCATCCGACCTCGGCAACAGGCTGAAGCTGTCGCTCGGCAGCTCATTTGTGAGCACGTAGGCATCGAGTGGTCATCCCACGGTTCTACGCAATTTTTGGTTCGACAGGCCGAGTTCCGGTGGGAATAGCCCGTTAGCGCACTTGACCAAGCCCACCCTATGAAGGACTTTGCCGATTACGCCAAAATGGCCGGCCCTCAGGCCGCCCGCCGCTTGCTATGCACCAAAATCGCGGTCAGCGCCGCCGGGGTCACCCCGTCGATCCGCCCCGCCTGCCCCAGTGTTTCGGGCCGCGCCTTGCCCAGCCGTTCGACCATCTCACGCGACAGCCCGCCGATCGCGCCATAATCGAGGCCCGGGTCGAGCAGGATCGCCTCATTCGCCGCCAGCGACCGCAGCTCGGCCTCCTGCCGCGCGATGTACGGCGCATAATGGGCATCCTCGGCGAGTTCGGCGAGGATTGTCGCATCGATCGCCGCCAGCTCGGGCGCGAGCAGCGCGAGCTTCGCCATCGTCACCTCGGGAAAGCGCAGCAGGTCGATCCGCCGCCGCGCCGCGCCGTCACCGGGCAGCGCCAGCCCGATCGATGCATAATCGGCGCTCGTCACCGGCGCATCGAGCAACGCCGCCGCTTCGGCGCGCGCTGCCAGGCGCGCCTCGAACAAGGCCGCCGTCGCCGGCCGCACCAGCCCGAGCGCGATCCCCTTCGGGGTCAGCCGCGTCGCGGCATTGTCGGCGCGCAGCCGCAACCGGTACTCGGCGCGCGCGGTGAGCATCCGGTACGGCTCGGTCACCCCCTGCAGCACCAGGTCGTCGACCATCACCCCGATATAGGATATGGAGCGGTCGAGGATCAGCGGCTCGCGGCCCTGCACGGCCAGCGCCGCATTGGCCCCCGCAACCAGCCCCTGCGCCGCGGCTTCCTCGTAACCGGTGGTGCCGTTGATCTGCCCGGCGCAATAGAGTCCGCCGATCGCGCGGACCTGTAAGGTCCGGTCAAGCGCCCGCGGGTCGATATGGTCATATTCGACCGCATAGCCGGGGACGGTCATTTCAACCGTCTCGAGCCCTTCCATCGTGCGCAGCATCGCGAGCTGCACATCGGCGGGCAGCGAGGTCGAAATGCCGTTCGGATAGACGAGCTCCGAATCGAGCCCCTCCGGCTCCAGAAACACCTGATGCCCGTCGCGGTCGGCGAAGCGGTGGATCTTGTCCTCGATCGACGGGCAATAACGCGGCCCCGCCGCACCGATCGCGCCGGTGAACAGGGGCGAACGGTCGAGATTCGCCGCGATGATCGCGTGGCTTTTGGCATTGGTGCGCGTGATCGCGCAGAAAATCTGCGGCACCGTCCGCGCATTGTTCCACGTGGAACAGGTCCAGCTCGCCCCCTCGACGCTGTCCGACGGCTGCTCGGCGAGCCGCGCCCAGTCGACCGTGCGTCCGTCGAGCCGCGGCGGCGTCCCGGTCTTGAGCCGCGCCATCGGCAGGTCGGC
>NZ_LYVN01000132.1 GCF_001990265.1 Sphingopyxis sp. KK2
GATGATCCGCATCCCGGCCCTCCTCGCCCTGCCGCTCCTCCTCGGCGCCGCCGCGCCCGACGCCGCCCGCGAGGCGTGCGAACGCGAGGCGGCGAACGAACCGCATATCGCGCCGATCCCCATCGTCGATCTGTCGCGCGACGGCATCGCGCTCGCCAATGACGCCGTCGTCGCGCACGAGGTCGTGCTCGTCGCGCGGCGCGGCTGGCTGCTCGGTACGACGCTGCGCGTGCCCGGCGACGCGGGGCTGGTCTATCCCGCCGGCACCCCGCTCGAACCCGACTATATGGGGGACGGCGATGCGCTCTGCCTGCCGACCGCGCGGCCGCCCTTCACGCTGCCGCCGGGCGCGGACAAGCCGCGCTGGTCGCCCGTCTATGTCAAGGCCTGCCTCGCCGACGCCGATCGCGACGGCCTCCACGAGCGCATCCTTGTCTACAGCGGCAATTCGGCGATGCATGTGCCGCGGCGCGAGCTGATCGAAAGCGCGATGCTCGCCGAGCCGCAGCAACTCGCCCCCGATCCGCTCGGCCTCGCCGCCACCCGCCGCTACGCCCATCGCCGCGTCACCGCCTATGTCGATGGTGCCCCAGCGGCGGGCAAGGCGCTGCGTCTCTCGGTCACCCACGCCTGGCAGGACCATGACGACCGTGCCGAAGCCGGCATGTGGACCGCGGGACCGGGTGGCACCCATGTCTACCGCCTCGTCCCGCGCGCCCTGCCGCCCGTCGTCATGACCGGCTACAACTACCGCCTGTCCGAACGCGATCCCGGCGCGCGGGTGACGATCGCCGACGGCGCCGAGGTAAGCGTCGGCGGGCTTCGCTTCCGCCTCGTCGAACGCTGGGGCAGCGGCTGGGCGCTCCAGCCGCAAGCGGGCCGCTTCCCGGCCTTGGTCGATGAAGGCTGCAACGGGCGGAGCGTTCCCAAGTGAAACGAAGGGTTTGGGCTGGTTGTCGCGTCAGTCAGCCGAGCTAGCGTTATTCGTGCCAAAGTGGCCGATGCTCTGGGTGAACGCCGCCGCCGATCCTGTCGGCCACCATGACCGGCACAAATCTGACACCCATGTCGCGGGCCGCCCAAGCACCTGATTGCGCGCTCTGGCGGCGCCTCGCCCATGGACAGCACCGACCTTGCCCCCTATAACCGCGCCATCCCCGGGGAGCCTGTGTGTGGAAACAGGTTGAGAGCGGAACATCCCGCGACCCGTCGAACCTGATCCCGGTAACTCGGGCGGAGGGAGGGCCGGCTTTCACCGCGTGAGAACCGTCTTTCGCTCCGAACAACAACGGAGCGACTGCACATGGCCGACATCGACGCGAAATTCGAAAACTCCGCCCCCCCCAAGGGACCGATCGGCGTCACCACCGGGCCGATCCGCGGCAGCCGCAAGATCCATGTCGCGACGCAGACCGGCAGCGGCATCCGTGTCGCGATGCGCGAGATCGACCTCGACCCGCACAGCGGCGAGCCCCCCGTCCGCGTCTATGACACCAGCGGCCCCTACACCGACCCCAACGCCAGCATCGACATCGCGAAAGGCCTCGCCGAACTCCGCCGCGATTGGATCCGGGGTCGCGGCGACGTCACCGAAGTCGCCCAGCGCGAAGTCCGCCCCGAAGATAACGGCCAGCTCGGCCCCGACCGCAGCGGCGGCGTCCCCGCCTTCCCCAACGTCAAGAAGCAGGTGCTCCGCGCCAAGCCCGGCCAGAACGTCAGCCAGATGCACTATGCCCGCCGCGGCATCATCACGCCCGAGATGGAATATGTCGCCGAGCGCGAGAATCTCGGCCGCGCGCGCCTCGCCGAGTACAAGCGCGACGGCGAAAGCTTCGGCGCCAGCATCCCCGATTACGTCACCCCCGAATTCGTCCGCGACGAGGTGGCGCGCGGCCGCGCGATTATCCCCAGCAACATCAACCACCCCGAAAGCGAGCCGATGGCGATCGGCCGCAACTTCCTCGTCAAGATCAACGCCAATATCGGCAACAGCGCGGTCGCGTCCGACGTCGCGTCCGAAGTCGACAAGATGGTCTGGTCGATCCGCTGGGGCGCCGACACCGTCATGGACCTGTCGACCGGCCGCAACATCCACGACACGCGCGAATGGATCATCCGCAACTCGCCCGTCCCGATCGGCACCGTCCCCATCTATCAGGCGCTCGAAAAGGTCGGCGGCATCGCCGAGGATCTGACTTGGGAGATTTTCGCCGACACTTTGATCGAACAGGCCGAACAGGGCGTCGACTATTTCACCATCCACGCCGGGGTCCGCCTGCCTTACGTGCCCCTCGCGGCCAAGCGCATGACCGGCATCGTGTCGCGCGGCGGCAGCATCATGGCGAAATGGTGCCTCGCGCATCACAAGGAAAGCTTCCTCTACGAACGCTTCGACGAGATTACCGAGATCATGAAGGCCTATGACGTCGCCTACAGCCTCGGCGACGGTCTGCGCCCCGGCAGCATCTACGACGCGAACGACGAGGCGCAGTTCGCCGAGCTCTACACGCTCGGCGAGCTCACCAAACGCGCCTGGGCGCAGGATGTGCAGGTGATGATCGAGGGTCCGGGCCATGTCCCGATGCACAAGATCAAGGAGAATATGGACAAGCAGCTCGAAGCCTGCGGCGAGGCGCCCTTCTATACGCTCGGGCCGCTCACCACCGACATCGCGCCCGGCTACGACCATATCACCAGCGGCATCGGCGCCGCGCAGATCGGCTGGTACGGCACCGCGATGCTTTGCTACGTCACCCCGAAGGAGCATCTCGGCCTCCCCGACCGCGACGATGTGAAGGTCGGCGTCGTCACCTACAAGCTCGCCGCCCACGCCGCCGACCTCGCCAAGGGCCACCCCGCCGCGCAGGTCCGCGACGACGCGCTCAGCAAGGCCCGCTTCGAATTCCGCTGGCGCGACCAGTTCAACCTGTCGCTCGACCCCGACACCGCCGAGCAATATCACGACCAGACCCTCCCCGCCGAAGGCGCCAAGTCGGCGCATTTCTGCAGCATGTGCGGCCCGAAATTCTGCTCGATGAAGATCAGCCAGGAAGTGCGGGATTTTGCCAAGCTGCAAAATCAGGACAGCGCCGGCTTCATCGCCGCCGAAGAGGCCGAGAAGGGCATGGCGGAAATGAGCCAGGTCTATGAGGACACGGGCCGCGAGCTGTATATGGGCGCGGGTGGACGCGAGCATGATTGAGCGGCGCCAGTCGGAAAAGTAACAATAAATTTCCCGGGCAGGGTTAAATCGGCCCAATGCTGCCATCATTTACCGCTACCCAGTTGACCTGCCGGGCGGATCGGCAGATGTTGATATGAGAAGGAGGCCATCATGAGCGAAGACTTGCAAAAGCTGATCGATGCCTCGCGCGGACGCCCGATGTCGGACGCCGAAAAAGAGGCGCAGCGGCGGAGCTTTGCCTATGGCAATGCGCATATCGAGAATGATCGCGTAACGCGCGAAATGGTCGATGAAGCCGCCGAGAAAATCGGCAAATCGCACTAGAAGATGAGCGACGGGGACCGCCACAGCATTGCGGAACAGCCGTCGCTCATCAGTGACCCTATCGAGGAAGCCAAGCGCGAGTCGGAAAACGCCGTCGCGCAGTTCGACCGCGTCCTTGACCTGATCGACGAAGTGGTGCGCGATACACGGCCGTTCCGGCTGCGCACCTCGATGATCCTCGACCTCCACCGCATCGCACTCGACGGACTATCGAGCCATGCCGGCAATTTCCGGCCCGCCAATGTGTCGATCGGGCAAAGCAAGCATACGCCGCCGCCCGCGCATATCGTCCCCTCGCTGATCGAGGAGATGTGCGATTTCGTGATGGATAATTTCGCCGAGGCGAAGGCGCTGCATCTGTGCGCCTATGTCATGTGGCGCCTGAACTGGATTCACCCCTTCACCGATGGCAATGGCCGGACCTCACGCGCACTCGCCTATTTCGTTTTGTGCGCCAAAGTCGGCTATCGACTGCCCGGCCATCAGACGCTTCCCGAGCAGATCGCCGCTGACAAGGCGCCTTACTACGAAGCGCTGGAACAGGCCGACGAGCATTGGCTGACGGAGAAGCTGGATTTGACGGCGCTCGAAAACCTGCTCGACGCCTGCCTCGCGGCGCAGCTCCTGTCAGCCTATGACGATGCTAAAAATCCGGAGGCGGGAATGCCTCGCGACAAGAAGCTTCATTGATCAACGACTTAGGGCTGTGGCGCCTGTCACCGTCACGCAAACCCGCTTGAGTCACATAACGAGGGCACTATCCAAATCATTGGATAGATCGGCGTGCTTCATGTAAAATATCAAAAACGGATCAGTAATGATAACTTCATTCCCATCTTTCACCCATTCGAGTGCCGGCTCGCCCTTGATATCTTTTTTCGCAATGGACGTCATATGGCTAAGCGCTGATGTAATCTCATTTTTCTGAGGCATCTTTCCGTCCGCATGAATTATCGACCGCATTGCACTACGCAGCTCATCATATGTTGTTTTCGACTTTGGCCCGGTCTGAGAGAGAGCCATCATGATAAGTGAATAAATGTCTTCTTCTGTACCATCTACAAGAAGGCGAGATTCTCTGAGTTTTCGCGCTTGCGGCCCTTTCCTTAATCGTTCAAACTTAGGAAACCCTTTACTCTCGGCAATTTCTTTGTATGCGGCACCTAATACTGATCCATCGATTTTTGTGGGTGCTTGGCAAGTCCCAGAAATCTTGTTTTCAAGGCAAAGCTCGGCGCATATTTCCTGCATTAACAGGGGATTTCGTGATGCCTGCGCTCCCATCTCCGCAATCGTCGATTCGTCGCATATGACATTTAGCGCCGGAAAACCCAGCTGAGGTATCTTTTCGAGATCCGCCATTTCCCAAGTAGGAATAGGGATATGCTTAAACCTTCCCTCTACCTCATTTTCAACTGTAATTGGGTCAAATGCCCTGTGCGGAACAGCAAGAAGAAAGACTGTCAATCCTTTCATAACCGGAGCCTTGAAAGACTGTACCACCCGGCGCAAAAACTTCGCGGAGCTTATAATTTTTCATAGCCTATCCTAACTTCCGTACGGGCTGCTTCTTTCGCGGAAGAAGCAAATTCGATGAAGGTTGGCAACCTTGCCTTTCCTCATTTCTAATATGCCGCACTAAGACCCCGAGGTCTCAACCCGCTCCGTGACGCCGAACACCCCACAAATCCTATTTCGCACACCCCACCCCAAAAACCCCTTTCCTAATAAACCCCCGTCTGGTTCATCCTGCTGGATGAAGCACGACAAGACCTTCCCCGACCTCGCCGCCCTTCGCGCCCGCGCGCAAAATGCGAACAAGACGCGCAGTCCCGTTCGCATCACCAAGGCGCGCCGGGCGCCGCCCGACGACACACGCACGCTCGGCGCGGCGCAGGACTTCGTCCCCGCCTCGCCGCGCGAACGCCGCGATGGCTGGACACCCGAAAAGCAGGTCGCCTTCATCGACGCGCTCGGCGAATGCGGCTGCGTGACCGAGGCGTGCGAGCGCGTCGGCCTGTCGCCGTCGACCGCCTATCGCCTGCGCCGCCGCGTCGATGCCTACAGCTTTCGCGCCGCATGGGATGCCGCGCTCGACTATGCGATCCGCCGCCTGTCCGACGCCGCTTTCTCGCGCGCGCTCAACGGCGTCGCGCGCCCGGTGTGGTTCCAGGGCGAACAGGTCGGCGAGCGTCGTTATTATGACGAGCGGCTGACGATGTTCCTGCTGCGCTATCGCGACCCCGACACCTATGGCGCGTGGCGCGACCGCCGCGAACCGCGCCGCCGCCCCGATGCGCAGGCGATCGCGCTCGGCCGCTGGACCGACCATGTCGCCGAGGACGCCTGGGATCGCAGCAGCGGCGCGGCGGTCGATCGCGAGCGCGAGGAGGACGGCACCGAGTGGCTGACCGACGAAGAGGCGGCGCTCGCCGACGCCGCGGCGTCGAAGCCGCACTATGCGACGCAGGAGGAGACCGACGCGCGGGTGATCGCCGTCCTCGCGGTGATGCAGCGGCTCAAGACGCTCGGCATCGCGCCCGGCGGGCTGACCGACGACGAATTCGCGCGCCAGATCGGGCTGGAGGAAGCCCGCCGCGCCGCGGCCGGCACCACGCTGGCGATCGCGGTCGCCGAGGTTGGCGATGACGCGCAGGCGGATGACGGGGCCGGGCCGCACGAGGACCCCGAAGAAGGGACACAAGAAGAGGGGGACGTGGCGTGACCTTTGTGACCTTCCGGCCCCCAGAGGCGTGCGGCGCGGCCCGGCCGCCGCGTGCGGCATTCGCCCCGACGCGGCATCATGCTACACCCGCACCCATGCGCGCCCGCAACCCGCTCTACATCATGGCCAAGCCGCCGCCCGCGGTGCAGGCGGCGATCGCCGCGCTGCCGCGCAACGACCCCGGGCGCGGGCCCGGCCTGCTCCATGTCACGCTCGTCTCGCTCTACGACCTGCATTACGCGCCGCCCGACTGGCTGCCCGCGACCGTCGCCGCGCTGGGCAGCTTCGTCGCAGCCCCCTTTCCGCTCGCCTTCGACCGGATCGAGAACCGCAAGGCGGTGACCCTGCGCACCCGCGACCCGCTGGCCGAGGCGCGCGCGTTCCAGAAGGCGCTGGTCAATCACCTGCTGCGCGAAAAGGCGCCGATCATGGACGGCACCACCCCCGAACCGCATATCACGATCAACTATCGCGGCGACCGGCTGAACGCGCAAAAGATGCCCCCGATCGGCTGGACGGTCGACGAGATCATCCTGACCGAAAGCATCGTCGGCAAGACCACCCATGTCGAACACGGCCGCTGGCGGCTTGGCAAGGGTGCGGGGTGATGGTTGGGGATGAGGGGAGCGGACGCTTGGCCGCGCGCCCGGCAAGCGTTCCTCGCGGCCGATAGGGCGTGATATATGTTTCACACAAAGACACAAAGGCACGAAGATGTCGCGTTTGCCGCGAAGCGGCTTTTCGTCCTGGCCCCACGTAAAAGGATCAATGTCGACGAGAAGGCAGCCTGTCGGCCGCGAACCGGCCTCTTTGTGCCTTTGTGTCTTCGTGTGAAATCAATCTCGCCCACGTCGGCGCACAACGTCTTCGTCGGGGTGTCCGCCGCCGCCCCGGCCCCGTGCATATTTTGGCCTGTGCGCAACGGCGCGAGGTGCTAGCAACGGGGCAACGCCGAACGGCATGACGGGGGAGGAAGATATGGGCCGCAAGATCATCATCATGGCGGGCGCGCTGACCGCGATGCTCGCGCTGCACGCGGCGCCCGCGCGGGCGCAATATATGCCGCACCTCGACCCCAATCTCTATATCCTCGCGACGATGGGCTATGGCGGCGGCGCCAATCCGTGCATGACCGGCACGCCAATGTCGGACGCCAAGGTCGCCGAGGCGCGCGCGCCGTCGCTCGCGACGATGCAGGCCTATTTCGCCGCGGCACAGGGCGGCAAGCCCAAGAGCGCCGCCTTCCACCTCGACAAGAAGGCCAAGTGGCAGGCCGGCGGCACCAGCGCGGGGCAGCTCGACATCGACCGGCACGCCGATCCGCTCGCCGCCCCCGGCCTGACGCTCGACCCCGAACCGCTGCGCTTCTATCGCGGCGGCACCGGCGCGACCGCGCTCGGCCAATGGGCGGTACGCGACGCGGGGGGGCAGATCGCGGGCGTCTATACCGGCTTCTTCACGCGCTCGAACAAGCAATGGAAATTGCGCGAACTTACCGTCGCGACCGCCGACGAGAGCGTCGAGCCGGCGGCGCAGTTCTGCGGCAAGCCCGGCGACGTGATCGAGCATCGCCTGACCTCGACGAAGAACTGGCGCGAAAGCGCGCAGAAAAATGTCGACGAGGCGCGGACCAAACGCGACGCCGCGACCGTTCAGGTCGCCGCCGCCGAAGCCGCGCTCGCCACCGACCCGAAGCGCAGCGGAACCGCCGCGCTGCTTCGCACCGCAAAGGCCGATCAGGCCAAATGGGCCAAGCAACTCGAAAAGCGCGAAAAGAACCTCGCCGACGCGCTCGAGAAATCGGCCGAGGCGCAGAAGGACGCCGACGAGATCGCGCGCCTGACCGGCCCCGCGCGAAATGCGCAGGCCTTCCGTCTCGCCGACGAGGGAGAAGCGGTGGAGAAGACGGCGGCGACGACCAACTGACCTCACGACGCGAAGGTCGGAACCCCGCCGCCGCTCGCGGGTCTATCGGGCAAAGGATCGCCCCATGTCGCACGCCTCGAACATCGTCCATTGCACCGGCCCCGCCGACCCGCACGCGCTCGACGGCATTTCGCGGCGCAACCGCAGCGGCGACCTCGACAAGCTGTGCCCGGTCTGCGCGGGCCATGGCCAGTGGAACACCCAGATCGACCTTATCAGCCATCGCTCGATCCGCCACGCCTGCCCCAAATGCGACGGGCGCGGCTGGATCGAGACCGGCGACGACATGGTCCCCTCGCCCGACATCACCCGCGACCCCGGCGCTCCGCCGCGCTGGACGGTCCGCCTCGACCCGTCCGACGATAGGGAGGGCGACGAACGTCAGGGCGACGACCGCAAGTGAAACCGGCCTGCCCGGACAAAGCGCGCCAAATCAATCGACTGGCGCCATGCTGACGGAACTCCGCCGGCGCTCGCGGGTCTATTCCTCATGGTGGGGGCCAGCGATGCCCGGCCTTCCGGTCCGGCATCGGCCAACGGAGTGATGCCGATGAACCGCCTGACGATCCTGCCCCTCGCCGCCGCGACCGCGATGCTCGGCGCCTGCGCTTCGACCGGGGGCTATGCCTCCTCGTACGACGACGGCGGCTATGGTTATTACGACCGCGGCTATTACGACCGCTATGGCAATTACGACTATAACCGGCCCGACCCGAACCGCGGCGGCTATTATGCCGACGATTATTATCGCAGCGACCGCCGCTACAAGGAACGCCGCCTGTCGTCGGGCGACCGCGTCTATCGCGGCCGAAACGGCCAATATTATTGCCGCCGCAACGACGGCACCACCGGGCTCATCGTCGGCGGCGTCGTCGGCGGCATCGCCGGCAACGTCATCGCGCCGGGCGACAGCGAGACGCTGGGCACCGTACTCGGCGCGATCGGCGGCGCGGTTGCCGGGCGTGCGATCGAACGCAGCGGCAACAACGATGTGCGTTGCCGCTAGGGCAGGAAATCCGGGTCGCCGCGTTCGCGGGTGCGGGCACGGCGGCCTCAGCCCTCGGGGGTCGCCGCCACCACCGGCCGCCAGCGCCAGATCAGCAGCAACAGCGCGGTCAGGATGAAGATCGCAAAGCCCGACAGCATCCACGCGTTGACATACCATTGCTCGCCCCACTCGAACTCGCCGCCCATGATCCGCTGCCAGCCGCGGAAATGCTGCGCACTCGCCACCGCAAGGCCGAACAGCGCGAAGATCGCCGACAGATATCGCACCAGCCAGTGCGCGGGGTTCGGCAGCATCAGCAGCATCCCCAGCACGCCGATCATCGTGCGCTGCACCCGGCAATAGGGACATTGATAGACCAGCCCGGTCAGGTCGACGGTCCAGGTCAGCAGCGCCAGCACGATCGCCGCCACCCCCACCGCGCGGCGATGCCGCAGCAACAAATCGGGCACATCGTTCAGCATGTCATCCTCCCCCTTTGCCCCGGCATCCCCCACCGGGCCCCCGGCGTCAAGCGGCGGGCTTCGCGGGGCGGGGCCCCGCCTTTCGGTCCGTTCCGAACGAGTCGTCTTTTGACCTATGCCGGCAGGGGTGGAACATCGAACTCCGGTTTGAAAGAGCGGGAGGAAATGGGCATGCTCGAATATTCGATAGGCGCACGCTATGCGGCGACGGTCCGGTCGGAGGGCGGGAGATCGCCGCTGACGCAGTCGGTCGAGGTCAGGACCAACCTGTCGAAGCCGGTCACGCTGGCCGCGGGCGAACAATGGGCATTCCCTGCGGAATCGGTCGATCGCACGCTCCACATCCGCACCTTCACCCAACGCGGCGATTCGAAATGTTGCGAAGTGGGTCGCAGTTCCTATCTGTCCGAAACGGATGGGATCGAACGCCATGTGATCCGCTACCGGCTCGCGGTCGAGGACAAGCGCGACAATGACTGGGACGACAATGTCGTGACGATCGAAATGACGCGCCGTATCACCAGCGCGGCCGAACGCGCGGAGGCGGAAAAGCTCGCCCCCTTCACCCAACCGCCCGAAACCGACGGCTGACGCCCTCTATTCGGCGGGCTTCAGCCAGTTGTAGAGGAAATCCTGAATCGCATCGCCATAATGGCGATCGGTGTCCGCCGCCGCATCATGGAGCAGCCGCTTGCCCGCGAGCCAGTGGCCCTGCGGCAGTTTGAGCGTCGCATCATTGTACAGGCGGATCGTATCGCGGAACGGCCCCCAGCGATTGCCCGCGTTCGACTGCCGCCATTTCTCGGTGAGCATCGCCTGCCCCGCCGCGCGCAGCCTTTTGTGCAGCACGTCGTTCTTCGCGGGATCGCGGGCATAGATGGTGACGAGCGTGGGCCAACCCGCCGCCTCGGGCTTCTCCCATTCACTCTGCCACATCGCGACCAGTTCGCGGGCAAAGCTCTGCATCATCCCCGGCGGGGTCGTCACCGCTGTCTTGCTGGCCTTGTCGGGCTTGCCGTCGGGGCCGAGGCGGGTCAGCTCGATCACGCGGTCCTTCGGAAAGGCGAATTCCTCGAGCAGGTCGATCTCGCCCGCATCCAGTTTGCCGTCGCGGCGCAGATGGGCGATCACCAGCTTGGCCTCATCCTCGCCGATATAAGTGCGATGGAGCGACGGGTTCTTGGCATCCTTCACCGTCGCCCAGCCGATCAGCAGCGCGAAGACCTCGGGCGAAGCGACCGCGGCATCGTCGAGCGGCCGGGCATAGGCTGCCTCCCAGTCACTCGCGGGCAGGCCCTTCACCGGGGCGACGACGCCCCCGGTCTGGGCGAAAGCGAACGGGGCAAGGGCGAAGAGGGCGAGGGTCGCGGCGAGCACGGGCAGCAGACGGGTCATGATTTCTCCATCGCGACCCACGGCCTGCCTAACAGGCTGCCTGCCTGTCGCGCAAGCCGAAAGCCATGCTTTCAACGACTTGGCACCGCCTTCCCGCCCGCCAGCGCGTTGAATAGCAATGCGCCTCCAGCGCCCCCTCGCCCCGGCGGCCGAAGCGTGTAGGATGGCCGAAAGGGGAGAAGGACGATGATCGCTGCCGAGCTTGCCGCCGCACTGCTGCTGACCATGCAGGCTGCCCCCGCCCCGCCCGGCCGCTCGACGATGCCGCGGTCGCTTCGCCCGAGGTCTTCGCGCT
>NZ_LYVN01000133.1 GCF_001990265.1 Sphingopyxis sp. KK2
GCACGCGCAGGATCTTCGCCAGCGCCGCCATGCGGCTGCGCTTGGGGAGCGCGCGGCCCTTTTCCCAGCCCAGCACCGACGCCGCGCTCACGTTCATATGTTTCGCGACATCGGCCCGCTCGAGCCCGGCCTTGGCGCGCAGCCGCTCGAGCCGCTCGCCGAACCCCTCGTCGGCCGCCGGGGCGGCGGCTTCGCCCTTTTCGTCCTGGGTGCCCGGGGGGGCATCGGTGGCGCTTTTCAGCTCGACCGCGCTCAATGTCGCGCGCGACACCGGGCCTTCGAACTGGCATCCGAAATGGCGTCCGCTGGCCCAGATCACGAGCGCGGTGATGTCGCCCGCGTGCGGCAGTTCGATTTCGATCCGGTCGCCGGCGACCAGCCTGATGTCGCTTTCGAACAGCATGCCGGTGCCCGAGATATTGTGAATCTGGACATCGATGCCGCTGCCGTCATGGCGCGACCCCTTGGCCAGCAGGCTGAGCTTGCGGCGTCCGCCCTGACGCCGGTCGGCGCCGGGCGCCGCGGGAAGGAAATATCCGGCAATGGCCATGGACCCGTGTTGGAGTCGGCCGGTTAATAGTTGGTTAGCGTGGCGCGAAAGATGGCGCCGAAGGTTCCAGCTTGCCGGGCGTCCGCCAGCGGGCGCTAGCGGCCGTTCCCCGGCGAAAGCCGGGGTCCATAAGGACAGGGCCGTGCTCACCATCTGGATCCCGGCTTTCGCCGGGAAGCGTCCTTCTTCGTCACCCCGGGCTTGACCCGGGGCCTGCCTGTTCTTTGATCCGGCGCCGAAAGATGGAAGGCGGGTCTCGGGTCAAGCCCGGGATGACGATGACAAAAAGCGTCCGCTTCCCACCCCAAAGCCGCCGCCCGCCTCTTAAACCACCCGCCGGTCCGTCACCGCGACCGTCGCACAGGCGGGCGTGCCGTCCTTGCCGGTGCCGTTCACCGCCAGTTCGATACGTCGGCCGCTTTCAAGCGCCGCATCGAGCAGATCCGGCGCGATATCATGGATGTCGATCTTCATCCGCCGGCTCCACGGCGATCCGGCATCCCCTGCCAGTTCGCCGATCCGGACATAGACGAAGCGCCGCGCGGGCCCTTCGCGCCGTACCTGGTCGCCGAAAAATTTCGGCCCCGGTTCGACGCCGACCATGAAATCGAACGCCAGCGGCTCGCCCGCCGCCGACGTCTTGGCATCGAACGGCCCGCCATCCTTGTCCTGCAGGCTGTGGGGCACGCCGGGCACCGGCTGTTCGACGACGATCCGCATCGCGATCGCGCGCCGGTCCGCGCGGGCCATCCTAATGCCCCATGTCGGCGGCCGACGCTTTCGGCCCGCCGGGCTTCGGCGGTCGCAGCAACAGCACCAGCGGGACCGACGCGAGCGTCACCCACATCATCAGCCAGAAATCGTCGACATAGGCGATCATCGCCGCCTGCCGGTTGATCTCGGCATTGACCATCGCCATCGCGGTGTCGCCCGCGATGCCGAAGCGGTCGGCGGTCGACGGGTCGAGCAGGCTCACCGAACTGTTGGTGACATGCGCCACCATATCCTCGTGGCTCGTCTGGATATTGGCGCCGAGCAGCGTGGTCACGGTCGAAATGCCCACCGACGCGCCGATGCTGCGCAAAAGGTTGAGGATGCTCGACCCGTCGGTGCGGTACTGCGGCGGGATCGTCGCGAAGGCCATGGTGTTGAGCGGGATGAAGATCAGCCCCATGCCCAGCCCCTGCACGATGCCGCTGACGATCACCGGCTGCATGCCCATCTCCAGCGACCAGTGGCTCATCTGCCACAGCGACAGCGACGCGATCAGCAGCCCCGACCCGACCATCCAGCGCGCGTCGATCTTGCCCAGCGTCTGGCCCGCGAACCACATGCTGATCAGGATGCCGACCCCGCGCACCGCCAGCACGACGCCGGTGTCGATCACCGGCCAGCCGAACAGATTCTGCAGCATCGGCGGCAACAGCGCCATCGATGCGAACATCACGACGCCGATCACGATCATGAAACCCATCGCGGTGACGAGGTTGCGGTCGGCGAGCATCGCGCGGTTGAACAAAGTGTCGCCGCGCGCGGTGACCAGATGGACCGCGAACATCCACAGGCAGGCGATGGCGACGCCGCATTCGATCCAGATTTCGATGCTGTCGAACCAGTCCTGATGCGCGCCGCGGTCGAGCATCAGCTGCAGCGAGGCCAGCCCGAGCGCGAGCATCGAGAAACCGAACAGGTCGAACTTGCGGTCGCTCTTCTTCGTCGCGGGCAGCAGCGCCCACATCATCGCGATCGTCAGGAGCCCGACCGGCAGGTTGACGTAAAAGACCCAGCGCCAGTTGGCGCTCTCGGTCAGCCAGCCGCCGAGCAACGGCCCCAGGATCGGCCCGACCATGATCCCCATGCCCCAGATCGACATCGCGCGCGCCTGTTTGTCGGGCGGGCTGATGTCGAGCATCACCGACTGCGACAGCGGCCCGATAAAGGCGGCGCTGATGCCCTGCAGGAAACGAAAGGCGACCATCTGCTCGAGCGATTGCGCCGCGCCGCACGCCATCGACGCGACGATGAATCCTGCCACGGAGGCGAGGAACAGTTCGCGCCGCCCGATCCGGTCGGCGAGCCAGCCGGTGATCGGCATCGCGATCGCGGATGCGAGGATATAGCTCGTCAGCACCCAGGTCACCGTCTCGCTCGTCGCGCCGAGCGCCGATTGCATATGCGGGATGGCGACATTGGCGATCGTCGTGTCGAGGATCTGCATGATCGACGCGCCCATCACCGCGACCATCAGCAGCCCGCGATAGCGCACGCGCTCGTGCAGCGGCCGGTCGTCATCGACGGGCAGCGTGGTCGCGGGCGAACGGCGAGGGAGCGAGCGGCTGGCCATGGCTATCTCATCCCCTCCCGCAGGCGGGAGGGGCAGCGAGACTTGGCAGCTTGCTGCCTAGTCGCAGCGGGGTGGGCCCTATCGGCCTTGCGCAACGCAGCATGCCCACCCCGTTGCGACTAGCGAACAAGTTCGCAAGTCTCACGACCCCTCCCGCCTGCGGGAGGGGGAAGGGCCGGGCACTCTTGTGTGCAACGGCCACCCTATTTCCCCGCCACCGTCCCGCTGCCGGTAAACACCTTCACATCGGCCGACAGCCCCGCGATCATGTCGCGCGACGGCTTTTCGTCGAAGGCGATCTTGACCGGCACGCGCTGCGTCACCTTGACCCAGTTGCCGGTGGCGTTCTGCGCCGGCAGCACCGAAAACTCGCTGCCCGTCCCCGCGCCGATCGACAGCACATGGCCGCGCACCCGCAATCCCGGATAGGCGTCGAAGCTGATCTCGGCGCGCTGGCCGATGCGCATATCGGCGAGGTCGGTTTCCTTGAAATTCGCCTCGACCCACGGATGGGCGGTGTCGACGATCGTCACCGCGGGCAGGCCCTGCACCATCATCTGGCCGATCTGCAGCCGGTCGGCCTGCGCGACGCGGCCCGCATAGGGTGCGCGCACCTCGGTGCGGCCGAGATTGACCTGTGCCTGCGCGCGCTGGACCCGCGCCGCCTCGACCTGCGGGTTGACCCCGCTCGCCGGGCCGGCCGCCAATTTGGTGCGCGCCTCCGCGGCGGCGGCCTCGGCCTGGCGCACACGTTCGCGCGCCTGCAGCACCGCATGGCGCGACGCGTCGTAGGAGGCCTTGGTCGTGAAACCCTTTTCCATCAGCGCCGCCTGGCGCCCGAAATTGACCTCGGCGAACTTCACATCCTCGCGCGCCGCGGCGATGTCGACGGCCGAGGTGTTCGCGCTCGCCGACAAATTGCCGACCTCGACCTGCGCCGCGTCGATCGCCGCCGTCGCCTGCGCGACGTCCAGCCGATAGGGTTCGCCGTCGATGCGGAACAGCAATTGCCCCGCGGTCACATCCTGCCCGTCCTTGACCGCGACTTCGGTGATCCGCCCACCGACTTCGGCGGCGACCGATACCTTGTCCATCTGGACATAGGCATTGTCGGTCGACACCGACCCGCCGCTCGTCAGCCACCAGACCGCGCCGCCCGCGATCATCAGCGCGGGCAGTCCGAACATCAGCGCGCGCGTGCGCCAGCTCGGCTTCGCGGCGGTCTCGGGCGCGGCGGCGGCTTGCGGGGCGGGCACGGGGTCGGCTTTCGGTGCCGCCTTGGGCGGCTTGACCTCTTCGGCCTTGGCGGGGCCGGCGGGCTGGGTGGTGGAGAGCTGGGCCATCAAATCGTCTCTTTTTCTTTTTGGCATTCGCGGCGGGACAGGTTGGCGCGGACGCGTTCGACGAGGTCGATCAACGTGTCGCGTTCGGCGGCGCTCAGGCCGTCGGTGGCTTCTTCGGCCAGCGCGTCGGTGTCGCCGCGCATGTCGGCGATCATCGCGTCGGCGCGCGGGTTCAGGAACAGCCGCCAGGCGCGACGGTCGGTCGGATCGGCGCGGCGCTCGACCAGCTCGGCCTCCTCCAGCCGGTCGACCATCCGCGACAGCGTGATCGGCTCGACCTCGATCAGTTCGGCCAGCGGTCCCTGCCGGATACCGGGGTCGCGGCGCAGATAGATCATCAGCCGCCATTGCAGCGCGGTGATCCCGGTATCGCGCACGCGCGCGTTGAACGCCCGGCGATACAGCCGCGCGGTATCGTTCAGCAGGAAGCCGATCGTCTCACTCATGGCATGCGATATAATAGCAATTGCTATTATATGCAACCGCACGCTACGCGACACTTTCGCCAACTTCCGCGATCATCGACAAATCCCGCCCAGCCGCTAAACTGCCGTCATGACGCTCACCGCCGATCTCTTCTGGTCGTTCCGCTCGCCCTACTCCTATCTCTGCATCGGCCGCTATCGCGCGCTCGCCGCGAGCCATCATGTCGAGATCAACCTGCGCCCCGTCTACCCGCTCGCGATTCGCCAGCCCGACTTCTTCGAGCGCAACCACCCGAACTGGCTGAGCTACACGATGCGCGACATGATCCGCGTCGCGCAGTTCCACGGCATCCCCTTCGGCCCGCCGCGCCCCGACCCGATCGTCCAGAATGTCACGACGCGCGAGATCGCCGCCGAGCAGCCCTATATCTATCGCCTCACCCGCCTCGGCCAGGCCGCGTCGCGCCGCGGCCGCAGCCTCGCCTTCGCGCATGAGGCGGCGCAGCTCATCTGGGGCGGTGCGGTCGACTGGCACCTCGGCGACCATCTCGCCGGCGCCGCGCGCCGCGCCGGGCTCGACCTCGCCGACCTCGACGCCGAAGCGGTGCGCGACGCCGAGGAACTCGACACCGAGATCGCCGCCAACCAGGTCGCGCTCGAAATCGCGGGCCACTGGGGCGTGCCGACGCTCGTCTTCGACGGCGAGCCCTTTTTCGGGCAGGACCGCATCGCGATGGCGCGCTGGCGGATGGAGCAAAAGGGCCTGCAGCCGCGATGAGCGAGCCTGTTACCGGCGGCTGCCAGTGCGGCGCGGTCCGCTTTTCGAGCACGCACCCGAACCGCGACGCCTATTGGTGCCATTGCCGCATGTGCCAGCGCGCGCTCGGCAATGTCGCCGCGGCCTTCTGGAACGTGGCCAGGGACAGCGTGACCTGGCAGGGCGAACGCGCGACCTATATGTCGTCGCCCTTCGGCCGCCGCGGTTTCTGCGCCGATTGCGGCACGCCGCTCACCTTCGATTATCCCGACAGCCCCAAGATCGACCTCACCGTCGGTGCGCTCGACGATCCCGCAGCGGTGCAACTCGCCAGCCATTTCGGAACCGAAAGCCGCGTCCATGGCTGGACCGCGGGCGAGGGGCTTCCCGAAATGCGCACGGACGACTATGCGCCGCTGCAGTTACGCTGGGCCAAGCTGCGCGAGGGCGAATGACGATTGAACCACAGTTTTTCGAAGCGCGCGACGGCGTCCGGCTGGCGTGGCGCGAGATGGGCGAAGGACGGCCGGTCGTGCTGCTCCACGGCCTGTTTTCGAGCGCCGAGGTCAACTGGATCAAGTTCGGCACCGCGGCGCGTATCGCCGCCGAGGGCTTTCGCGTCATCATGCCCGACCTGCGCGTACACGGATCGAGCGACGCACCGCACGACGACTGGCATTATCCGCCCGACGTGCTGGTGAACGACCTGAACGATCTGATCGCGCATCTCGGCCTCGTTGATTTCGACCTCGGCGGTTTCTCGCTCGGCGCGCGCACGAGCACGCGCGCGGTCGTCGCGGGCATGAAACCGCGCCGGCTGATCCTCGGCGGGATGGGGCTGTCGGGGCTCGCCGGCTGGCAGCGCCGCGGGCAATTCTTCAAGCGGGTCATCGCCGATTTCGACACCGCGAAGCGCGGCGACGACACCTGGCTGTCGATCCAGTTCATGAAGACGATGAAGGTCGATCGCATCGCCGCGGGCCATCTGCTCGACAGTTTCACCGACACCGCGCCCGATGCGCTGGCGGCGCTGACGATGCCGACCCTGCTCGTCTGCGGCGAGCAGGATCGGGACAATGGTTCGGCGCCCGAACTGGCTGCGGCGCTTCCCGACGCGCGGCTCGTCACCATTCCCGGCACCCATATGTCGAGCGTCACCCAGCCCGAGATGGGCGACGCGATGGCGGTCTTCCTCGCGGCTTGACCCCGCTCGCGGGCGGGTCCAAGCTGGTGTCATAGCGCCATAGAGCGCCACCACCAGACCCGAGGACGCACCCCCCATGAAAGCCATGATTTCCACGCTGTCGCTGGCCCTGTCGCTCGCGCTCGCCGGCCCCGCGCTCGCGGCGGAGCCCGCGAAGAAGGCGCCCGCCAGCCAAGGCGCCAAGCCCACCGCCGCCGATGCCGACGCCTTTGTCGCCGCGGCCGAAAAGGATTTGTTCGACTATACGGTCGAGGCGAGCCAGGTGAACTGGGTCAATTCGACCTATATCACCGAAGACACCGACGCGATGGCGGCGCGGATCAACGCGGTCGGCACCGAGAAGGCAGTCAAATATGCGCTTGAAGCCGCCAAATATGCGAGCGTCCCGGGCCTCAGCGCCGATACCAAGCGCAAGCTCGACATATTGCGCAACGGCCTCGTCCTGCCCGCGCCGACCAAGCCGGGCGCGGCGATCGAACTCAGCAAGATCGCGACCGACCTGCAGTCGCAATATGGCAAGGGCCGCGGCACACTGAACGGCAAGGAGATTTCGGGTTCGGACATCGAGGCCGAGATGGGCAACCTCCAGCATACGCCCGCCGAATATGCCGAAATGTGGACGAGCTGGCACGACAATGTCGGCGCGCCGATGGGCAAGGATTATGCCCGCATGGTCGCGATCGCCAATGCGGGGTCGAAGGAACTCGGTTTCGCCGACACCGGCGCGATGTGGCGCTCGGGTTACGACATGCCGCCCGAGGAATTCGCCAAGACCACCGAGCGGCTGTGGCAAGAGGTGAAGCCGCTCTACATGGCGCTGCACACCTATGTTCGCTGGAAACTCAACGAGAAATATGGCGACGCGGTGCAGCCCAAGACCGGGCCGATCCGCGCCGACCTGCTCGGCAATATGTGGGCGCAGGAATGGGGCAATATCTATCCGCTCGTCGCGCCGGCGGGGGCGGGCGACCTTGGCTATGACATCGGCGACCTGCTGACCGCGCAGGGCAAGGGGCCGCTCGACATGGTCAAGGCGGGCGAGAATTTCTATTCGTCGCTCGGCATGGCGCCGCTGCCCGAGACCTTCTGGAAGCGCAGCCAGTTCACCAAGCCCGCCGACCGCGAAGTCATCTGCCACGCCTCGGCGTGGGATATCGACAACAAGGACGATATCCGCATCAAGATGTGCATCAAGGTGAATGCCGACGACTTCGTCACCATCCACCACGAACTCGGCCATAATTATTACCAGCGCGCCTATAAGGACCAGCCGACGCTCTACCTCAACGGCGCGAACGACGGTTTCCACGAGGCGATCGGCGACTTCGTCGCGCTGTCGATCACGCCGCAATATCTCGTCGACATCGGCCTGCTCGACAAGGCGAAGGTGCCGAGCGCCGACAAGGACATCGGACTGCTGCTGCGGCAGGCGATGGACAAGGTCGCCTTCCTGCCCTTCGGCCTGCTCGTCGATCGCTGGCGCTGGGGCGTGTTCGACGGCACGATCAAGCCTGCCGACTACAACAAGTCGTGGACGCAGCTGCGCACCCAATATCAGGGCATCGTGCCGCCGGGCGAGCGGCCGGCCGACGGCTTCGATGCCGGCGCGAAATATCATATCCCGGGCAACACGCCCTACACGCGCTACTTCCTCGCGCGCATCCTGCAGTTCCAATTTTACAAAGCGGCCTGCGACCAGGCGGGCTGGACCGGGCCGCTCCACCGCTGCTCCTTCTATGGCAATAAGGAGGTCGGCGCGAAGCTGAACGCGATGCTCGAAATGGGCGCGTCGAAGCCCTGGCCCGACGCGCTCGAAGCCTTCACCGGCGAGCGCGAGATGTCGGGCAAGGCGATGGCCGAATATTTCGCGCCCCTGAAAGCGTGGCTCGACGAGCAGAACAAGGGCAAGCCGAGCGGCTGGTGATCGCCTCGGCCTGACGAAAGGACGATGGCCGGGGAGGCGACTCCCCGGCCATTTTCATTGGGCTTCGACGCTCTGCTTGAACCGCGCGAGCCGCGCGGTTGCGGCGGTGGCGTGCGGGCCGATCCAGCGATCGTGGATGTCCTGGATCGGCATCGCGTTGAGATGGTTCCACCGCTCGCGGCCGCGGCGTTCGGCGATGATCAGGCCGGCGTCTTCGAGGACCTTGAGATGCTGCATCACGGTGCAGCGGTCGATGTTGGCGAAGTTGCCGCACAGCGTGCCGGTGGTGAGCGGCTGGTCCTTGAGGTCGTCGAGGATCTGGCGGCGCACCGATGATGCCAGCGCCTTGAAAACCCTGTCATATTCTTCGTGGATTGACATGTTATAAATATACAACATAATGGCCCGAACACAAGCGGAGAGTGTCATGGAGCTGAAGTTTCGAGTCGCGGCGCGGATCGCGAAGCCGGTGCACGAGGTGTTCGAGGCGGTCGCAGACCCCGCGAAACTGTCGAACTATTTCACCACCGGCGGCGCCGAAGGGCGGCTGGAAACGGGCGCGACGGTGACATGGGACTTCCACGATTTCCCCGGCGCCTTCCCCGTCTATGTGATCGAGGTCGTGGCGGACGAGAAGATCGTGCTCGAATGGCAGGCGAGCGAAGGCGAGGCGCACAATGTCGAGGGCAGCGAGCCGAAGGATGCCGATTACCGCACGCGCGTGACGATGCGCTTCAAGGGGCTCGACGACGGCCGCACGCTGGTCGAGATCGCAGAGGAAGGCTGGCGCGAGAATCAGGGCGCGCTCGGCGCCTCCTATGGCAATTGCCAGGGCTGGTCGCAGATGCTGTGTGCGCTCAAGGTCTGGATCGAGCACGGGATCAACCTGCGCGACGGCATGTATGTGTAGGCATCGGGCCCTCACCCGCTGCGACTGAAGCGCGGAGCGCGCAAGTCTCGCTGCCCTCTCCCTAAATGGGAGAGGGGCTTTCAGTCCGGATATTCGAGCCTGAGGTCGCGCGTGCCGAGCGGCGCGCCGGTGTTGGCGTCGATCACCACCGGGCGGATCGCCTCGCCGGTTGCGACGTCGACCTGCCGCGTCAGCGCGCCGCCGCCATTATGCTTTCGTCCCCAGGCGCCGATCGCGGCGAGGATGGGGAGGAAGTCGCGGCCCTTTTCGGTGAGCCAATATTCGTCGCGCGGCGGTCGCTGGCTGTAGCGCCGCTTTTCGAGCAGCCCCGCGTCGGTGAGCGCGGCCAGCCGCCGCGCGAGGATATTCGGCGCGATGCCGAGGCTGGTGCGTATCTGGTCGTAGCGGGTGAAACCGCGCTGCACGTCGCGCAGCACGAGCATCGACCAGCGGTCGCCGATCAGCGTCAGCCCACGGTCGATCGGGCAGGTCCCGAATTTTTTTTCATCGTCGGTCATTGAATGGATATGGGGTAGTTACTATCACTTTGCAAGTGACCCGTATGGGGCCATCAAAGGAGACAGGCTATGACCGACACTTTCCACGGAACCGCCCTCATCACGGGCGCCTCGACCGGCCTTGGCGCCGTATATGCCGAGCGGCTTGCGCGCCGCGGCCATGATTTGATTCTCGTCGCGCGCAACGGTGCGCAGCTCGAGGAACGCGCCGCGAAACTGCGTGCCGATCATGGCGTGGCGGTCGCTGTGATCGCCGCCGACCTGACCAGAAGCGACGATGTGACGCGCATCGAACAAAGGCTGATCGACGACGGCGCGATCACCCTGTTCGTCAACAATGCCGGCATGTCGCTGAACGGCGGGACGCTCGAGAACAGCGTTGCCGACGTACAGACGATCATCGCGCTCAACATCACCGCCGCGGCGCGGCTCGCGATCGCGGCGGGCAAGGCGTTCGGCGCGCGCGGCAAGGGCAAGATCGTCAACATCGCCTCGGTCCTCGCGCTCGCGCCCGAGATGTTCGAGGGCGTCTATAGCGGGTCGAAGGCCTTCCTGCTCAACCTGAGCATCGCGCTCGCCAGCAGCCTGCGCGAGCAGGGTGTGCAGGTGCAAGCGGTGCTGCCCGGCGCGACGCGCACCGAGATATGGGAACGGTCGGGCAAGGATGTCGATGCCTTCCCGGCGGAGATGGTGATGGAAGCCGGTGACCTGGTCGACGCGGCGCTCATCGGCCTCGACCGCGGCGAGGAAGTGACGATCCCGCCGCTCGCCGACGCGGGCCAGTGGGATACCTATCAGGCGGCACGGCTGGCGATGGGGCCGGGGCTGTCGCGGCGCGAAGTCGCCGATCGCTATCGGGTAAACGAAGCGGTTTGAGGACGAGCCTATCCTCCCCGTGGCGCAGCCATGGGGAGGTGGCAGCGGCGTAGCGCTGACGGGGGGCAGGGACGCGGCGTTGCTGGCCCCTCCACCACTTGCTTCGCAAGCGGGACCCCTCCCCATCGCTGCGCGACAGGGAGGATCGGAAGCTAGCGACCGATTGGGGACGCTGAAGGATCGAGCCTATTACCCCTTCCGCTTGCGGGAGGGGCAGCGAGACTTGGGCGCTTGCGCCCTAGTC
>NZ_LYVN01000134.1 GCF_001990265.1 Sphingopyxis sp. KK2
CGGCCTCTTCTTCCTCTTCCTCGATATAATCGTCGTCGTCATCCTCGATCGGGGCGATCGGGGCAAAGCTGCGGCGCGCGACCGGCGGCGGGCCGCCGACCTCGATCGCCATGCGCGCACCCTCGGTCTCGCCGTCGGGCAGGATTTCGACGCTGACGCCGTAAAGCTCTTCGATCTCGCGCAGCTCGCGGCGCTTTTCGTTGAGCAGGTAGAAGGTCGCTTCCTGGCTCGCGCGCAGGATGATCTTGCTGCCCTTGCCGCGCGCGGCTTCCTCTTCGATCATGCGCAGCGCGCTGAGGCCCGCCGACGAAGCGGTGCGGACCAGCCCGGTGCCTTCGCAATGCGGGCAGGGGCGCGTCGAGGCTTCGAGCACGCCGGTGCGCAGGCGCTGGCGGCTCATCTCCATCAGGCCAAAGCCCGAGATGCGGCCGATCTGGATGCGCGCGCGATCGTTCTTCAGCGCTTCCTTCATCGCGCGCTCGACCTTGCGGACGTTCGAGCCATGATCCATGTCGATGAAGTCGATCACGATCAGCCCGGCCATGTCGCGCAGGCGCAGCTGGCGCGCGATCTCGTGCGCGGCTTCGAGGTTTGTGCTGAGCGCGGTCTGCTCGATATTATGCTCGCGCGTCGACCGGCCCGAGTTGATGTCGATCGACACCAGCGCCTCGGTCGGGTTGATCACCAGATAACCGCCCGATTTCAGCTGGACGACGGGATTGAGCATCCCGGCGAGCTGGTCCTCGACGCCATAGCGCTGATAGAGCGAGACGGGGTCGGCATATTGCTGGACGCGCTTGGCGTGGCTCGGCATCAGCAGCTTCATGAACTGCTTGGCGGCCTTGTAGCCGTCCTCGCCCTCGACGATCACTTCCTCGATATCCTTGTGATAGATATCGCGGATCGCGCGCTTGACCAGGTCGCTGTCCGAATGGATCAGCGCCGGGGCGCTCGACCCCAGGGTCTTTTCGCGAATCTCGTCCCAGACGCGCGCCAGATAGTCGAAGTCGCGCTTGATCTCGACCTTGGTGCGGCTCATCCCGGCGGTGCGCACGATGCAGCCCATCGTCGGCGGCAGGTTGAGCTCGTCGACCATCGCTTTGAGCTTGCGGCGGTCGGCGCCGTTCGAAATCTTGCGGCTGATCCCGCCGCCATGCATCGTGTTCGGCATCAGCACGCAATAGCGGCCGGCGAGCGACAGATAGGTGGTCAGCGCGGCGCCCTTGTTGCCGCGTTCTTCCTTGACGACCTGGACCAGCATCACCTGGCGGCGACGGATGACGTCCTGGATCTTGTACCGGCGGCGCAGCGACATGCGGCTTTCGCCGTCCTCGTCCTCGTCGCGGCGGCGGCCACGACCGCGGCCGCCCTTGCGGCCGTCGCGGCCGCGCCCGCGGCCCTTGCGGTCGCCGCGATTGTCCTTGGATTCCTCGGCGCCCTCTTCGGCTTCGCCCTCGGCATCGCCGTTTTCGTCATCGCCTTCGTCGCCTTCGGGCTCCTCGCCGACGGTTTCGGGGGCGGGGACATCGCCATTCTCGTCCTCGTCGGGACGCTCGACCTCGGCGATATCGCCTTCCAGCTCGTCGAGGTCTTCCTCGGCACGCATCGCGGCTTCGGCGGCATGCTCGGCCTCTTCGCGGAGCAGCGCTTCGCGATCTTCCTTCGGAATCTGGTAATAGTCGGGGTGGATTTCGCTGAACGCGAGGAAGCCGTGGCGATTGCCGCCATATTCGACGAACGCCGCCTGCAGCGACGGTTCGACGCGGGTTACCTTGGCCAGATAGATATTGCCCTTGAGCTGCTTGTGCTCGGCGGACTCGAAATCAAACTCCTCGATGCGGTTTCCCTGGGTGACGGCGACACGGGTTTCTTCCCGGTGCCGCGCGTCGATCAACATGCGCGTGGTCATTATTATCACTCCAGGCGCGCCGCGGCGCGCCAACAAAAAAGGCCGCCGCCCTCCGTGGGGGAGGGCTGCGGTCGATAGGGTTCAAACGGAAAAAGACGTTATTGCCGCTGGCAGCCTGCGTCCGGTGCTGGACGCGCATGCGGTCTTCCGCCCGGCCGACGGCAAGCGCGAAAGCGCCTGCGTCGCGGAGAGAAGAGGGCATGGCAAGCCTCATGCGGCATCAACCTGTTTAGCGGGATGACCGGCCGGCGCGCGTCGACCGGTTGGGGATCGTCCTGCGCTGCCCGGGCATCCGGGTGGGCCGACGGCAGGTTGCCAGGCCTGGATTGTCGGGCACCGGGGGAGAGCTGCCGCGCGGTCCGTCACTTCGGTACCGGTTGGGCGCCTTCCCCGCATAAGGCCCGACGGTCAGGCGATGACACCGTCAGCGTTGGGGGTGCTAGCATCGGCGTCATCGAACGGCAACAGCAAGCACCGGAAAAATATGGGCATGACCGCGCCGGTCGCAAGAGCGCCGATGCGCCGACTCATGCTGAATCGCCAGTTAACCTTGCCCTTTCACCGTGACTTGACGCGCTATCCCTAATGCATGGTTCATCGTGATGACCCGCAGGTGGCCTTGGATGTTTTCGGATAAAGACTGGACCAATCGGCCCGCCGGGCGGCATAATCGCCTCATGCTCCTCGCGTCGCTCTTCCTTTCGTCGCTGATGGCCACGCCGGCGGTGCTCGCGGGCAATATCGGCGCGATCGAGATCGACGGCGGCGACGTCACCGTGCGCTTCGACGATTTCGTCGCGGGTGCCTCGACCCTGCTGCTTGCCGGCCCCGACCGTATCGCGCTCGACATCGCGGGCGCGCAGGCGGGCCGTTCGCCGCAGGGCGCGGGGCTCGTGCGCACCGTCCGCCAGGGCCAGCAGGGCCCCGACACCGCGCGCGTCGTGCTCGACCTCGACCGGCCGGCCCTGGTGTCGAACGCGCGCTTCGCCGCCGACGGGCGCAGCCTGTCGTTCCAGCTCAGCCCGGTCTCGGCCGACGAATTCCAGCGCGCCTCGCGCGCCCCGCGCCTCGAACTCCAGCCCCCGGCCGGGTTTCGCGCCAAGCCGCCCGAAAAGCGCTACAGCGTCACCGTCCCGATCGGCAAGGCAAAGCCCGCGGTCGCGCTGCCGAAGATCGAGGGGCCGAACAACCCGCGTCTGCCGCTCGTCGTCATCGATGCCGGCCACGGCGGGCACGACCCCGGCGCGATCAGCCCGCACAGCGGCAAGCGCGAAAAGGACATCACGCTCGGCATCGCGCGCGCGATTCGCGACGATCTGATCGCCTCGGGCCGTGTGCGCGTCGCGCTCACCCGCTCGGACGACCGCTACCTCGTGCTCGAGGAACGCTATGGCATCGCGCGGCGGTTGAAGGCCGACCTGTTCATCTCGATCCACGCCGACGCCGCCGAGAATCAGCAGGCGAGCGGCGCGTCGATCTACACCCTCTCCGAAGTTGCCTCCGACCGTGAGGCCGCCCGCCTCGCGGCGCGCGAGAATAAGGCCAATATCATCAACGGCGTCGACCTCGGCGCGCACAGCAACGATGTGTCGTCGATCCTGCTCGACCTCACCCAGCGCGAGACGATGAACGTCGCCTCGGACTTCGCGCGGCTGCTCCAGCGCGAAGCGTCGGACGACGTCAAATTCCGCACCACCGCGCACCGCTTCGCGTCGTTCGTGGTGCTGAAGGCGCCCGATACGCCGTCGGTCCTGTTCGAAACCGGCTTCATCTCGAACGAGGTCGATTCCGAATTTCTCGCCTCGCCCGCGGGCCAGAAAAAGGTCGCGCGCGGCGTCCGCGACGCGGTCCAGATTCACTTCGCCCGCCAGATCGCCTCCAACTAATTCTTGACCCCGCCCGCCGCCCTCGACAGCTTCGCGCCAGGTTGAGGGGAGAGAGGCATGGGCTGGAGCAACTGGTCGGGCAGCGTCGCCGCGCCCGTCGCCGTCACCCGCCCGCAAAGCGAGGATGAACTCGCGGCCCTCGTCCGCAGCGCCGCGAAAGTCCGCGCAACCGGCGCCGGCCACAGCTTCATGCCGCTCTGCGCCAGCAACGACCTCCTTCTCGGCCTCGACGACCTCCCCGGAGAAATCCGCGTCGCCCCCGACCGCCGCACTGCGCGCATCCCCGCGGGCTGGAGCATCAAGCGGCTCACCGCCGCGCTGTGGGACGAGGGGCTCGCGCTCGCCAACCAGGGCGACGTCAATCCGCAATCGCTCGCGGGCGCGATGGCGACGGGCACGCACGGCACCGGGGTCGACCTCGGCAGTCTCGCGACGATGGCACGCGGCTTCCGCCTGATCGGCGCCGACGGCGAGGCGCGCTGGTGCGACGCCGACACCGAGTCCGACCTCTATCAGGCGCAGCGGCTGTCGCTCGGCCTCTTCGGCATCGCGACCGAGATCGAGGTCGCGCTCGTCCCCGCCTTCCACCTCGCCGAACGCATCGAAAAACGCCGCTGGGACGAGGTCCGCAAAAGCTATGACGACCTCGCGCAGCGGCACCGCCATATCGAATTCTGGTTCTTTCCCCACGCCGACCATGTCATCCTCAAGACGCTCGACCCCTGCGACCCTTGCGATCCGCCGCCGACGACCACCGACATGGAGGAAACCGCCTTTCGCCGGGTGCTCGACGTCGCGGCGCGGCTGCCATTCCTCACCCCTTGGCTCCAGCGCGGCATGATGAAGACCGGCTTCGACGGCCACCGCCGCGGCCCCGCGCACAGCATCTTTCCGTCGGATCGCACGATCCGCTTCGAGGAAATGGAATATGAAATGCCGCGCGCGGCGGGGCTCGATGCGCTGGCCGAGGTCGTCGGCTGGATCCGCAAGAAGCGCCTGCCCGTCACCTTCCCCTTCGAATATCGCACCGTCGCCGCCGACGATATCTGGATCAGCCCGATGAACGCCGGACCCGTCGCGGCGATCTCGATGCACCAATATGCGAAGATGCCGTGGCAGGGTGTGTTCGCCGAAGCCGAAGCCATCTTCCGCGGTCATGACGGCCGCCCCCATTGGGCGAAACGCCACACGCTCACCCGCGCCGATGTCGATAGCCTCTATCCGCTCGCCGAACGCTATCGGTGCGTCCGCCGCACCGCCGACCCGCACGGCAAATTCCTCAACCCGCATCTCGAGGCGCTTTTTTCATGACCGACGATCTGACGCTGCACGGCCATCTGGTGGGCCGGCAGGGCAGCCGTGCCGACCTCAACACCCCCGTCCTCGTCCTCGATACCGGCGCGCTCGACCGCAATATCGCCGCGATGGCGGCGCTCGTCGCGGCGCATGGCGTCGGCCTGCGCCCGCACGGCAAGACGCACAAGAGCGTCGACATCGCGCGGCGCCAGCTCGCGGCGGGCGCGGCGGGGATCTGCTGCGCCAAGATCGGCGAGGCCGAGGCGCTCGCCGCAGGCGGCATCACCGGCATCCTCATCACCTCGCCCGTCGCCGCGCCGCGCGCGATCGAGCGGCTCGCGGCGCTCGCCAAAAGCGCCGAAGGGCTGATGGCGGTGGTCGACCATCCCGCCGTCGCGGCGCGAATCGATGCCGCGCTGGGCGGCGGCCTCGACGTCGTCATCGACATCGACCCCGGCATCGCGCGCACCGGCGTCGCGTCGCCCGAGGCCGCCGTGGCGCTGGCCGAGGCAATCGCGAAGCTCCCGAACCTCCGCTACCGCGGCGTGCAGTTCTACTGCGGGTCGCAGCAGCATATCGAAAGCTTTGCCGAGCGCCGCGCCGCGATCGAGGAGCGCACCGCCTATCTGCAGACCGTCATCGACGCGCTCACCGAGGCAGGACACAAGCCCGAAATCGTCACCGGCTCGGGCACCGGCACCCACCGCATCGACCTCGATCTCGGCGTCTTCACCGAGCTTCAGGCGGGCAGCTATGTCTTCATGGACAAGCAATATCTCGACTGCGACCTCACCGGCGACGCTACGGTCCCTTTCGAAACTTCGCTCGGGGTCGACGCGCGCGTGGTCAGCGCCAATCATTCAGGCCTCGTCACGATCGACGCGGGCTACAAGTCGCTTTCGACCGACGGCGGCGTCGCGGTCGTCCGGCGCGGCGCACCCGAAAGCGCCTTCTTCACCTTCATGGGCGACGAACATGCCGCGCTCATCGCCCCCGGCATCGGCAACGAACTGGCACCGGGCGATCCGGTGACGCTCACCGTCCCGCACTGCGACCCGACGGTGAACCTCTACGATCATTATCATGTCGTCGACGGCGAGACGCTGGTCGCCATCTGGCCGGTCAGCGCACGGGGGCGGGCGCGCTAAGTCCCCCTCCCGCTTGCGGGAGGGGCTAGGGGAGGGCATGTCGAAATCAGGCGCCAACAAAACAGGCCCTCCCCCGACCCCTCCCGCAAGCGGGAGGGGAGTTCAGCGCTCCACCGCAACCATGCTTCCCTTTCGCGGGCGCACGCTTTAGAGGCGAGAGCCTATGGCCGCCGAGACCACGTCCCACTTTCGCTATCGCCTGCACCGTGACAGCAATGCCGTTCTCACATGGTTCCGCACCATGTGGCTTCGCCGCTGGTTCCGCTGGCTCGGCTACCTCGTCCTCACCGGGCTGCTCGGCCTCGTCCTGATCTGGGCGATCTTCGCGCGCGACCTGCCGTCGGTCGAACAATTGCGCGATTACGAACCGCCGCTGCCGACGATGGTCCGCGATGCCGAGGGCAAGCCGGTGCACAGCTATGCGCGCGAACGCCGCGTCCAGCTCGAATATAGCGAATATCCGCAATTGCTCGTCCGCGCCTTCCTCGCGGCCGAGGACAAGACCTTCTTCAGCCACGGCGGCATCGACTATCCGGGCATCGCGACCGCGATCGTCACCAACATGACGAACAGCGGCCGTCCGGTCGGCGCGTCGACGATCACCCAGCAGGTCGCGAAGAACCTGCTGCTCACCAACGAGCTCAGCTATCGCCGCAAGATTCGCGAACTGATCCTCGCGCGCCGCATCGAAGGCGCGCTGACCAAGGAACAGATTCTCGAGCTGTATCTCAACGAAATCCCGCTCGGCCGCCGCGCCTTCGGCGTCCAGGCCGCGAGCCGCGCCTATTTCGACAAGGACGTCGACCAGCTCGCGCTCCACGAAATGGCCTTCCTCGCCATCCTGCCCAAGGCGCCCGAAAAATACGGCCGCGCCCGCTTCGAGGCCGACGCGCTCGCGCGGCGCAATTTCGTGCTCGGCTCGATGGCGGAAAATGGCTGGATCACGCCCGCGCAGCGCGACGCCGCGCGCGCGATGCCGCTCGGCCTGACCAGCAGCGGCAACACCGCGGTCGCGCAGGTCGGCGGCTATTATATGGAAGAGGTGCGGCGCCAGCTGATCGCGCAATTCGGCGAAACCGCCGAGGATGGCCCGCACAGTGCTTATGCTGGCGGCCTCTGGGTGCGCACGCCCTATGATGGCAAGATGCAGGCCGCGGCGACCAGCGCGCTGCGCAAGGGACTCCAGCGCTACGACGCGGGCAAGGGCTGGTCGGGACCGATCGCGACGATCGAGGCCGACGACCAGTGGCAGAGCCGTCTCGCGTCGAGCTTCATCGGCATCGACTATGACGGCTGGCGCGTCGCCGCGGTGCTGTCGAAAAGCGCCGGCGAGGCGCGTATCGGCTTCGCCAATGGCGACACCGGCCGCCTGCCTGCGGGCGCGGCGACGCTCGGCTATCGCAAGACCGGCGGCAGCGCCTTTTCGGCGATGCGCCCCGGTGACCTCATCGTCGTCAAGGCGAGCGGCGGCGACACCTATGCGCTGCGCAACATTCCCGAGGTATCGGGCGGCTTCATCGCCGAAAGCCCGCATTCGGGCCGTATCTTCGCGATGCAGGGCGGCTTCGACGTCCGCCTCTCGCCCTTCAACCGCGCGACCCAGGCCGAACGCCAGCCGGGCTCGACGATCAAGCCCTTCGTCTACGCCGCCGCGCTCGACAATGGCATGACGCCTGCGACGATGATCGTCGACGGGTCTTTCTGCGTCTATCAGGGCGCGCGCTTCGGCAACAAATGCTTCCGCAACTTCGGCGGCGCGGGCGGCAGCGGCGAACATACGATGCGCTGGGGCCTCGAACAGTCGCGCAACCTGATGACGGTGCGTGCGGCAAGCCAGATCGGCATGGAACCGATCGTCGACATGATCCAGACGATGGGCATCGGCAAGCACGAGCCCTATCTCTCGACCGCGCTCGGCGCTGGCTCGACGACGGTCGAAAAGATCACCAACGCCTATGCCATGCTCGCCAACCACGGCCGCGAGCTCAAACCGCGCGTCATCGACTATGTCCAGGACCGCCGCGGCAAGGTGATCTTCCCCGCCAAGTGGAAGCCGTGCGACGGCTGCAACAAAAAGGATTGGGACGGCCGCCCGATGCCGCGCTTCGCCAAGTCGGGCAAGCAGCTGATGGACCCGCTCACCGCCTATCAGGTCGTCCATATGCTCGAAGGCGTCGTTCAGCGCGGCACCGCGGTCCGGCTGCGCGACCTCGATGTGCCGCTGTTCGGCAAGACCGGGACGACCTCGGGCCCGAACGACGTCTGGTTCGTCGGCGGCACCCCCGATGTGATCGCGGGCATGTATATCGGTTTCGACCAGCCGCGCTCGATGGGCGGCTATGCGCAGGGCGGCAGCCTCGCGGCACCGATCTTCAAGGATTTTGCGCTCGTCGCGCTCGACGATCGCCAGCCGATTCCCTTTGCGGCGCCAAAGGGCATCCGCATGGTGCGTATCGACCGCCAGTCGGGCCGCCGCGTTTATGGCAGCTGGCCGGGCAACGATCCCAAGGCGTCGATCATCTGGGAGGCGTTCAAGCCCGAAAGCGAACCGCGCCGGACGATCCGCGAGGAAGAGATCAAGCCCGCCAAGGCCGCCAAACGCCAGGACGCTCCCGTCCAGCAGGGCAATGGCGGCCGCAGCGACAATGATTTCCTCGAGGATCGCGGCGGCATCATCTGACGCTCGCGGACCTTCTTTCCCTTCGGCCCGACAGGCCGTAAGGGCATGACCAACTATTTTCAGGAGCAAGGACATGCGCGCCGAAGCGCAGGATCATATCGACAAGATCGGCGCCGCGCTGGCGCTGCTGCGCCGCTTTCTCGACTGGGACCGCGCGGTGCGGCGGCTCGACGAGCTCAATGCCAAGGTCGAGGACCCGACCTTGTGGAACGACGCCAAGGCCGCGCAGGAAGTCATGCGCGAACGCCGCCGGCTCGACGAGGCGATCACCGCGACGCGCGCGATCGAAACCGAATGCGCCGACACCGCCGAGCTGATCGAGCTCGCCGAGATGGAAGGCGATGAGGCGATGGTCGACGAGGCCGTCGCGGGCCTCGCCGCGCTCGCCGCGCGCGCCGAGGAAGACAAGATTAAGGCGCTGCTCGCGGGCGAGGCCGACGCCAACGACTGCTATATCGAGGTCCATGCCGGGGCCGGCGGGACCGAGAGCCAGGATTGGGCGGAGATGCTTCAGCGCATGTACGGCCGCTGGGCCGAAAAGCGCGGCTTCAAGGTCGAGCTGGTCGAATATCAGGCGGGCGAACAGGCGGGCATCAAATCGGCGACGATGCTGGTCAAGGGCGAGAATGCCTATGGCTATTCGAAGACCGAAAGCGGCGTCCACCGCCTCGTCCGTATCTCTCCCTATGACAGCTCGGCGCGCCGCCACACCAGCTTCTCGTCGGTCTGGGTCTATCCGGTGATCGACGACAATATCGATATCGAGATCAACGAGGGCGACCTCAAGATCGATACCTACCGTGCCTCGGGCGCGGGCGGTCAGCACGTCAACACCACCGATTCGGCGGTGCGTATCACGCATATCCCGACCGGCATCGTCGTTGCGTCGCAGAACGACCGCTCGCAGCACAAGAACCGTGCGACCGCGATGGGGATGCTCAAGGCACGGATGTACGAGGCCGAGCTGCAGAAGCGCGAGGCCGCAGCCTCGGGCGAATATCAGGCGAAGACCGAAATCGGCTGGGGCCACCAGATCCGTTCCTATGTCCTCCAGCCGTACCAGCTGGTGAAGGACCTGCGCACCGGCGTCACCTCGACCGCGCCCGGCGACGTGCTCGACGGCGCGCTCGATCCCTTCATGGCGGCGGCGCTGTCGCAGAAGGTGACCGGCGAAAAGGTCGAGGTCGAGGACATCGATTGACGCTGCGCGCGGGCCTCTACGCCGCGCTGGCGGCGCTGCCGCTGCTCGGCAGCTGCGATGCGCCGTGGCAGGGTGACAGCGACCGCACCGAGACCGCGCGCGATTTCCCGCCCGCCGACCGCCCGGTTGCGCCGACGGTCTCGACCAAATGGTCGACCGAGGAAGCGCGCGACCGGCTCAACGAGGCCGAGGACGTCATGGATTCGGCCGACGTCCGTCCCGGCATGACCGTCGCCGACATCGGCGCGGGCGACGGCTATTACACCGTCCGCCTCGCCACCCGCGTCGGTGCGGGCGGGCGCGTGCTCGCGCAGGACATCATGCCCGAGGTGATCGAGCGGCTCGCCGATCGCGTCACGCGCGAACGGCTCGACAATGTGTCGGTAAAGCTCGGCGCGGTCGACGATCCGCGTCTGCCCGCGAACAGCTTCGACCGCGTCTTCATGGTCCATATGTATCACGAGATCGGCGAGCCCTACGCCTTCCTGTGGCGGCTGCGCCCGGCGCTGCGCAAGGGCGGGCAGGTGCTCGTCGTCGACGGCGACCGCCCGATCGCCGACCATGGCACCCCCTTCCGCCTGCTCGTCTGCGAGTTCGAGGCGGTGGGCTACAAGCTCGTCTCCTACGACGACAAGCAGCATGCCGGTGGCTATCTCGCGCGCTTCGAACCCGAGGGGAAGGCGCCCAAGCCCGAAGACATCAAGGTCTGCGAAAACCCCTAATAGACGAGCAGCCGGTCGCCTTCGCCGACGTCGCGCAGGAAACTGACCAGCCCCGCCGCACGCACCTGCGGCGCCATCTCCGCCGCCGTCAGCCCGACCAGCGCCATGCCCGACTGGCAGGCGAACAGCCCGACCTCCATGTCCGCCGCCTCGCCGATCATCCAGGCGAGTTCGGGCAGCCCCGCCGCCTTGCGCGTCCTGTCGCCCGCCGCCGACACCGGCTCGC
>NZ_LYVN01000135.1 GCF_001990265.1 Sphingopyxis sp. KK2
GCGCTGGCGATCATTCGGTCGCGCAGGCTCGCGCCGGCCAGCAGCGGGATGAACAGCCGACTCGGCCCCGGTTTCGTCACAGGCTTCTCCTTCGGTCGCGGGCCGATGCCGCGAAGGCGCCGGCAAATCCAGAGAGGAATGATTTGCCTCCGCCAAGCCCGCTTTTCCGCCACCCTCGGATCGTGACCGATGTGCCCGCCGCTTCGCGCTTGAACGCGCCTGTCGCATCGCTAAAGCCGTTGCATGCGTAACCTGATCCTCACTAGCGCGATCGCGCTCGCCGCCGCCCTTTCGACACCCGCTCTCGCTCGGCCGATGACCGAGGTCGACCTTGCGACGCTCAAGCGCCTCGCGGCGCTCACCGCTTCGCCCGACGGTCGCTGGGTGGTGTATCAGATGACCGAGACCGCGCCCGAAACCTACAAGCGCTCGACCGGCCTGTGGCTCGTCGACCGCAACGCCAAGGACGGGGCACCGGTGCGGATCGCCGACACCCCCGACAAGAATGAAAGCGCCCCCGCCTTCCACAAGGACGGGACGCTGTTCTTCCTCTCCAACGCGTCGGGCAAGAGCCAGGTCTGGCGGGTCGATCTCGGAACCCCGAACAGTGCCGCGGTGCAGGTCACCGATACCATGGCCGATGTGTCGGGCTTCAAGATCGCACCCGATGGTAGCAAATTGCTCGCCTGGGGCGACATCGCCAAGGAATGCACCAGCTTCGGCTGCGACGCCAAGGACAAGGGCGCGCTGCAAGGCCCCGGCACCGGCCGCCTCTACAAGGACGGGGTCGGCTTCGTGCGCCACTGGGACGAATGGGAGACGCCGGGCACCTACAGCCGCCCGTTCGTATTCAACCTCGAAGGCGGCAAGGCGACCACCGAACGCCCGGTCGACGCGGGCCTGATCGGCGACAGCCCGTCGAAGCCCTTCGGCGGCGGCGAGGAACTCGCGTGGGGCAATGACAGCCGAACCGTTTATTTCACGCTGCGCAAGGCCGACCGGAACGAGCCGATGTCGACCAACCTCGATATCTACAGCTGGCTCGTCGACAGCCGGATGATGCCGGTGAACCTGACCGAGGCGAATGAAGCCACCGACACCCTGCCCACCCCCTCGCCCGACGGCAAATGGCTCGCCTATGCGGCAATGGCGCGCCCGACCTATGAGGCCGACCGGCAGGTGCTGATGCTCCGCGACCTCGCGACCGGCGAGACGCGCAAGCTCACCGACGCTTGGGACCGCTCGGTCGGCTCGATCGCCTGGGCGCCCGACGGCAAGTCGCTCTACGTCACCGCGCAGGATGTGCTCGACCATCCGGTGTTCAAGGTCGACGCCAAGACCGGCAAGGTCGAAAAGCTGAAGGCGACGATCGACCAGTGGGAAGGCAATATTGGCGACGTCACCCCGCTGCCCGGCGGCGCTTTGCTCTACAGCCGCAACAGCATCGCCGACCCGACCGACCTGTTCGTCCGCGATGCAAAGGGCAAGGTGACCCGCCTGACCGAGGTCAACAAGGCGCAAATGGCCGAAATCGACCCCGTTGACGTCAAGCGACTGCAATTCGCCGGCGCCAACGGCGACATGGTCTGGGGCCAGATCGTCAAGCCGGCGAAGGCCGAGGGCAAGCTGCCCGTTGCCTTCCTGATCCATGGCGGCCCGCAGTCGAGCTTCGGCAATGGCTGGTCGACGCGCTGGAACCCGCGGCTCTTCTCGGCGCCCGGCTACGCTGCGGTGACGATCGATTTCCACGGCTCGACCGGCTACGGCCAGGCCTTCACCGACAGCATCAACAAGGATTGGGGCGGCAAGCCCCTCGAAGACCTCAAGCTCGGCCTCGCTGCGGCGGGCAAGCAGGATGCATCGCTCGACATCGCCAACGCCTGCGCGCTCGGCGGCTCGTACGGCGGATATATGACCAACTGGATCGCGGGCCAGTGGCCCGACGGCTTCAAATGCCTCGTCCAGCACGACGGCGTGTTCGACGCGCGCGCCATGGCCTATGAGACCGAGGAACTATGGTTCGACGAGTGGGAGCATGGCGGCACCTATTACGACGTTCCCGAAGAATATGAAAAATGGAACCCGGTGAACCATGTCGCGAAGTGGAAGACCCCGATGCTGGTGATCACCAGCGAAAAGGATTTCCGCATTCCCTATACGCAGGGCATCGCGAGCTTCACCGCGCTCCAGCGCCGCGGCATTCCGTCGCAACTGCTCGTCTTCCCCGACGAGAACCATTGGGTGCTCAAGGGCGCGAACAGCGTGCAATGGTATGGCACGGTGTTCGACTGGATGAAGACCTACCTCAAGAAATAGGCCATGAAGGGCGGCGGGCTACTCAGGAAGCTCGCCGCCGGCCTTGCCATAGAATATGCGCCACAGCGCCAGGTCGACGCTGAAATCGGCATAATGATGCTCGACACCGGCCGCGACGAACAGCAGGTCTCCGGCTGAAAAGGCCGTGCGCTCGTCGCCGTGGATCAGCACGCCGTGGCCGCGGATGACAGCGTAAAGCTCGTCCTGCTCGTGCGGCGTCTGGCGGTTCGGCGGGACAGGCACCGACAGCCTAACATCGAGCGTCCCGCGTTTCAGCGCGAGCACCGATCGTTCGCCTTCGGGCGTCGGCACTTTCGCCGCATAGTCTGCCAAGCGGATGACGCCGCTACGCATAGGATCGTCCATAGCCTCGCTCCTGCCAGCCGGTGACAGTCTAGTCTCCGCCGATCCGGCTTGCCAGCCCGCACCCCGGCTGGCAAAGGCGCCCGGCTATGCCGATGGAAAAAACATTCGATCCCGCCGCAATCGAGGCGAAATGGGCCCATGAATGGGAAAGCCGCGGGCTGTTTCGCCCTGCGCGTCCCGACGCCACCCCCTATACGATCGTCAACCCGCCGCCGAACGTCACCGGTGCGCTGCATATCGGCCATGCCCTCGACAATACGCTGCAGGACGTGCTGATCCGTTACGAGCGGCTGCGCGGCAAGGATGCGCTGTGGGTCGTCGGCATGGACCATGCCGGCATCGCGACGCAAATGGTCGTCGAACGCCAGCTCGAGGAGCGGCAGGACAAGCGCACCAACTACAGCCGCGAAGATTTCGTCGAGAAGGTCTGGCAGTGGAAGGGCGAAAGCGGCGGCCAGATCACCGGCCAGCTCCGTCGCCTTGGCTGTTCGATGGACTGGTCGCGCGAGCAGTTCACGATGGACCCGCATTTCACGCGGGCCGTAGTCAAGGTCTTCGTCGACCTGCACAAGAAAGGCCTGATCTACCGCGACAAGCGGCTGGTGAACTGGGACCCCAAGCTCAAGACCGCGATCTCGGATCTCGAGGTCGAGACGCACGAGGTCCAAGGCGGCTTCTGGCATTTCAAATATCCGCTCGCCGACGGAATGAAACTCGACGACGGGCGCGACTATATCGAGGTCGCGACGACGCGCCCCGAAACGATGCTCGCCGACATGGCGGTCGCGGTCCACCCTGACGATGCGCGCTACAAGAGCGTGATCGGCAAGGACATCCTCCAGCCGATCACCGGCCGCCGCTTCAAGGTCGTGGCCGACGAACATGCCGATCCCGAACTGGGCAGCGGCGCGGTGAAGATCACCCCCGGGCATGATTTCAATGACTTCGACGTCGGCAAGCGCGCAGGGTTCAAGCCCGGCGAGATGCTCAACATGCTCGACGGCGACGCAAACGTCATCCAGACCGCCGACGGGCTGATCCCCGACGAATATCTCGGCCTTCACCGCTTCAAGCGCGACGGCAAGGACGGCGCGCGCGAACTGGTCGTGACGCGCATGAAGGAAGCCGGCTTCCTGATCCCGCATGTCGTGACGTCGAAAGAGGGCGAGGTCGTCGAGCACGACGCAGAGCCGCGCACGATCCAGACCCCCTTCGGCGACCGCGGCGGCGTGGTAATCGAGCCGTGGCTGACCGACCAATGGTATGTCGATGCAGAAACGCTGGCCCAGCCGCCGATGGCGGCCGTGCGCGACGGGCGCATCAACATCGTCCCCAAGACGTGGGAAAAGACCTTCTTCAACTGGATGGAGAATATCCAGCCATGGTGCGTTTCGCGCCAGCTTTGGTGGGGTCACCGGATTCCGGCTTGGTACGGCCCCAAACGTCTGGATAACGGCAAACTGGTAGTCAGTCCGGAAGCCCGCGAAGGACGCGAGATATTCGTCGCCAATTCGGAAGAAGAGGCAGCGGCGGACGCGCAGGCATTTTACGGCGACGCCTATAAAGTGGAGATTCTAGATCATCCGACGACCTCGGAAGATTATCTGAATCTGGACGAAAAGACGATCTACATTTGGCGCGACGAGGACGTCCTCGACACCTGGTTCTCCTCCGCGCTCTGGCCCTTCGCGACGCTCGGCTGGCCCGAGAACACCGACCTGCTTAAGCGCCACTATCCCAACGACGTCCTCATTTCCGGCTTCGACATCCTCTTCTTCTGGGATGCACGCATGGCGATGCAGGGGATGGAGTTCATGGGCGATGTGCCGTGGAAGACCCTCTATCTTCACGGCCTCGTCCGCGCGCCCGATGGCGCGAAGATGTCGAAGTCGAAGGGCAATGTCGTCGATCCGCTCGGGCTGATCGACCAGTATGGCGCCGATGCTCTGCGCTTCTTCATGTCGGCGATGGAAAGCCAGGGCCGCGACATCAAGATGGATGACGCGCGCCTCGCGGGTTATCGCAATTTCGCGACCAAACTGTGGAACGCCGCGCGCTTCTGCGAAGCCAATGGCATTGTGGCCTCGACCAGCCTCGAAGCCCCGACCGCGACGCTGCCGGTCAACCGCTGGATCATCGGCGAGGTCGCCGACACCGTCGCGGCGATGGACCGCGCGCTCGCGGCCTTCCGCTTCGACGAGGCCGCGAACGCAATCTACAGCTTTGCCTGGGACCGCTTCTGCGACTGGTATCTCGAACTGATCAAGGGCGCGATCGATGACGAGACCAAGGCCGTCGCCGGCTGGGTGCTCGACCAAATCTTCGTCATGCTCCACCCCTTCATGCCCTTCATAACCGAAGAGCTGTGGACCGGGCTCGGCGGGCGCGCCGACTATCCGCTCATTACCGCGAAATGGCCCGCGCCGGCTGCCGAAAAAGATGCCGAGGCGAGCGCCGACATCGACTGGCTGATCAAGCTCGTCAGCGAGTTGCGCACCGCCAAGGCTGAACTCGGCCTGCCGCCGGGCGCACGCCTTACCGCGCATTTCCCGGCGTCGCTCAAGCCCCGCACCGACAAGCTGTCGGCGCAGCTCGACCGTCTCGCGCGGCTTGAGGCCATAAGCTTCGATCCCGCGCCCACGGGTGCCTCGGCGCAGCTCGTCGTCGAGGGCGAGACGATCACCGTCCCGCTCGAAGGCGTGATCGACATCGCCGCAGAGCGCGAACGGCTGACCAAGGCGCTCGCCGCCGCGGCCAAGGAACGTGACAGCCTCGCCGGACGCCTGAACAATCCGTCGTTCGTCGAGCGCGCCAAGCCCGAAGCCGTCGAGAAGGCGCGTGCCGACCACGCCGCCAAGGAAGCGGAGGCCGACCGCCTGACCGCCGCGCTCGCGCGCCTGGGGTGAGCGACGGCGAAGCCCCCGTCACGCCGACGCCGGTCGCGGCGGCCGCCGACCCGGCGGCCAATGCCGTTCCGCCGCGCCAGACCGCGCGTGGCGGCGGGCGGATGGACCTCACGCAGGGGCCGATCGCCAAGACGCTGATCCTGTTCGCGCTGCCGACGCTGGCATCGAACATCCTGCAGACGCTCTCGGGTTCGGTAAACTCGATCTGGGTCGGCCAGTTCCTCGGCGAAAGCGCGCTTGCCGCTACCGCCAATGCCAATATCATCATGTTCCTGATGTTCGGCGCTTTCTTTGGCTTCGGCATGGCGGCGACGGTGCTGATCGGCCAATCGATCGGGCGCGGCGATGTCGATGCTGCGCGCCGCGCCACGGGCGGCGTGATCGGGCTGGCGCTGATCTTCTCGGTCATTATCGCAATCATCGGCTGGTACGCTTCCGACTCGATTTTGCGCCTGCTGAAAACCCCGCCCGAGGCTTTTGCGCTCGCGCACGACTATCTGCGCGTCACCTTCCTCGCCGTCCCCGCGAGCATGTTGTCGGTCACGCTGATGATGGCGTCGCGCGGCGCGGGCGACGCGGTGACTCCCCTGCGCTTCATGATCCTCGCGGTGGTGCTCGACATCGTCTTCAATCCCATCCTCATCCTCGGCCTCGGCCCCTTCCCCCGCCTCGGTATCGCGGGCAGCGCGCTCGCCACCGCGCTCGCCGGCATCATCGCGCTCGCTGGGATGATCGGCTGGTTCTATGCGAAGAATCATGTGCTGCGACTTCGCGGCCGCGAGCTCGTCTATCTCCTCCCCAAATGGAGCGAATTGCGCTTCATCATCGGGCGCGGCCTGCCGATGGGGGCGCAGATGCTCGTCATCTCGGGCGCCGGGCTTGTCATGGTGGGTCTCGTCAATCGCGAGGGGCTGGTCACCGCCGCCGCCTATGGCGCCACGCTGCAGCTGTGGAACTATATCCAGATGCCCGCGCTCGCAGTCGGCGCCGCGGTCAGTTCGATGGCGGCACAGAATATCGGCGCCGGGCGCTGGGACCGCGTGTCGAGCGTCACCAACAGCGGCATCGCGATCAACCTCGCGATGACGGGCATCCTCATCGCGTTACTCCTGCTTTTCGACCGCGCGGCGCTGGCGCTCTTCCTCGGCAACGGCAGCGAAGCGATCGAGGTCGCGCGCAACATCCAGTATATCGCGACCTGGACCTTCCTGCCCTTCGGCACGACCATCGTGCTGATCAGCACCCTGCGCGCCAATGGCTCGGTGGTGCCGCCGCTGATCATCCTCTTCGTCTCGATGTTCCCCGTGCGCTTCGGCATCTATCATTTCGCCTATCCGGTGCTGGGCGCCGACGCGATCTGGTGGAGCTTCCCGCTCTCCTCGCTGGCCTCGCTCGGCCTCGCCTGGGCGGTGTACCGGCACGGTGCGTGGCGCGGGGCCATGGCGCAGCCGGCGGGTGCGGGTTGAGCGTCCGGCGCTTTCGACCAACCTCCCCTCGCCTTCGACTGGCGGCCGGGCGCCGACTCGCCCTTCGCTGCGGTCTGCGATAGGAGGGCGCCAATGAATATCTCCGACCGCAAGCTGGCCCAGAGCGATCGCCGCGCCAGATTCCTCGCCTCCGCGCCCGACTGGAGAGCCTCCGACGCGCGCGTCGACCCGCGCGTCGCGATCGGCTCGATCATCGCGATGTGGATGCTCTATTTCCTCATCACCACCGGCCTCGCGCTGCTCACCGGCGCGCCCGACCAATGGGAGTTCGCCGGCCGGCGCGCGATCGTCGTGGTCGCGGGCATCCTTTGCACATTCGTGCTCTATCAGTTGCTGCAGCGCGTCCAGCCGCAAAGCTTCGGCGCCCGGCTGGCAGCGGCGCTGGGAACGGCGATCCCGCTCGTGGTCCTCTATGCCACGATCAACCTGCTCGTCTTCTACTATTGGTTTCCGGGCCCCGACACTGCCACGATCATCGCCGAGGTGCAGGAAAAATACCCGGTTGCCTGGGAAACAGTGCTGATCCTCGACAGCTCGATCCGCTGGTATTTCTTCTTTGCCGTGTGGGCGGCGCTCTATGTCGCCTTCGGCTATGCGAACGAGATGCACGCTGTCGAACGACGCGCCGACAGCTACCGGATAGAGGCCCAGACCGCGCAGCTCCGCGCGCTGCACTATCAGGTCAATCCGCATTTCCTGTTCAACACGCTCAATTCGCTTTCGACGCTGGTGATGCGCGGATCGAAGGCCGAGGCCGAGACGATGATCATGAACCTCTCGTCCTTCCTGCGCTCAAGCCTCGCGATCGATCCCGAACAGCTCGTCAGCCTCGACGAGGAAATCGCGCTCCAGCGGCTGTATCTCGATATCGAGCAGACGCGCTTCCCCGACCGATTGCGCGTCGAGGTATCGATGCCCAAGGAGTTGGAGCATGCGTGCGTGCCGGTGCTGATCCTGCAACCGATCATCGAAAATGCGATCAAATATGGCGTCGCCCCCAGCAAGGGCACGATCGCGATCCGCCTGACCGCCAGCGCCGAATATGGCCTCCTGGTGCTGCGGATCGAAAATGACATCGACGCCAAGGCGCCGGTGCCCGAACCCGGCACCGGGCTCGGCCTCGGCAATGTCCGTGAACGGTTGATGACGCGATATGGCCCGACGGCGGGCTGCGAATGGGGCAAGTCGGACGACGGCGGGTTCGTCGTCTCGCTCTGGCTGCCGCTCGCGCAACAGGGGTGCTGATGCGATGATCCAGACTTTGCGCACGCTGATCGTGGACGACGAGCCACTGGCGATCGAAAGGCTCCAGATTCTCGCCGGCCAGCAGGATGGCGTGTCGCTGGTCGGCACCGCGACCGACGGCGCCTCGGCGCTGCGCCTTGTCGACGCGCTCGCGCCCGACCTCGTGCTGTGCGATATCGCGATGCCCGGTCTCAACGGACTCGACGTCGCGGCGGCGATCGACGGGCTCGACAATCCGCCCGCGGTGATCTTCGTGACCGCGTTCGACCAATATGCCGTCGCTGCCTTCGACGTCGCCGCGGTCGACTATCTACTCAAGCCGGTATCGCCCGACCGCCTCGGCCGCGCCCTGTCGCGCGTCCGCGAATGGCGCGCCGCCGACCGCGGGCGGTCGCCCAAAAGCAAATGGATCGGCGAATTCTGGGTCCAGAATCGCGGCGAGATGCTGCGCATCGACGCAGGCCAGGTCGACCTGATCGAGGCCGAACGCGACTATATGCGGCTCCATGTCGGCGCGCGCAGCTGGCTGATCCACCAGACGATCAAGTCGCTCGAGGCGCGAATGGACCCCGACCAGTTCATGCGCATCCACCGCTCGAAAATGGTCCGCCGCGACGGCATCGCCGGGCTCAAGCATCATGGCGACGGCGCGTGGAGCGTCGATCTCGGCGAAGGCGGCGTCCATCGCATCGGCCGCACCTACCTCCACGATGTGAAGGCAATCATGCAGGACTGACGAAAAGGGCGGCCATGCCGGAGCATGACCGCCTTCTTTTCCGGCCGATGGGCCGAGGGACATCGTCAGGGAGCGGCGACGACCACCGGGCCGCGCGACGCCAGTGCGGTGCCGTCGCCGTTGAACAGCGCCGCCAGCTTCACGTCGGCATCTTTAAGCGCGACATCCTCGCAATAGCGCGCCTTCTGCTCGGCGCGCAGGCCCTGCGCCATGCGGGTGCCGCAGACGTCGCGCACCGCCATCTTGACGCGGGTGTTCAGCCGCTCACGGCCCGACACGCTCGAAAGGTTGAGATCGTCGTAGCGGACGATCACGGTCTTCTTCTCCTGCGCGGCGGCGGGGAAGGAAAGACTGGTGAGCGCAATCGGCGCCGCCAGCAGGATCAGGGTAAGTTTCGCCATGGGGGAGTCCTCTCTTCGGGGGATGCGGGATACGAGGGCCCGGACCGGGGAAGGCCACGCCCCCGTATCCCGCATTTGAAGGGATACCGGCATTCTTCGGCCGAATCCGCGATGGTTCGACCGGCCGGTTCGCTCCGTCGATTGCAGGACAAAGCGCGCTCAGGCGTCGACGAATGGCCAGAGGCAGCCCCGAATGATCGATGCAACCCGAATGCCGGCCCCGCGTTTGACGGTCATGGCAGACAAAGGGGCATCGCTGCGGGCCTTGGGATGGCTGGGAATCGCCGGGATCGGCGCCGTCGGCGGCCTGCTGCTCGGGCAGATGGCGACCGGTGGAATGGGCGCCGACGCAGCCTCCACCGCATCTTATGCCGAACTGACGGGCAATCCCGAAGCACTTGGCGTCGACAGCGAGGCGGTCGATCCCTGTTATGATTGTGCCGACCGCCATGGCTATGGGTCGACGCTGCAATCCAAATTCGCACGCGAGGGCCGTATGGCCGACGAGTTTCGCGAACTCGGTGCTGTTGCCATCGATTATGCCGCCGACGAACCCGCCGACGATTATCGTTATGGCGGGCGTTTCGAAGAGGTCGAGGCCGGCCCCGTCATCGCGATGCAGTCTCCGGTGGCCGCCCTGCCTGTCGCGCCCGTCGGCGATGCAGGTCACCCGGTCGCCCCCCCGCCCGGCGTGGCGCCGCCTCCACCGCCGACCGAGGCTGTTGCAACAAAGACCGTGGCAGCGGCAGAGCCGTCAGCTAGCCGACCAGCGGAATAGCGGCGCCTTGACCGGCGCCGCCATCGGTCACGGCTTGGGCGGAACCGCCGGCGCCGCGCAGCGCGTCAGGTCACCTGCCTTGCAAGCTGCCACATCGGCTTCCCATTTGATCCGCTCCTCCGCCGACATCGCCGCCACACGCGCCTTCTCGGCCTCATAGGCTGCGGTTTCCTCGGCGAATTCGGCTTGCGAATTGGCTTCCTGCTGCGCGATCGTGGCCAATTGCTGCTCATAGGCGGCCTTCTCGGCTTCGCCACGCGCGCGCTGCTCGGCGTTGAGCCGGGCCGTATTGGCGCGTTCCTCGGTCGTGGTGCCATCGGGCAACGGCTCGAACGCAGCGGCCTGCACCCCGGCGAGCAGCGCAAAGCCCCCCGCGGCGGCAAAAATCATCCTGGTCATCGAACTTCTCCTCGCGAGACATGTCTGTCGGTCGAAACGCGCGCGTCGGCAACCCGTTCCGATGGCGTTTGACCCGCGCCGCCGGTCGCGTCATGCTGGGGTTCCTGTTTCCTTCGAGCGACATCACCTTTGCCACCCGCACCGCCGCGCCGCATCAACCGCCCGGTATTCCTCGTCCCGCTGGCCATCCTTGCGGCCGCGGTCGGCTTCAGCCTTTGGCAGCGGCAGGCCTTTTTCGACGCCGAGGTAGCGATCAACGACTGGGTCCTCCTCTACCTCGGCCCCGTCTTCGCCGTTGCGGGGGTGGCGTTTCTCGTGTTGCTCGGGGCGGTCGCGGTGTCACCGCTCGGCAAAATCGTC
>NZ_LYVN01000136.1 GCF_001990265.1 Sphingopyxis sp. KK2
AGGCCCTCCCCCGACCCCTCCCGCAAGCGAGAGGGGAGATCAACGTCCGCTCCCCACACCGAAGCCGCCATCACCTTCGCCCAAAGAAAAAGGGGCGCCGTCGCCAGCGCCCCTTTCCCCCTTTTTCTGAAACGTCGCCGGTCAGAACTTCACCGTTCCCGTAACGAACACCTGCCGCGGGTTGCCGTAGAAGACCGTCGCGACGCCTTCGCGGCCGAGCGACGGGGTCGGCAGGCCGTTGGCGTTGGTCACGGGCAGCCCGGTCGCCGGGTTGACGACGAGGAACTGATAGCCCGAGGTCTTGTACTGCTTGTCGAGGATGTTCTTGCCGTGGACGCCGATCGAATAACGGTCGCCGCCGAAGCTGTAGACGAGGCTGGCATCCCACAAAGCATAGCCCTTCTGGTCGAGATAGGGGCTGGGATATTCGAACTGCTGCGTCTTGCTGCGATACGAAAGCGTGGTCGAGAAATTGACGTCGCCGTCGCCGACCGGGACCAGCGCGCCGAGCGTGCCCGATGCGGTCCAGCTCGGCGTGTTCTGGATGTCGGTGATGTCCGACACGTCGGTACCGAGGTTGCCGATGAACTCGTCATATTGCGCATCGATATAGCCGAGTGCGCCCTGGAAGCTCATCCGCGAGCCCGCGCCGGCGAAGTCGTGCGCGAAGCGGGCCGAGGTCTCGAGCTCGACGCCCTTGAAGGTCGCCGAGGCGGCGTTGGTCGTGACGCCCGAGAAGCCTTCGAAGATGCCGTCGTTGTTCGCGTCGATGCCGACCGAACCTGGGATCTGGACATTCTTGTAATCGGCATAGAAGCCGGTCAGCGCGAAATTGAGGTCGCCGTCGAGCGCCGAACCCTTGATCCCGGCCTCGTAGCTGTCGACCGTTTCGGGTTCGAACAGGAAGAAGTTATAGATTTCGTCATAGGCGAAGACGCCGTCGTTGTTGACGTCGATCGCGCGGACATTGGCGCTGCCGCGCGGGTCGAAACCGCCGCCCTTGAAGCCCTTCGAATAGGATGCGTAGATCATCAGATCGTCGTTGACGTCGAACGACACCGACGCGCGCGGGGTGAATTTCTTGAAGCGCGCCTTGCCATCGAAATTGGTGATCGGGGCGCCGAGCGGGACGCTGGCGCCGCCGAATTCGGGGTCGGCGCCGAGCAGGCGATTCTGCTTGAAGACGAAGCTGTCGCGCTTGTCGACGGTGTAGCGCCCGCCCGCCGAGATGTGCAGCCGGTCGGTGACGTCGAAGGTGAAGTCGCCGAACACCGACCAGGTGTCGGTGCGCACGTCGCCGATCGTCTGCTGCGCGAAGCCGGGCAGGCCGAGCAGCGTGCCGGTGGTGGCGAGCAGCACGTCGAACTTGGTGTAAGCCTTGGCGTCGAGATAATAGAAACCGACAAGGCCGTGCAGCCGGTCGCTGTCGTAGAGGAGCTGGAATTCCTGGCTCAGCTGTTCGTTGCGATAGACCGCGGGGACGTCGACATCGACGGTTGCGAGGCTGTCGAAGTCGATCGGGGTGTAGCTCGTATCCTTGCGCCACGAGCTGATCGAGCGCAGCGTCAGATTGTCGCTGAGTTCGGCCGAGACGTTCATCGCGAGGCCCCAGGCCTCGATATCCTGCTTCGGGTCCACGAGGCCGGCGCGCGTGTCATAGACGTCGTCGAGGACCGGCGCGCCCGTCAGCAGGCCGGGGATCAGCCGGTGGCCGTTGCGCGGGCTCGACTTGTCGCGGGTATAGTCGCCCGAGATGCGGATCAGCACCGGCTCGCCATAGCCGCCGAATTCGAGCGTGCCGCGGCCCGCCCAGACATCCTTGTTGTAATTCTCGAGGCCGGGGACGGTAAGATTGTCGCCGAAACCGCCGCGCGACAGCCGCGCGACCGAGCCGCCGACGCGCAGCATGTCGGTCAGCGGCGCGCTGACGGTCAGCACGCCCTCGGCCTGGTCATAGGTGCCATAGGTCGCGCGCGCCTTCAGGCTGAAATCCTGCGGCAGCATCTTGGTGACATATTTGACCGCGCCGCCGATCGTGTTGCGGCCATAGAGCGTGCCCTGCGGTCCGCGCAGCACCTCGATCCGCTCGACGTCGTAGATGTCGAGGACCGCAGCCTGCGGGCGGTTGAGATAGACGTCGTCGAGATAGATGCCGACGCCCGCCTCGAAGCCCGGGACCGGGTCCTGCTGCCCGACGCCGCGGATGAAGGCGCTGAGCGTCGAATTGGTGCCGCGCGAGGTTTCGAGCGTCGTGTTCGGGGTGATGTTGCCGACGTCGGTGATGTCGAGCGCGCCGCGCGCCTCGAGCGCCTCGCCCGAAATCGCGCTGACCGCGATCGGCACGTCGAGCAGGCGCTCGTCGCGGCGCCGCGCGGTGACGATGATTTCCTCGCTGCCGTCATCGGCGCTCGCGGCGGGATCGGTATCCTGCGCAAAGGCGGCCGGGGCGAAGGCGATCAGGCTGAGGGCGGTGGTGGCGCAGACGGCGTGGCGCACGCGGCGGGCGAAAGGACGCATATGAGTCTCCCATGACATGGGCGGCGCAGCGCCACCCTTTTTCGATTTTCTTGGGCCGGTCTTGCCAAGCCGCGCGCTACCCAATAATGAAAGGTGAACCAAGTTTCAACTTGGAATATTTATCCGCTGTCTTTTGGGTGGCGGTGATGCGAAAAAGCCACGCTGGCCGCGCCGCTAATCGGTTGCGGTCGTCCGTGGGGGAGGACGGGAAGGCAGATGATGGACCAGCCGCGCGTTTCGACGCCCGACGCCGAGAGCGAGGCGGGCAACCCCGACAAGGTGCCGCGCACCGAACGCGGGCGGCGCACCTTGCGCAAATTGCTCGACGCCGCGGCGGTCGAATTCGGCGAGCGCGGCTTCCACGAGGCGTCGATCAGCGGCATCACGCGCCGCGCCGGCACCGCGCTCGGCAGCTTCTACACCTATTTCGATTCGAAGGACGCGATCTTCCGCGCGCTCGTCGCCGACATGTCGGGGCGCGTGCGCGACCATGTCGCCCCCGCGATGGAGGGCGCGACCGGCGCGATCGACGCCGAGGCGCGCGCGCTCGCGGCCTTCCTGCAATTCGCGCGCGCGCATCAGGAAATCTATCGCATCGTCGACGAGGCCGAGTTCGTCGATCCCGAGAGTTTCCGCAATCACTACGCCTCGACCGCCGAGCGCATCGCGGCGCGCCTCGCCGCCGGTGCCGACGCGGGCGAATTGCGCGGCGGGATCGGCGAGGTCGAAGCCTGGGCGATCATGGGGATGAACGTCTTCCTCGGGCTGCGCTATGGCGTGTGGGATACCGAGGATGATGTTGCCGCCGTGGCGGCACGCGCCAATGCACTGATTGCCGACGGGATTCGGAAGCGCTGAGCGCGCGCGCCTTCCACTTCGTCATTCCCGCGTAAGCGGGAATCCAGCTTTTGCTTTGCCTACAATATCGCGCACTCGTGAGGTGATCGCGTCGACCGTTTCGCGAGTTCCGGTTACCGACAGCCCGATATAGGTTTCCGCCTCGACGATAAGCTGCTGCTCGCCAAGCGAGAAACGTAGCATGCTTATTTCCTGAGAGCCGGCGACACCCCAATTTCTCGAAATCTCTTCAGCGCCCATCTCGTGCAGCGCCCGCAGGAGAGCATTTGTGGTAGCGAGATCATGCTCGGGTGCGAGGAGAGCGGTGACCGTCATGCCCATAGACTATCGGGATGTCCGCTTCTTACAATCTCCAACTTAGGCCAGAAGGAGCCGCATCCGCATGATGGCAATCATCAGGCGCGCTTGATCAAAAAAATCGCATGTTCGGCGCGCCAGCTTGCTGCGGCGTCGCTTGTCGGCTGGTCGCCCGACAGATACCAGGCGGCTTCGATGCCGATCCCCTTGGCACCGATCAGGTCGCGGAAATCGCTGACCGTAACATGGTGGATGTTGGGGGTTTCGTACCAGGCGACCGGCAGCAGCCGCGTCACCGGCATCCGTCCGCCCCACAAAAGCGCGAGCCGCACGCGCCAATGCGCGAAATTGGGGAAGCTGACGAAAGCGCGCGGCGCGATGCGCAGCAGTTCGCCGACGACGAGGTCGGGACGCTCGGTGGTCTGCAGCGTCTGCGACAGGATCGCATAGTCGAAGGCGTTGTCGGGATAGTCGGCGAGGTCGCGGTTGGCGTCGCCCTGCACGACCGACTGGCCGCGCGCGATCGCCGCGGTGACGTTCGCGGGGTCGATTTCGAGCCCGCGCGCGTCGACGCCCTTGTCGCGCAGCGCCACCATCAACTCGCCGTCGCCGCAGCCGACGTCGAGCACGCGCGCCGATGACGGCACGGCGTCTGCGATGATCGCAAGGTCGGGGCGCAGCGCCATCAGAAACCGCTCCCGAGCGCGCCCGCGACGAGCCGGTCGAGCGCGGGCACGTCGAGCAGGAAGCTGTCGTGGCCATAGGGCGCCGACAATTCGACGAAGCTCGCCGCCGCGCCGACACTCTGCAGCGCCTGGACGATGCGGCGCGATTCGGCGGTCGGATAGAGCCAGTCGGTGTCGAAGCTGACGAGCGTGAAGCGCACGTCCTTCGCCCTCGCAAAGGCGCCCGCGAGGCGGCCGTCGTGCGGATCGGCGAGATCGAAATAATCCATCGCGCGCGTGATGTAGAGATAGGCGTTGGCGTCGAAGCGGTCGGTGAAGGCGAGCCCCTGGTGCCGCAGATAGGATTCGATCTGGAAATCGGCGTCGAAGCCGAAGCTTTTGATGTCGCGCGCCTGCAGCCGGCGGCCGAATTTCTCGGTCAGCCCTTCTTCGGAGAGATAGGTGATATGCGCCGCCATCCGCGCGACCGCGAGGCCCTTGGTCGGCGCGCGAGCGCTGCCATAATATTGGCCGTCCTGCCAGTCGGGGTCGGCCATGATCGCCTGCCGCCCGACCTCGTGGAACGCGATATTCTGCGCCGAATGCCGCGCGGCGCTGGCGATCACCAGTGCGCGTTCGAGCCGCTCGGGATAGTTGGCCGCCCAGGCGAGCGTCTGCATGCCGCCCATCGAGCCGCCGACCACCGCGTGGAGCCGCTCGATGCCGAGATGACCCAGCAGCATCGCCTGCGCACGCACCATGTCGCCGATCGTGATGACGGGAAAGGCCATGCCGAGCGGCGCGCCGGTCACCGGGTCGGGGGTCGCGGGGCCGCTCGATCCCATGCAACTGCCGAGCACATTGGCGCAGATGACGTGAAAGCGGTCGGTGTCGATCGGCTTGCCGGGGCCGACCATGCGCGCCCACCAGCCGGGCTTGCCCGTCGCCGGATGGTCGCTCGCGACATATTGGTCGCCGGTCAGCGCGTGACAGAGCAGGATCGCGTTCGATTTGTCGGCGTTCAATGCGCCATAGCTTTGCCATGCGATCGTTACCGACGGCAGCGATTGGCCGCTGTCGAGCGGCAGCGGGGTCGGGATCGTCACGCTCTGGTGCGAAATATGGTGGAGCGCGCTCGCCATGGTGCGCGCGGGGCTAAGCGGGTGCGCGGGGGCTGTCAACGTGCTGGACTCGGCGCGCCCACGCGCTAAACGCCGCGGCATGACCGACACGACCCCGACCCTCACCCCCAAGCCGTGGATCAGCGGCATTGCTCCCTATGTTCCCGGCAAGTCGGCGGGCGCCGACGGCCGCCCGCTGATCAAGCTCAGCGCGAACGAGAATCCGCTCGGCACGGGCGAGAAGGCGCGCGCGGCGTTCGCCGCCGCGCAGGGCGCCGCCGATGCGCTGTCGCGCTACCCCGACCCGGGCGCGAACGAGCTGCGCGAGACGATCGCGGCGAAGTTCGGGCTCGACCCGGCGCGGGTGATCTGCGGCAACGGCTCGGACGAATTGCTCCACCTTGCGGCGGGCACCTATGCCGGGGCGGGCGACGAGATCCTCTATGTGCGCTATGGCTTCGCGGTCTACGAGATCGCGGCGCGACGCGTCGGCGCGGTGCCGGTCGAGGCCGATGACAAGGATTATGCGACCGACGTCGATGCGCTGCTCGCGGCGGTGACCGACAAGACGCGCGTCGTCTATCTCGCCAATCCGAACAATCCGACGGGAACGCTCGCGACGCGCGCGGAGGTCCAGCGACTCTATGCCGGGCTGCCCAAGAACGTGCTGTTCGTGATCGACCAGGCCTATTCGGAGTATCTGTCCGAGGCCGAAGACGATGGCGGGCTCGACCTCGCCAGGACCGAGCCCAATGTCTTCGTGACGCGGACCTTTTCGAAGATTCACGGCCTCGCCGCCGAGCGCATCGGCTGGGGCTATGCCAGCTCGGACGTGATTTCGGCGCTGCATCGCATCCGCCTGCCGTTCAACGTCACCCGTGCGGGGCAGGCCGCCGCCGTCGCGGCGCTCGGCGACGAGAACTTTGTCGCGCACAGCCGCGAACATAATGCCGAATGGCGCGCCTGGCTGACGGGCGAGATCGAGAGCCTGGGCAATCACGGCCTGCGCGTCGTGCCGTCGGCGTGCAATTTCCTGCTCGTGCTGTTCGAGGGCAGCGTCAGCGCCGAGACCGTCTATAACCGGTTGATGGACGCGGGTTATATCGTGCGCTGGCTGCCGGGGCAGGGGTTGCCCAACGCGCTGCGCATGACGATCGGCACCGAAGACGAGACGCGCGGGCTCGCCGCGGCGATCCGCGCGGCGGTCGAAGGCTGATGCCAAAAACGTCAAGCGTCGAGAAGGTCGCGATCGTCGGGCTGGGGCTGATCGGCTCGTCGCTCGCGCGCGCGATCGCCGAGCGCATGCCGTTCGTGACGGTTACCGGGCATGACGCCAGCGCCGATGTGCGCGAAGAGGCGCGCGCGCTCGGACTGGGCAATGCGATCGTCGACGATGCGGCCGAAGCGGTCGCCGATGCCGACCTCGTGATTCTGGCGGTGCCCGTCGGTCGCATGGCCGATGCCGCCGCCGCGATCGCGCCGGGGCTGAAGCCCGATGCGATCATTTCGGATGTCGGATCGTCGAAGACGAGCGTTGCCGAGGCGCTGGCGAAGGCACTGCCCGATCATGAAGTCATTCCGGCGCACCCGGTCGCGGGGACCGAAAACAGCGGGCCGGCGGCGGGCTTTGCCAGCCTGTTCGACGGGCGCTGGTGCATCGTCACCCCGGGCACCGAAGCCTCGGCCGACGCCGTTGCGGCGCTGACCGGTTTCTGGGAGGCGCTGGGCGCCAGGGTCGACGTCATGGACGCCGCGCACCATGATATGGTTCTCGCGGTGACGAGCCATCTGCCGCACCTCATCGCCTATACGATCGTCGGCACCGCGAGCGAACTCGAAGAGGTCACCGAGAGCGAGGTGATCAAATATTCGGCAGGGGGTTTCCGCGACTTCACGCGTATCGCGGCGAGCGACCCGGTGATGTGGCGCGACGTGTTCCTGGCCAACAAGGATGCAGTGCTCGCGACCTTGCAGCGGTTCAACGAGGACCTGACCGTGCTGCAACAGGCGATCCGCCGCGGCGACGGCGCAAAGCTCGAGGACTGGTTCACGCGCACGCGCGCGATCCGGCGGTCGATCATCGAACAGGGTCAGGATGATGCAGCGCCGGACTTCGGGCGCAAGCACTAACGCCCCGTCGCCCCCGCCTTCGCGGGGCGACGATTATTTTTGCAGGGCTTTATAGCCTTCCAGCAACGCTTCAGGCGGGTTCAGCGCGTTGATCGCGCGCCACACCCGCTCTTCGGCTTCCTCGCGCGGCAGGCCGGCGGGGATGGTTTCGCCGATCTTGTAGGTGATCGTGCCGGGCCATTTGACCCAGCGACGCGGCGGATAGGCGATGCCGCTGTTCACCGCGACGGGGATTACGTCGACCCCGAGCAGGCGGTACATGCCCGCGAAGCCCGGGCGGAGCCCAGGCGCCTGTCCGTGCGGGACGCGCGTCCCTTCGGCAAAGAGCACCAGCGGCCGGCCCGCCGCGAGCGCGGCCTTGGCGGCGCCGAGCATCGCGCGCATCGCCTTGCCGCCGCCGTCGCGATCGACCGGGATCAGGCCGTAGAATTGCGCCGCCTTGCCCCAAACGGGGATCGAGAACAGCTCCTCCTTGGCAAAGACCGCGGGGTGCTTGAACAGCCCCGGCTGCTCGATCGTCTCGAACGCACCTTCATGCTTGAAGACATAAAGCACGGGGATATCGGGCATTTCGCCCTCGACGACGATCCGGTGGCCGAGCACGAAGCGGCAGAAGAGCCGGTGGCCCTTGGCCCAGACGCGGACGAACCAGATCGTCGCCTTGTGCGAGACCGGCAGCGAAATCACCGCACCGATCGAGCTGAAGCTGCTCATCAGGAAGAAGAGCAGCCAGAAGAGGATCGAGCGGACAAGGGCGATGGTGTAGCGCATCAGAGACCGAGGACGCCGCCCGCCAGCCCGGCGAGATATTTATGATATTCGCGAAACAGCGTCGCGAAGCTCGGCTGGCTGCGCACCGCGTCGGGGACGATCGTCACCTTGTCACCGACCGCGCGGCCGATTTCATATTCGGCGCGGCGCATATGCCAGTCGGTGGTGATCAGCCGCACGCTCCGGTAGTTGCGCCGCGCAACCCAGGTCGCGACCTCGGTGGCGTTCGAGCGCGTATCCTCGGCCTCGAAGCCGAGCGCGATGCAGCAATCGAAGAGTTCCTCGGGGCGCTTATATTCGGCGGCGAGTTCGCGCGGCTTCACCTCGCGCGCGACGCCGCTGATCAGCAGGCGCTTGGCGTCGCCCGCCTCGAGCCGTTCGAGCGCGCGGTCGATGCGCCCCGGCCCGCCGGTGAGCACGACGATCGCGTCGGTCTTCTGGTTGGCGGCGGGCAGCGGCGGCAGCAGGGCGAACCATGCGAAGCCGAGCACCCAGGCCAGGAACAGGAGCGAGAGCAGGCGCTTGATCATAAAATCTTCTTGAGCGCGGCGAGCAGGGTCAGCCGCGCGGTCAGGGCTGCGAGCGCGATAGCCAATAGCGGCAACGCCAGCAAGAGCGCCCATCCGGCGGGTCCGAGCGAGGCGGTCGCCGCGAGCCCCGAGGTGACCCCCGACCATTGCCAGCCGATCAGCAGCATGATCGCGGCGGCGACAACGCTGCCCAATGCGATGCCATAGGCGGTATCGATCGCGATGCGACGCTGGAACAGCCGCGTGATCTGGCGGTCGGTCGCGCCGATCAGGTGGAGCATCTCGATCGTCGCATAATGGGTGCCGAGCGCGGCGCGCGCGGTCATGATGACGACCGCGGCGCTGGCGAGCGTCATCAGCAGCACCATGCCCGCCGCGACCCAGGCGAGGCTGCGGATCAATTGCGCGACGGGGCCGAGCCATTCGGCGTGCGGGATGACGCGCGCGCCGGGGGCGGTCTGCGCCACCAGTGCGCGAAGTTGCGCGAGCTGGCCCGCGCGTTCGCCGCCGACGAAATCGATATCGACGAGCGCGGGCAAAGGCAGCGAGCGGAGCACGGGGTCGTCGCCGCCGGCGCTGCCGAGCCACTGGCCGAGCGTCGCGAGCAATTCGTCCTGCCCGACCTGGCGCGCGCCGCGCACATAGGGCGCGGCACTGGCGCGGCGGCGCAGCTCGGCCGCCTGTTCGGCGCGCGTCACCGGGTTGGCGGTGACGATCTGTACCGTCACCCGCCCGGCGATCGCATCGCCGATATTGTTCGCGGCGCGCGCGAGACCGATGCCCGCGCCCGCGGCGAGCAGCGTGAGCATCATCAGGATCGCGATCACCCACGGCGTCGGTCCCGACAGGCGGCGGTCGGGGAGCAGGCGGCGGTGCTGGACGGGGACGCGCGGGATGATCAAGGCGTCATACCCTGTTCGCCGGCGGATAGCGCAGCGCGCCGGTCGGGTCGGCGAGCCGCCCCTTTTCGAGCCGCATCATCTGCGCATTGTCGATGCGGCTGATCAGATGGATGTCGTGGGTCGCGACGACGACGGTGGTCCCGAGCCGGTTGAGCGCCTCGAACAGCCCCAGCAGGCGCATCGCCATTTCGGGATCGACGTTGCCCGTCGGTTCGTCGGCGACGAGCAATTGCGGGCGCGCGATGACCGCGCGCGCGATCGCGACGCGCTGCTGTTCGCCGCCCGACAAGGTCGGCGGAAAGGCGTTGGCGCGGTCGCCGAGCCCGATCCAGCTCAGCATCTCGCCCACGGGGCCCGAAAGATCCTCTTCGCTGACCCCGGCGATGCGCAGCGGCAGCGCGATATTGTCGCGCGCCGACAGGTGCGGGATCAGGCGGAAGTCCTGGAAAACGACGCCGATGCGGCGGCGAAAGCCCGGCAGGCGGTGGCGCGGCATCGAAACCAGATCCTCGCCGAACAACCGGACGAGCCCGCGGCTCGGACGCTGCGCGAGATAGAGCATCTTGAGCAACGAGGTCTTGCCCGCACCCGACGCGCCGGTGAGGAAATAGAAGCTGCCGGGTTGCAGATTGAAGCTGATGTCGGCGAGGATTTCGGCGTCGGGGCCATAGCGCAGCCCGACGCGGTCGAATTCGACCATCGCGCCGCCGGCGCGCCCGCTGGGGGTATCGGTCATGGCGTCACCACGGGGCGGCGCGCGCCCCCGAAAATCCGTGGCAAAGGTGCAGCGTCGGCGCCCATAGCGCCGCCTGTCGCACGCCTTCTCCACAAGGACAAGCGGCGAGTGGGGCGCGCGGGGCGACGCGGCGCTTGCAACGCGCGAATCGGCGTGTTTAGAGGGGGCATGATCCTCGCTTGCCCCGCCTGTCACACCCGCTACGTCGTTCCCGATACGGCGATCGGCGCCAACGGCCGCACCGTGCGCTGCGCCAATTGCCGCCACAGCTGGTTCCAGGAGCCCGCCGCACCGAGCGAGATGCTGCTGACCGACGCGGCGCCGCTGGTCGAACGGCCCGCGCCCGCGCCATCGGTCGCGCCGGCCGAGACGCCGGTCGTGGCGCCGGTGTCGCCT
>NZ_LYVN01000137.1 GCF_001990265.1 Sphingopyxis sp. KK2
CCGCCGCTGCCGTCAATATGATCGGCGACGATCATGTTTTCCTGGCCGCGAGCGAGGGGGTCGCTGAATGCGACATGTCGCGCGACGTGAGCTTCTGCGCCCACGCGATCAATCAAGATGATGTCATGGTCGTCGAGGACGCCGCGCACGACCCCCGCTTTCACGACAATCCGCTCGTCAAGGCCGGGCTGGTCCGCTTCTATGCCGGTGTGGCGCTGAAATCGCCATCGGGGCATGCGCTCGGCGCGCTGTGCGTGCTCGACGGATCACCCCATGCCGCCTTCGCGCTCGCCGACCGCCGTCGCCTCAAGGATCTGGCAGCGCTCGTTTCGGATCGCCTCGAACTCCGTCGTCTGGAAACGCAGGCAGCCGCACAGCCGAGCCGGTTCGAGGCAAGTGCGGCAACCTCGCCCAACGCCGTCATCTGCTTCGGCACCGACGCGCGGGTCACGGCCTGGAACCTCGCCGCCGCCGCGATGTTCGGGCATAGCGAGGCTGAGATGGTGGGCGAATCGATCGACCGCATCATCGATGAGCGCGACCACCCGCTCGTGAATGCAGCGATTGCACGCGTGATCGGCGGCGGCACGCCGCTTGCCGAGGCGACCCCGCTTACCGGGGTGCGCGCGTCGGGCGAGCGCTTTCCAGGCGAAATCCACTGGTCCCATTGGCACGAAGGCGGCGTGCTGCATTTCGGGACGATCGTCCGCGACATGACCGAGGTGCGCCGCGAGCATGAGGCGCTTTACCGGCTCGCCAATTATGACAGCCTGACCGGCCTCCCCAACCTCAACCTGCTCCGGACCCGCATTGCCGAAATAATCACCGCGACGCCGCTCGCGATCCTCGTCGCCGACCTGGGTGGATTCGCCGACATCAACAATACGCTCGGCCATGCTGCCGGCGATGCTGTCCTCGCCCAGATCGCCGGGCGGCTTGAAGAGATCGGCGGCGGCCTCGATTTCGTCGCTCGGATCGGCGGTGCCGCCTTCGCGCTGCTCGCCGACAGCCACGACCCGCTTGCGCTGGATGCGCTCGCCGACCGGATTCTTTCCGCCATCGCGGTGCCGATCCATGTCGACGGGCATGAGGTGCGCCTCGCGGGCAACATCGGTATCGCCGTCGCACCGGCCCATGGAACGAGCGATGCCGAACTGATCGGCAGCGCGGAACTTGCGCTGTTTCAGTCGCGCCAGCGCGGTCCGGGCACATCCTTTCATTTCATTCCAAACCTGCGGGCGGAAGCCGTAGCCCGGCGCATGTATGATGCCGAACTCCATCGTGCGTTCGAACGACAGGAATTCCGGCTCTTCTATCAGCCGCAAGTGCGGCTTGCCGATCACTCACTTGCCGGCGCCGAAGCGCTCATTCGCTGGAAGCATCCGACGCGCGGCCTTCTGCCGCCATCGGCCTTTCTTCCCGCGCTCGACGCCGGTGTCCTTGCCGCCCCGGTCGGCGCCTGGGTGCTCGACGAGGCGTGCAGGCAGGCGGCGGCCTGGCGAAAGATCGATCCCGCCTTCCGAATGGGCGTCAACCTGTCGGCCGCCCAGTTCCGGCGAGGGGATCTGGTGGAGATCGTCGCTGCGGCGTTGCAACGATATACGCTCGCCGCGGACGCGCTCGAGCTCGAGATCACCGAAAATATCGTGCTTCACGAAGACGAGGATATCGCCAAGCATCTGGAAGAGCTGCGCGCGCTCGGGGTTTCCCTGTCCTTTGACGATTTCGGAACCGGGTTTGCCTCGCTCAATCTTCTGCGCGAGATCCCGGTCACGCATATCAAGATCGACAAGAGCTTCACCTTCCTCATGCGCAGCTCGGAACGCGATCGCGTGATCGTGACCGGCGTGCTCGAAATGGCGCGTCGTCTCGGCACCGGCGTCATCGCCGAGGGGGTGGAGAAGGAGGAAGATGCCGCGTTTCTGCGCTCCTATGGATGCGAAGAAGCGCAAGGCTATTGGTTCGGCGAGCCCGTCACGGCCGCCGTGTTCGAGGAACTTTATCTCGGCAATGCGGTTGCCGCTGCAGTTTAAAGCGCGCGGCTCAATCGACCGCGAAGCGCCTGCGCCATTCCCTCAACTGATCGACAGGAACGCCGTCACCGTCAGCCGCCCCGCGCGCGGGTCGGCGGACAGCGCAGCGCCCGGCGAAATCGCGCCGCTGTGGAGGTTGCTGCTGCGATAGAGCAGCGCGCGATTATCGCGTGCCTCGGCGACATGGGTGCAGGCGAAGAGCGGGGTGTCGCCCGCGACATAGGCGGGCGGCGGCGGGCCGCGATGGCGCAGTTCGGTGTCGAGCTGGCGGAAATAAAGCTCGCGGCGGTCCTCGGTCACGGTCTCGAAGCCGGTCGCGCGGTGACGGAAAAAGGCGGTGCCGTCGCCGCCGTCCGGCGACAGATAATGGATGAAGGCGATGCGGTCGGGGGTGAAGGCGTCGACATGCGGCAGGCGCTGCGCGATGTTCAATGCTTCGACCGGCGTGGTGACGATCGAGAAGCTCGCGTCGATGACGTCGATCGGACCGCTGCGCCCGAACGCCGCGGCCGCCGCCGCGGCGATCGCCGGCAGCCGCGCCGCGAAATATCCCGTGGGCAGCGCGGCGCGGATGCCGGGATAATGGTGGAGCGCAGCCTCGAACGCCGCCGTCGCGGCGAAATCGCGCAGCGCGCCGGGGTCGGGGGCGAAATCGTCGAGGATGCAAAGCGGCTGCGCCTCCTCGCCGATCGCCGCGACTTGCAGCGCCGCCGCCATCAGCGGCGCGGGGGGCGGAGCCGCGCCAGCCGCGCCGCGATCCGGTCGCCGAGCCGCGTGCCGCGCAGCGCGGTCCAGCCGATGTCGCCCGCGATATAGAAGAGCGCGATGACGAAGAGGATCAGCGCATAGGCCATCACCGTCTCGGTCGCGTGCATGATCTGGGGTCCGGTCAGCTCGACGCCGGGCAGGCCCAGATAGTCGAGCGTCACGGGCTTTGCATTTTCGCCGGCGCTGGTGCCGCCGATCGCGGTGTCGCCGATCCAGTAGATCATCTGCCCCGCGCCGAAGACCCCGGTGCCGCCGAGCAGGATGTTGAGCTGCGTCTCGCGCCGCGCCGCCGCCTTGTCGGCATCGGCCTGGTGGCGTCGCTGCAGGTCGCTCGCATGGTCCTCGAGGCTCGCGACTGCGAGCGCGAGCGCGTCCTTCTTGCGCTTGGTGCCGCGCAGCTCCTCGAGCTTGGCGAAGACGTCGCGTTCGGTGTCGTAGCGAAAGGGGTTCGCGTAGCGGAAGCGTTCATACTCGCGATAATCGGCGAGCTTGGCCTGGTTGATCGCGGTTTCGGCCTTGTCGAAATCGTCGCGCCCGCTCAGCGGTTCGTCGTCGTCCAGCCGCTCGGCCGCCGCGCTCATCGGGCCGACGGGGCGGCGTTCGCCCCTGGCGACATGCCATTCGATCCGCTCGATCCGCGCCATGCTCTTCGCCTCATGCTCGCGCGCGAGGAACTCGTTGTGCAGCGACATTGCGTGGATCAGAAAGGCATAGGGACAGGTGCCGATATAGTCGTTGCCCGTCTCGAGGCTGCGGCTCTTCGGCACATAGCTGATCATCGCGCGGTGGTTGGCGTAACGGACGAAGAAACGCTCGTCGGACTGTTCGCTGCTGTCGGGATAGATGGGGTCGATGCTGTCGAGGATCTCCGACGTATCCTGGTTCATGAAATCGATGATATTCTGGTTGAACCCGGCGAGGAACAGATAGTCGATGCAGTCGGTCCGACGCGCTTCGAACGCCGGGATCTTGGCGAGCGAGGTCTGCGATTCGACCGACCCGTCGGCGCGATATTCGACCCATTCGGCGCCGTCGGTGCGGATCGCCTCGGACAAGGCCTCGACGTTGGCAAAGGCGCCGCCGTCGACGCGGCGCAGATTCGGCCGCTCGCCGCCGATCCACTCGGCATAGTCGGGCCGCGCCGTCACCCAGTCCCAGAATTTGGCGTCGAGCTGGACCACGCCATTGCCCTTCGACGCCTTGTCGACGCGCGCGGCGAGTTCGTCCTGATAGGGCTGGTAACAGGGTTCCTGCACCATCGCCTTGCGCGCTGCGCTCTCGCCCGACGCGGGGTCGAGCGGCATCAGCCGTTTGAAGAAACGCTCGTCGTGGATCAGGAACATGAAGCGCGACTTGGGTACCTTCAGCCCCGGCACCTCGATGAACGGCACCTTGTCGATCAATATATCGTCCAGTTCGGCCATCGGGGTCGTTCCCGTCACCGTCGCCAGCCGGTCGAGCAGCGCCTTGCCGTCCTCGAGCAATTGCGCGCGCACGAACGGCCAGAAGCGTTCGGCCTTGCCGCGTGCGCCGCGCACGGCGATGTCGTCGAGCGGCGCGATCCCCAGATCGGCGTCGAACACCGACGCCTCGCCGCCGTGGCGCGCGTCGAGCTCGAACTCCTTGGGCGCCGCGAGCTTTTGCAGCAGCGACAGGAAATAATAGGTCGCGGGGTCGTAGCCGCCCTCGTCGCCGGCGGTGGCGAGCGAGGCATAATGATGGCTGAAGCTCATGTGATAGCTGAGCGCACCATTGTTGTGCGCGAGCCAAAAGCGGCGAAAGCGCACCGCGCGATCGTCCTTCAGCCCCGGCGGCGCGGCGCGATAGCGCAGCCCCTCGGTCGACCAGGAGATCGCGGGCGGCAACTTGAAGACCAGCCGTTCGTGGCGGCGGATCGCCTTGTCGGCGGCCTTGCGCCGCGCGCGCTCGCCCGCCGGGGTTGCGGCATGGTCGCCCGCGGGGGCGTCGACCGCGGCGAGCAGATGCTCCTGCACCTCGCCCTGGACCTCGCGGTCGGCGATGTCGTTGAACAGCGGATCGATCGCGTTGCGCAGCATCACCGAAGGCAAATGCGCGCGCTGCACCGCGCCGAACTGGCCGTGCGCGACGGGCTTGCCCTTTTGCCCGACCGCCTCGGCGACGCGGTCGGGGTCGATATAGAGCGACAGCGTCCAATAGAGCGTACCCGACCGCGCGCTTTCAAAGCCCTGCGCGTCGCGCCAGTCGCCCCGCACCGCCATCGGCTATGCCTCCCCCGCCGCCGCGGCGGCGAGCGCGCGGAAGCTGTCATGGTCCGCGACCGGACGCCCGCTGCGCATCCAGTCGATCGCCGGCTCCATCGGCAGCAGCGCCACCGGCGCGCCCCGCGCCGCCAGTTCGGCAAGCTGCGCCGCTGCGACCCCGCCCGGCGCTTCCTCTTCGCCCTTGCGCACCGAAATGCCGAAGAAGCTTTCGAGATGGTCGTGGAGCAGCCCGGCATCGACCGCCGCGCCCGGATAATCGACCGCGGCATAGATCAGGCCATCGTCGGGCTGCTGCGTCGCCGACAGCGCGGGCTGGACATAGGGGAAATCGACGATGCGCGTGCCGACGCGCGCCCAGATCGCCAGCCGGTCGACCTGGTCGGTCCCCGAATGCGCGGTGTCGGCGGCATATTCCTCGGCGGTCAGCCGCAGCGGGTCATTCTGCTCGATGAAGATCGCGGGTGCGGGGCCCGCGGGATCGAGGCCGAGCGCGATCAGCGCGAGTTGCCGCACCGCGCCGAGGATGACGCGCAGCATCCCGCGCCCGCGCGCGGCTTCCTCGACATAGACATAGTTGAGCGCGATCGCCGCCGGGGGCAGGTGGGCACCACGGTCGATCGCGGTGGCGAGGAAGTTGGCGCCGCCGAGCAGCGTCCCGGCTTCGTCCTCAAAGACCGCGACCAGCTCGCTGTGCGTGCGGCCATAGGCGTGACGATGGCTGCCATTGAGCGCCAGGCACGCTTCGAACCCGTCCAGTTCCTCGCGCTCGTCGGGCAGCACGAAGGCGCGGTCGTAACCCGAAAAGAAACGCGCCAGAACTCGCGACGCCGGATCGTCCGACGCCGTGACGCCGACGCCGCCAGGCAAATCCAGCCTTATCAGTCGATTGTCCAACCCGCCCGTCATGCCCCGACTGTGCCATGCGACCCCCGCCGCCGCAAGGCGGCCGCAGCGGGCGTTGCCGCGCGCGGCGGCGTCAGCCGGTCCGGGTCAGCCGTTCGGCGAGAAAGTCGACGAAGACGCGCACCCGCGCGGGCGTGTTCGCGCCGCCGGCAAAGACCGCATGCACCGCCTCGACATCGCCGGGATTATAATCCTCGAGGATCGGTATCAGTGCGCCGCGTGCCAGTTCCTCGGCAACGCCGAAGGTGCCGACGCGCGCGATGCCGACGCCCATCGCGGCGAGCTGGCCCAGCGTCTCGCCATTGTTCGCCTCGATATTGCCCTGCACCGCCAGCGCATAGTCGCGCGCACCGTCGCGGAACGGCCACACAGGTTCGGCGCGGCGGAAGTTGAAGTTCAGGCAATTATGCGCGTGCAGATCCTCGGGCACGCGCGGCGTGCCATGGCGTTCCAGATAGGCGGGGGCGGCGACGATGATGCGGCGATTCTCGCCCAGCTTGCGCGCGGTGAGCGGGCTGTCGGCGAGCGGGCCGAAGCGGATCGCAACATCGGCCTGGCCGCCCGCGACATCGACGATCCGGTCGGCGAGGCTGATGTCGACCAATATATGCGGATAAAGCGCCACGAATTCGCCGATCAGCGGCACGATCGCCAGCCGTCCGTGCGCCTGCGCCGCGCTCACCCGCAGCCGCCCGCGCGGGGCGCCCTGGTCGGCGATCGCCTGCTCGGCATCGCCGAGGTCGGACAGGATACGCCGCGCCGCACGCAGATAAGCCTCGCCCTCGGCGGTCAGCGCCAGCGCGCGCGTCGAGCGCAGCAGCAGCCGTACCCCCAGCCGCGCCTCGATCGCCGACACGATGCGGCTGACCGCCGAGGGCGACAGGCCGAGCAGGCGGGCTGCGGCCGAAAAGCTGCCCTGTTCGATGGCGGTGGCAAAAATCTCCATCTCGCCGGTGCGGTTGGCGCGGGTTCGGTCCATCTTTGCATCTGGCGCACAAATCTTTGGCGCGATCAAGCTCTAAACGGCGGGATTATCCGCCCCCATCTGTGCGCCTTGCATAAAATATGGGCAGGACACAGGGTCATGAAGGTCAATTTTCCGCTTCGCGCGCTCGCCACCGGGGCGTTCGGCATCGGCATCACCGAATTTGCGCCAATGGGGTTGCTCCCCGACATGGCCGAAGGACTCGGCGTATCGATCCCCGCCGCGGGGCTGCTCGTGTCGGCCTATGCGCTCGGCGTGCTGCTCGGCGCCCCGCTGATGACGCTCACCACCGCGCGGATGAACCGGCGCACGCTGCTGATCGCGCTGATGGGCATCTTCACCCTCGGCAATTTCCTGTCGGCGATCGCCGCCGACTACACGACGCTGATGGCGGCGCGCGTCATTACCTCGCTCAACCATGGCGCCTTTTTCGGGGTCGGCTCGGTCGTCGCGGCGGGCATCGTGCCGCCCGAAAAGCGCGCGAGCGCGGTCGCGGCGATGTTCATGGGGCTGACCCTCGCCAATGTCGTCGGGGTGCCGCTGGCACCGTGGATCGGCGAAAGCTTCGGCTGGCGCACCGCCTTCGGCGCGATCGCGATCTGGGGCCTCGTCACCATGGCGGCGCTGCGTTTCGCGCTGCCCGATCTCAAGGATATGGCGGGCGGCGACATGCTCGCCGAACTTGGCGTGCTGCGCCGCCGCGCCGTGCTCGTCGCGCTCGCGCTGACCGCAATCGGCTCGGCCGCCATGTTCACCGTCTTCACCTATATCGCGCCGATCCTGCGCGAGGCGACGGGGGCGGACACGCTTTATGTCACCGCGATGCTCGTCATCTACGGGCTCGGCCTGACGCTCGGCAACTGGCTCGGCGGGCTCTTCGCCGACCGTTCGATCGACCGCACGCTGATCGTCTCGCTCGCCGGGCTGGCCGCGACCTTGCTGGTCTTTGCGATCACCATGGCATCGCCGCTGGCCGCGCCGATCACCATCTTCGTCTGGGGCGTCGCGACCTTTGCGATCGTGCCGCCGCTGCAGATGCGCGTGATGGAGGCCGCATCCGACGCGCCGAATCTCGCCTCGGCGGTCAATATCGGCGCCTTCAACCTCGGCAATGCGATCGGTGCGGCAGCCGGCGGCGCAGTGATCGGGCTCGGTTTCGACTATCCGGTCGTCTCGGTCGCGGGCGCGGCGATGGCGCTTGCGGGGCTCGCCATCGTGCTGACAACGCGAAACAAGGCCCCGGCGGCTGCGCTTTGCGCTTGATCGAAAATTTCGATCAAAGCACCGGAGTTTTTCACTTTCCGCACTGCAACATATGTGGCTAGGGGGGCCTTCCAACAACAAAGGAAGGCTCTCCATGTCCGTTCTGAACACCACCCTGAAACCCTTCAACGCAACCGCCTATAAGGACGGCAAGTTCGTCGACATCAGCGACGAGAGCGTGAAGGGCAAATGGGCCGTCTTCTTCTTCTACCCGGCCGACTTCACCTTCGTCTGCCCGACCGAACTCGAGGATCTCGCCGACATCTACCCGACGCTCCAGAAGATGGACGTCGAGGTTTATGCCGTGTCGACCGACACGCATTTCAGCCACAAGGCCTGGCACGACACCTCGCCGGCGATCGGCAAGATCAACTATTACATGGTCGGCGATCAGAACCACAATCTGTCGAAGAACTTCGAAGTCCTGCGTGAAGGCGTCGGCCTCGCCGATCGCGGCACCTTCGTCCTCGACCCGCAGGGGGAAATCCAGCTGCTCGAAATCACCCCCGAGGGTGTGGGCCGCAACGCCGCCGAACTGCTCCGCAAGATCAAGGCGCTGCAATATTGGGTCAGCCACCCGGGCGAAGTCTGCCCCGCGAAGTGGGAAGAGGGCGCCGAAACGCTCGCGCCCTCGCTCGACCTCGTCGGCAAGATCTAAGTCTGCCTGACATATTGCCGGAGGGGCGGCGGCACGATCGCCGCCCCCCGGTTTCTCTCCCCCTCTCGCAGGAGCTCTCCCCATGCTCGACGCCAATCTGAAGCAGCAGCTTCAAGGCCTCCTCACGAATCTTCGTGAACCGATCGAACTGATCTCGTCGCTCGGCGACGATGCCAAATCGGCCGAGCTGGCGACCCTGCTCGACGACATTGCCGCGCTCTCGGACAAGGTCAGCGTGACGCAGGCCGACGATGATGCGCGCCGCCCCAGCTTCCTGATCCGCCGCGCGAGCGACGCGCAAGTCGCGGTGCGTTTCGCGGGCATCCCGATGGGGCATGAATTCACCTCGCTCGTCCTCGCGCTGCTCCAGGTCGGCGGCCACCCGCCGAAGGTCGCGCCCGAGGTGCTTGAGCAAGTCGCCGCGCTCGACGGCGACTATCATTTCGAAACCTATTTCTCGCTGTCGTGCCAGAATTGCCCCGACATCGTGCAAGCGCTCAATCTGATGTCGGTCGTCAACCCGCGCATCACTCACACTGCGATCGACGGCGGGCTGTTCCAGGCCGAGGTCGAGGAGCGCAAGATCATGGCGGTGCCGACGATCTTTTTGAATGGCGAGAATTTCGGCCAGGGCCGGATGGAGCTCGAACAGATCCTCGCGAAGCTCGACAGCGGCGCCGAAGCGAAAGCCGCCGAGAAAATAGCGGCCAAGGACGCCTTCGACGTGCTCGTCGTCGGCGGCGGCCCCGCCGGCGCTGCGGCCGCGATCTACGCCGCGCGCAAGGGCATCCGGACCGGTATCGCCGCCGAACGTTTCGGCGGGCAGGTGCTCGACACGATGGCGATCGAGAATTTCATCTCGGTCCAGCACACCGAAGGCCCGAAGCTCGTCGCGCAGCTCGAACAGCATGTGAAGGATTATGATGTCGACATCATGAACCTCCAGCGCGCCGAAAAGCTGATCCCCGCGAAGGTCGAGGGCGGCCTGCACGAGGTGAAGCTCGCGAGCGGCGCGTCGCTCAAGGCGCGCACCGTGATCCTCTCGACCGGCGCGCGCTGGCGCCAGCTCGGCGTGCCGGGCGAGGATGAATATCGCAACAAGGGCGTGGCGTACTGCCCGCACTGCGACGGCCCGCTCTACAAGGGCAAGCGCGTCGCGGTGATCGGCGGCGGCAACAGCGGCGTCGAGGCGGCGATCGACCTTGCGGGCCTCGTCGCGCATGTGACGCTGATCGAATATGACAGCGAACTGCGCGCCGACGCGGTGCTGCAGCGCAAGCTCGCCAGCCTGCCCAACGTCAAGATCATCACTTCGGCGCTGACCACCGAAGTGCTCGGCGATGGCGAGAAGGTGACGGGCCTCAGCTACAAGGACCGCAACAGGGACGAACTGCACCAGATCGAACTCGAAGGCATCTTCGTCCAGATCGGCCTTGTCCCCAATACCGAATGGCTGAAGGAAGCCGTCGCGCTGTCGCGCCACGGCGAGATCGAGGTCGATCATCGCGGCGAGACGAGCCAGAAGGGCGTCTTCGCGGCGGGCGACTGCACGACGGTGCCGTACAAGCAGATCGTCATCGCGATGGGCGAAGGCTCGAAGGCGGCGCTGTCGGCGTTCGATTATATGATCCGCCTGCCGGCTGAAGCGGAAGCCGAGGCGGCGTAAACCCAAATCCTCCCTGTGGCGAAGCCATGGGGAGGATTGCCTTCTTTCGTCACCCCGGACTTGATCCGGGGTCCCGCTTTCGACCAGGATGAGCGGGACCCCGGATCAAGTCCGGGGTGACGACGGTGTTTATG
>NZ_LYVN01000138.1 GCF_001990265.1 Sphingopyxis sp. KK2
GAGAAGGGGCTGGGGTGGCCGGCGCGGTCGGGCAAGCTGGTGCTGGGGCTGGCGCTCGACCGGCTGGCGCGGTTTTACGGGACGGGGTGAGGGCCGACTCGAATAAACCTTCCTCGCGTCCAAAGCTGGTTGTTGGCTATCATTGCCCTGCTATGCCTGTGGTGTGGAGGGCATAGCATGAAATGGTTCATCGCCATCTTGGTCGCAAGCACCGTGGCGCTCATTCTGGCAAGCCTGATCCTGACAAGCCGGCGAAGCCATGCGGACGGTAGCGACCGAATTTCGTCAGAGCCCATACCCGCAAGCCAGGCGTCCATTACCGTCCAAGGCTGGCGGAATAATGAGCTCCGGAAGATTTTGAGCGACTTCGGCCAGAAATATGGTTTGGATCAGGGGCTGATGACGGTCGAGACCGACGATGATGGTGTAAGCGCTGTCCGCTTCCATTCGGAAATTCCTGCCGATGTGTTTGTTTTTCTGGTCAATTATATCCACTATCCGAACGATTTCGATTTGAGCGGGCGACGCATATCGGCAATCGGAAACTCGGTTTTGGATAAGCAGTTCGGCCTTTCGGGAGAGGAATTTTCGGGGAAGGGCGTAAGATTTTATGTTCCGGCGGACGACCGGGAATATGATGAAGTTTATGCGCAGATAGATGGTGCGCGATATTTCAGAGTTTCGTTTACCGATTTGTCGTGGACCCCGGTATCCGATCCACGCATGCCCGCGGGTTAAGCGCCTCAAGGGCGATGGCAATCGCCAGCCCAAGCCTGATCTTCGCAATTGCGTTCAGATCGCCGCTCTTCCGCAAGTCCACCCGAAGCAATGATGGTTTGATTGTCGGGTGGCGGACATGCCTAGCCCAAAGTTTCGACCTGTTCCGCCAGTTCGAGCCAGCGATCTTCCGCCGCGGCCTTTTCTTCGCGCAGCGCTTCGAGCTTGGCCGTCAGCGCGGTGAAGCGGGCATGGTCGCGGGTGAAGAGGTTGCCGTCGGACAGCTCGGTTTCGATGCCGGCCATTTCCTTTTCGATCGCCTCGATCCGCGCGGGCAGCAGGTCGTAGTCGCGCTGGTCCTTGTAGCTCAGTTTCTTGCGCACCTGCGGCGGCTGTGGGGCCGCTTCGGTCGACGCCGATTTCGCCTTGGCGGCGGTCGGCTTGACGCGCTTGGCTTCCCAATCGGCGTAGCCGCCGGCGACGATGTCGACCTTGCCCGAGCCGTCGAGGCCGAGGGTGACGGTGACGGTGCGATCAAGGAAGTCGCGGTCGTGGCTGACGAGCAGGACGGTGCCGGCATAGTCCGCGATCACCTCCTGCAAGAGGTCGAGCGTTTCGAGGTCGAGGTCGTTGGTCGGTTCGTCGAGCACGAGCAGGTTCGATTCGCGGGCGAATTCGCGCGCGAGGAGCAGTCGCGAGCGTTCGCCGCCCGACAGTGCGCCGACGCTGGCCTCGACGACGCCCGGGTCGAAGAGAAACTCTTTCAGATAGCCCTGGATATGCTTCTTCACCCCGCGCACCTCGACCCAGTCGCCGCCGTCGGCGAGGATGTCGCGGACGCGCTTTTCGGGCGAGAGCAGGCTGCGCTGCTGGTCGATGACGATGCCGTCGAGCGTCGGGGCGAGGGTGATCTTGCCGCTGTCGGGCTCGATCTCGCCGGTGAGCAGTTTGAGCAGGGTCGATTTGCCCGCGCCATTGGCGCCGACGATGCCGATGCGGTCGCCGCGCTGGACGCGGAAATCGAAGTTCCTGATGATCGTGCGGTCGCCGAAGCTCTTGCTGACACCCTCGGCGACGATGACCGATTTCGAGCGGACGTCGTCGTTGGCGAGACCGAGCTTGGCGACGCCGGGGCCGCCGATCATCGCGGCGCGGGTGGCGCGCATTTCCTTGAGCTTTTCGAGCCGGCCCTGGTTGCGCTTGCGGCGCGCGGTGACGCCGCGTTCGAGCCAATGCGCCTCGAGCCGCAATTTGGAGTCGAGGCGCTGCGCGGCGCGGGCTTCCTCGGCGGCGACCGCGTCGCTCCATTCCTCGAAACCGCCGAAGCCGATTTCCTTGCGGCGGATGCTGCCGCGGTCGAGCCACAGGGTCTGGCGCGTCAGGCGGGTAAGGAAGGTGCGGTCGTGGCTGATCGCGACGAAGGCGCCGGTGTAGCGCGCGAGCCAGGATTCGAGCCAGTCGATCGCGGCGAGGTCGAGATGGTTGGTCGGTTCGTCGAGGAGCAGCACGTCGGGGTTTTGCGCCAAGGCCCGTGCCAGCGCGGCGCGGCGGCGCTCGCCGCCCGAGGCGCTGGCGGCTGTCCGGCTCATGTCGATGCCGAGCTGGTCGGCGATCGCTGCGACCTCGTGCTCGGGCGGCGCGTCGGCGCCGGCGACGGCGAAATCCATCAGCGTCGCGAAGGCACGGAAATCGGGTTCCTGTTCGAGCATCACGACATGCGTGCCGGGCACAATGACGCGCTTGCCCTTGTCGGGGTCGATCTGGCCCGCGAGCAATTTGAGCAGCGTCGTCTTGCCCGCGCCGTTGCGGCCGATCAGCGCGAGGCGGTCGCGTTCGCCGACATAGATGTCGAGGTCCTGGAACAGCCAGCCGCTGCCCTGCACAAGGCCGAGGCCTTCGTATGAAAGAATGGGAGCTGCCATGATGAACGGCGCGCTACCGAGGTGTTCAGCATCATGCAAGCGCCGTGCGGGCAAAGGCGGGAACGCGCCCACTCCGTCTGCGTTACGGGGCGGGCGTTCATCACGGCCGGGATCCGGTCACAGGAGAAGAGAATGACGAAGCATATGCTCACCGCTATGGCCAGTGGACTGGCACTGATGGCGGCAACGCCGGTTCTTGCGCAGCAGGGAGGTACGACGGTGACGACAGCGAGCGTGCAGGGGCCGATCCTGAGCTTCAGCGTCAGCGAAGAAGTGCGCTCGCGACCCGACCAGGCGACGGTGGGTGCCGGGGTGACGACGACCGCGCCGACCGCGGTCGAGGCGATGCGGCTGAACGCCGCCGCGATGGACAAGCTGATCGCCGCCGCCAAGGCGCGCGGGATCAAGGCCGAGGATATCCAGACGAGCGGCATCAACCTGTCGCCGCAATATGATTATAACAACCAGGGCCCCGGCCAGCCGCCGCGTTTCATCGGGTACCAGGTGAGCAACACGGTGCGCGCGACGACGCCGAAGATCGACGATATCGGGCCGCTGCTCGATGCGCTGGTCGCTGCGGGCGGCACCAATATCGACGGGCCGTGGTTCGGCATGAAGGACCCCGACGCGCAGCTCGTCGGCGCGCGCGGCGCGGCGATCAAGGAAGCCGAGGCCAAGGCCGCCGATTATGCGAAGCTCGCGGGCTATCGCGGCGCCGAGCTGGTGTCGATCAGCGAGGGCGGCAGCTTTGGCGGACCGCAGCCGCCGATGCCGATGGTGCGCCTGCAGGCGATGGATGCCAAGGCGACCCCGGTCGAGCCGGGGCAGGTCGCGAACACGCTGACGCTGAGTTTCCAGTATCGGCTGGTGCGGTAAAAAGCGCGTCGCCCCCGCGAAGGCGGGGGCCGCTGGCAACATGGCGCTAGGCCGATTGCGGCCCCCGCTTTCGCGGGGGCGACGGTCTAGCGCCTAATCCAGCTCCCCATCCGCCCACGGCCAGGGCCGTTCGCGGAACCATTTGGTGATGATATATTTGCGGCCCTTGCGCACCTTCATCCCGTGGTGGAGCGTGTCGTCGTTGGTGGTGCCGTCGGGGCGGACATTGTTCCAGGCGAGCAATTTTCCGGCCTCGGGCTGATGCATCTTGCCGGTGGCGAGGAAGCGCGTCGCGCCGCCCGCGGGCGGCTCGTTGAGATAGATCATCAAGGTCCAGCTGCGCTGGCCGGGGATCGCGCAATATTCTTCCCAGTCGGCGCCGCGCGGGTCGAAGAAATCGGTGTGCGCCTTGAATTCCTGGCCGACGTCGTAGCGTTGGCCCTGCAGCGGTTCGCCATAGAGAAGCGGGATGCCGGTGAGCGCGTGGAGCCGATCGTTGACCGCGCGGACCACCGGATCGCGGTGGTCGAGATCGCAGGTGGTGCTGGTCCGAAAGGCTTCATCGCCATTGGGATCGGCGATCGTCGACGGGCGGACGTCGCGGTCGATGCGCTCGATCAGCGCGGCGCAGGTGGCGGCGTCGAGGAAGTTCGACAGCATATATTGTTGCAGCTTCGGGGTCGGCGCGCGGCGGATGCCGGGGACGGCGGCGAGCCGCTCGGCGGTGCGGTCGGCGCCCGAGGTGGCCATATCGACGATCTTATCGGTCATAAGGCACTTTTAAGGGGCATATGTGACACGAACAATGCTTGACGAACCGGCACACACGCGCCTATCGCCGCGCGCTGTCGAGGCGGTTTCGCCCGGAGTGTGGCGACCATAGCTCAGTTGGTTAGAGCGCCGGTTTGTGGTACCGGAGGTCGCGGGTTCGAGCCCCGTTGGTCGCCCCATTTTCATGAACATCGCGCAGAGGCGGGATTTGGGGTGACTTGGGCGCCCTATTGGATTATTGCGCTGATACGTAATTTTCTAACGCGAGGAGTCGCGCATGTCTGCTGTCTGGGATTTCGCCGATTTCGACGATCATGAGCATGTCCACATGTTCCGCGATCGCGCCAGCGGGCTGACCGCGGTCATCGCGGTCCACTCGACCCACCTCGGCCCCGGCGCGGGCGGGGTGCGCTACTGGCATTATCCGCAGCGCAAGGCCGCGATCACCGACGCGCTGCGCCTGTCGCGCGGCATGAGCTACAAGAACGCCATGGCGGGCCTGCCGATGGGCGGCGCGAAAGGCGTGATCCTCGCCGACGAGGGTGCGGAAAAGACCCCCGCGATGCTCGCGGCTTTCGGGCGCGCGGTCGATTCGCTGGGCGGCGCTTATGTGACCGCCGAGGATGTCGGCATGTCGGTCGCCGATATCGTCGCAATTTCGCACGAGACCCAATATGTCAGCGGCCTGCCCGTCGCTGGCGACGCGGTTGGCGGCGATCCGGGGCCGCAGACTGCGCTCGGCGTCTATCTGGGCATCCTCGCCGCGATCCGGCAGGGCCTCGGTACGGACAGCGCCAAGGGCGTGCGGATCGCGATCCAGGGTGTCGGCAGCGTCGGCGGCGGCGTCGCGCGGCGGCTCGCGGCCGATGGCGCGATCCTGACGCTCGCCGACGTCAATCTGGCGCGCGCCAAGGCGCTTGCCGACGAACTGGGCGCCGAGCTCGCCGATTCGGCGGCGATCATGGAGATTGAGGCGGACGTTCTCAGCCCCAATGCGCTCGGCGCGATCCTGACCGAAGAGAGCATCGCGAAGCTTCGCGTGCCGATCGTCGCGGGCGGTGCGAACAACCAGCTGGCAACCGCGGCCGACGGCCAGCGCGTCCACGACCGCAGCATCGTCTATGCCCCCGATTATGTGATCAATGCGGGCGGCATCATCAACGTCGCGCTCGAATATCTGGGGCAGAGCAACCGCGAGGAAGTCGAGAACCGCATCCGCCAGATCCCCGGCCGGCTGGCCGACATCTGGGCCGAGAGCAAGGCGAGCGGCACCCCGGCGTCGGTGGTCGCCGACCGGATGGCGCAGAAGCTGATCGGGCGGGGGTAAGTTCAAATATCCGGACCGCCGTGCTGTGGCGCCCTGGATTGCTTCGTCGCTTCGCTCCTCGCAATGACGGGGCTTTGTAATTCTTCGTCATTGCGAGCGAAGCGAAGCAATCCAGAGCCGTCATGCATTGGTGGCAGGGCTGGCGCGCTCCGCCAATTCCGCTAAGCCCTTCCCGATGAAGCGGCATTTCTACCTCGTTTGCGGCTGGCTGTCGCTCGCGCTTGGCGCGATTGGCGCTTTTCTGCCGCTGTTGCCGACGGTGCCGTTCGTGATCCTCGCGGCCTTTTGTTTCGCGCGTTCGTCGCCGCGGCTCGAGGCGTGGCTGCTGAACCATCCGCATTTCGGGCATCATATCGTCGCGTGGCGCGAGAAGGGGGCGATCAGCCGCAAGGGCAAGATCGCCGCGAGCGTGATGTTTGCGGTGAGCATCGTGCTTGCTGCTATCTTTTCGCCCTGGCCGTGGGTGATGGCGCCGGTGATCGCCGCGGCGGTGACCGGAAGCTGGATCTGGACGCGGCCCGAGGCTTGACCTTCCGCCCGCGGCGGGCGACAGAAGCGCCGCCGGGTCGCGCCGGGCAATTCACTGGACCGATAAATCGGCCTCACCTAAAGACGACGCGAACCGATGCACGCTTACGCCAATCCCACCCGATTCCTCGCGATCGCGAAGCCGCTGACGCCGTGGCTGCTCGGCGTCGGGTTGCTGTTGCTGCTCGTCGGCGGCTGGGCGGGGCTGATGCTCGTTCCCGGCGAAGCGAAACAGGGCGAGACCGCGCGCATCCTGTACGTCCATGTGCCGTCGGCCTGGCTCGGTATGGGCGGCTGGACCAGCCTTGCGATCGCGGGCCTTGTGCAACTCGTGTGGCGCCATCCGCTTGCGGGCATCGCGGCGCGCGCGATCGCGGTGCCCGGCATGATGTTCACCGCATTGTGCCTCGCGACCGGATCGATCTGGGGCAGGCCGACGTGGGGCACCTGGTGGGAATGGGACGGGCGCATGACCTCGATGCTCGTCCTGCTGTTCCTCTATGCTGGCTTCATCGCGCTGACCAACGGCGACGAGGGGCAGAAGCAGGGCGGGACGCTGTCGCGCGGCGCCGCCATCTATGCGCTGGTCGGTGCGATCAACATCCCGATCATCAACCGCAGCGTCGTGTGGTGGAACAGCCTGCACCAGGGGCCGAGCATCACGCTGCGCGGGTCGAGCATCGACGGGGCGCTGTTGTGGCCTTTGGGATTGACTGTATTGGGTTTTTCGCTGTTATTCGGCGCCATCGTGCTGATGCGGATGCGGCGGATCATCGCCGACAACCGCGTCGCGGCGCGGCTGCGGCGGCTGGCCGACGATGAAGGGAACTGACGCGTGACCGGGGTGATCAGCGGGAGCGGCCAATGGGCTTATGTCGCGGCGGCTTATGGCCTGACCGCGCTGCTGACCGGCATCGTGCTGTGGACGAGCTGGTCCGCGATGAAAAAGGCCGAGCGGCGCAGCGACGCGCTTCGCGCCAACAATCGGCGCGGCGAAACGCCGCGCGGGGACCGCAAATGAAAGCGAAACACCAAAGACTGATCCTCGCGCTGCTGGCGCTGGGCGGCGTCGCGGGCGCGGGGGTGCTCGGCGCGAGCGCGCTGCGCGACGAGGCGGCCTATTTCCGCACCCCCGAAGAGATCGAGGCGGGAAAGGCCGTCGTCGGCGAGCCGATGCGGCTGGGCGGCATGGTCGCCGCCAACAGCATCAAGCGCCAGAGCGACGGGATCACGATCGTCTTCGTCGCCACCGACGGCAAGGCATCGATCCCGGTGCAGTTCACCGGCATCGTTCCCGACCTGTTCGCCGAAAATTCGGGCATGGTCGCCGACGGCCGGATGCGCGCCGACGGCACCTTCGTCGCCGACAAGATCCTGGCCAAGCATGACGAGAAATATATGCCGCCGCAGATGGAAGGCATGGACAAGGCCGTAGCCAAGGCGGCGGCGAAGACATGATCGCCGAACTCGGCTTGGCCTTGCTGTGGATCGCGGCGGCGCTCGCGTGCCTGTCGCTGGTCGCGGGCATCATCTTCCTGCGCGGCGGCCCGAAGGATCTCGCGTCGCTGGTGCGGCCGGCGAGCGTCGCGCAAGGGGTTTTGACCACCGCGGCCTTCGGCCTGCTGATCGCGCTGTTCGTGCGGTCGGACATGTCGGTCGAACTGGTCGCGCGCAACAGCAACAGCCTGAAACCGATGATCTTCAAGGTCGCGGGAACGTGGGGCAACCACGAAGGGTCGATGCTGTTGTGGCTGATGATCCTGTCGCTGTCGGGGGCGTTGATCGCGATCTTCGAGCGGCGGCTGCGCGAGGATACGCTGGTCGCGACGCTGGCGGCGCAGGCGGCGCTGAGCCTTGGTTTCTTTGCCTTCCTGATCTTTTCGTCGAACCCGTTCAACCGCCTGCCGGTGGCGCCGCCCGATGGGCAGGGGCTCAACCCGCTGCTGCAGGACATCGGTTTGGCGTTCCATCCGCCGACGCTCTACGTCGGTTATGTCGGGCTGTCGGTGGCGTTCAGCTTCGCGGTCGGCGCGCTGATCACGCGCGAGATCGGCCCGGCCTTTGCCCGCGCGATGCGGCCATGGGTGCTGGGTAGCTGGATCTTCCTGACGCTCGGCATCACCGCGGGCAGCTATTGGGCGTACTACGAACTCGGCTGGGGCGGCTGGTGGTTCTGGGACCCGGTCGAGAATGTTTCGCTCATCCCCTGGCTTGCGGGCGCGGCGCTGCTCCATTCGGTCGCGGTGACCGCGACGCGCAACGCGCTGCGCGCGTGGACGGTGATGCTGGCGGTGATCGGCTTTTCGATGTCGATGGTCGGCACTTTCATCGTCCGGTCGGGCCTGCTCACCAGCGTCCACAGCTTTGCCGTCGATCCCGAGCGCGGGACCTTCCTGCTCGCGCTGATGGCGATCTATATCGGCGGCGCGCTGACCCTGTTCGCGCTGCGCGCCGGGACGGTCGCCGAGGGCAAGAAATTCGCGCTGCTCAGCCGCGAAGGTTCGCTGGTCATCAACAATCTGCTGCTGACGACGATCCTCGCGCTCGTGCTGCTCGGTACGCTCTATCCGATCGTCGCCGAGGCGATGGGCGAGAAGATTTCGGTCGGTCCGCCCTATTATAACAAGGTCGCGGGGCCGCTGGCGCTGATCCTGTGCCTCGTCATGGTCGCCGGACCGCTGCTCGCCTGGCGCAAGGACGACGGACGCAAGCTGCGTTCGCGCCTGCCGATCGCGGCGCTGGCGGGGGCGATCGTGCTGGTGCTGCTGGTGATCTTTGGCGGCCATGTCGGCATCCTGCCGCTGCTCGGCATGGCGGTCGCGGGCGTGGTCGCGGTGGCGAGCCTTGCGCCGCTATGGGGCCGCAACCTGCGCCGCACGCCGCTGCCGACCTGGGGCATGGTGATCGCGCATTTCGGCGTCGCGGTGTGCCTCGCCGGCATGGGTGCAGAGAGCGCCTTCATCAAGGAAAAGCTGGTCGCCGCGGCGCCCGGCGAGACGGTGCGCGTCGGTGATTTCGACGTGCTGTTCAAGGGCGTGAAGCCGATTGCGGGACCCAATTATACCGCGATCGAAGGCACTTTGGTCGCGATGTCGGGCGGCAAGTCGCATGTGATGAAGCCCGAATCGCGGATGTTCCCGGGGCTGATGGGCACCGCGCCGACCGAAACCAACGAAGCCGCGCTGCTGACGCGGCCGGGCGGGCAGCTTTATGTCGTGCTGGGCCAGCCGGTACAGGGCGCCGACGGACGCGCCGACCGGTACCAGCTGCGGCTGTGGTGGAAGCCGCTGGTGTGGTGGATCTGGCTGGGCGGCGGGCTGATCGCGTTCGGCGCGGCGCTGTCGATGCTGGGGCGTGCGCAATTGCTCGCGCTGTGGCGTGCGCGGCGCGCGCGCAAGGAAGAAGGTCGCTGGAAATGAAGTCGCGTTGGGTCCTGTTCGTGCCGCTGGCGATCATGGGATTGCTGTTCGGCGCCTTCATCTATCGGCTGACCGTGCCCGGCGAGACATTGATCCAGTCGCAATGGATCAACAAGCCGATGCCGCTGTTCGACCTGCCGCCCGCGACCGCCGGGGTTGCGGGGCTGAAGAGCAGCCAGCTCGCCGACGGCAAGCCGCGGCTGGTCAATGTCTTTGCGAGCTGGTGCATCCCGTGCCGCGCCGAGGCGCCGCAGCTCGAGGCGCTGAAGGCCGCGGGGGTGCCGATCGACGGGATCGCGATCCGCGACCGGCCCGAGGATGTCGCGCAGTTTCTGAACGAGGTCGGCAACCCGTTCGACCGCATCGGATCGGACATGCAGTCGAGCGTCCAGATCGCGCTCGGATCGTCGGGGGTGCCCGAAACCTTCCTGATCGACGGCAAGGGCATCATCCGCGAGCAGATCCAGGGCGTGATCCTGCAGGAGCAGGTCCCCGAGATCATCGCCAAGCTGGAGGCGATGAAGTGACGCTGCGTGGCGCCCTGATCGCGCTGCTGGCGCTCGTCGCGGCGGTGCCGGCGACGGCGCAGGACCGCCTGCCGCCGGCGCCCTATGCCTATCAGCAGCTCGCCGATCCCGCCGCGGAGGCGAAGGCGAAGGCGCTGATGGACACGCTGCGGTGCCTCGTCTGCCAGGGCCAGTCGATCGCCGACAGCGATGCGCCGCTGGCGGGCGACATGCGCAACGACGTGCGCAGCAAGATCGCGGCGGGCGAAAGCCCCGAC
>NZ_LYVN01000139.1 GCF_001990265.1 Sphingopyxis sp. KK2
GCTTCGGCGCGGCCGCGATTGGCGGCCGATGCGGCGCCCAATGGCTTGTCGGCGGTTTTTTCCGACGCAGTGGCGGGCGGGTCAGGCGGCGTCGGTGCGGGCAGGGCGATCGCGCTGATCGCCTCGTGCACCAGCGTCGGCACCGAAAGCCCGAGCCCTGCAATCAGCCCGTAGCCGGCGAGCGCGGCCACAAGCAGCGTCGCGGCGGCGGCAATCCCCCGCTGATGGTGCGGCAATCGTCCCGAATAGGCCATGGCATCCCTGCGCGCCGGACGAGCGGTCCGGCGGATGTCGCCCTAGCCGATACCGCCTGAGGCGGCGATGAACCGCGATCAGTGGCTGCCGTGCATCACAGCCGGATTGCCCTTGCCGAACGGCGCCTGCGGCAGCACCACTTCGACATTCTGCATCATCCCCTGGTCCTCATGGTCGAGAATGTGGCAGTGGAGCACATATTCGCCGATGTAGCGCTGATACCGCGTGCGGACCTTGACCGTGTAGATGTCGCCTGGCGGCGCTTCGCCCGGCGCCGCGAACAGACTTTTGATCCACAAAGTGTCCTTCCACACCCCGTGCAGTCCCGCATATTGACCGTCGGCCGGGTCGGGGATGTCGGCCTGTCCGGGCAGGCTGAGGTCGATCAGGCTGCCGTCGGGGTTCTTCGCCCTGGGGTTGGTGATCGACACGATCTGGAACGGATTGACGTGGATGTGGAAGGGATGGCTGACGAAATGCGATTGCAGCGTCCATTCCTCGACCCCGCCGAGCGGTAGCTGGCGGTCGATGCGGGCCGGATCATAAGGCCGGGTGTCGGCGCTGTTCAGCGTGTTGCCGACCTCGAATTGCGTCGGTCCGTTGATATCGATGCGAAAGGTCAATTCCTGCGTGCCGGTCAGTTCGTCGTCCCCGATCGTCGGATGCGGGACGAACTGGGTGAATTTCATTTCGTCGGTCAGCGAGGCGGCCACCGCATCGCGCATGTTGCCCGGCATCAGCGTCCTGGCACGGTCGATCAGCTGGGCGCGGACATAGGCCTTGGGATTGATGGTGAAGGGCGTGCCCTTCGCGACCTCGACATAGCCCATCAGCTTGCGCCCGAGCGCGTCGCGGTTGAGGCTGCCCGATTCGCTGTTCGGCATGTCGAGCACGCAATATAGCCCGGCCTCGGGAAAGGCGACGAGCGCGTCGAAGCGATAGCCGGGCTGGAACACCGTGCCGCGGCTCGCCTGTCCCTGCGCCAGCGTCAGCCCGTCGGCGGCAATCAACTGGATCGGCAGGCTGTCCTTGGCGCAGCTGCTCTCGATGAATTTGTCGATCTCGGCGGGCGTCGCGCCGAGTTTCAGCACCTTGTTGTCGAGCCGATTGGCAAAGGTCAGCTTGATCGTGTCGCGCACCCCGCCATGGATCATCCGCCAGCGTTCGACGACGCCCTGCGTCGCGCGAAAGGTCGGCATCACGACGCCATTGAACGAGGTGTAGCGCCCCGTCGTGCCCCAGTTGCCCGGCCCGAAATCGTCGATGTTGCGGATTTCGCCGACGTCGCCGGGGTTGCACAGATAGGATCCGTCCTTGTTCTTCTGGATCGTGCCTGCCTTGTCGTAACAGGCGTATTGGATCTGCTGCATCACCAGCACGCGTTCGGGCATGCCTTTCAGCAATGTGTCGATGTCGCCGTTGGCGGTCGGGGTCGGCATGCGATCGCCGCGGATGATCAGCGCGCCAGCCATGCCGCTCGACACCTGGAGCGCGGTCGAGCCGTGGCGGTGGGTGTGATACCAGAAGGTCCCCGACGGATGGTCGCTCGGCACATTATATTCATATTGGAACGACACGCCGGGATTGATCGACAGCAGGACATTGTCGCCATTGCCCGCCGGATTGACCCACAGCCCGTGCGTGTGGAGGTTGGTCCCGTTGAAGCAGTGCGGGATATTCATGTTCGCCGGGTGGCCGAGGCAGGTCGGGTCCGCCGGCAACTGGTTGTCGAGGCTGATGCGCACGGTCTCGCCCGGCCTGATCTCGATCTCGGGCGAGACGAGCGGCGTGTCGGGCAGCATGCCCTTGCCGGTATAGCCGCGCAGCAGCACCCGGTCGTCGCGACCGGTATTCGGGTTATAAAGCTTGCTCGATATCATCTCGACCTTCAGGTCGAGCAGGCGATTGTCGGTCGGCGACGCGGGCGCTGCCTCGGCGGTGAGCATCAGCGACGGCGGCTTGCCCTCGGCCTCGAGCTCGGGCGGGTTGGCGATTTCGCGGACGGCGGCATTTTGCAGCGCGGCGGCGGGCGAGGCCGCGAGCGCCAGCGACAGGGCAAGCACGGATATCGAAAGTCTCATCTTCCATCCCCCCATGGATCGAGCATGGGGCGGATGATGACGCAATCGACGAACCTTGTCTATGCAGACCCGGTCCCAAACGGAAAGGCGCCGTTAAGTATCTTACAGAAATGCGTCGAGTTCGGCCAAGAAGCGGTCAAATTGATCGTGATGAAGCCAATGCCCCGCATTTTCGAACTCGATGACCTTGGCATTGTTGAAATATTGGATGCGTCCGTCCTTTTCGGGATTCGAGGCCCAGCTGTCGGCGCCATAGAGTAACAGGGTCGGGCAGCTGATCTGGCCCCACAGCGCGTGCAGCTGCTCCTGCGGCATGTCGAAGATCGTCCAGATGTTGAGATAATTGTCGAACTTCCAGCTCCAGCTGCCGTCCTCGTTGCGGTTGATGCCATGGATGGTCAGGTGCCGCGCCTGTTCGGGGGTGAGGTAGCTGTTTTCCGCCGCCATGCGCGCGAGCGCGTCGTCGAGCGTCGCATAGCGCTTCGGCTGACGCCCTGCGGCCTGGCGCTTGTCCTCGATCCACTGGCGCATGCGTTCGTCGAACGGCGTCTTGGTGCGCTCTTCCTGCACCGCGGGGGAGGGGCCGAGGCCTTCGATCGACACGAGCTTGCGGACCTTGTCGGGATAAAGGCCGGTGTAGCGCGTCGAGATATTGCCGCCCATCGAATGCGCGACGATCGTGACGGGTGCGAGGTCGAGCTGGTGGATCAGCTGCGCGAGGTCATAGACGAAGGCGCCCATCTCGTAATTGCCGTCGGGCGACCAGGCGCTGTCGCCATGACCGCGCAGGTCGGGCGCGATGACATGGTAGCGGTCGCGCAATGTCTCGGCGACCCAGTCCCAGCTGCGGCAATGGTCGCGCCCGCCATGGACCAGCAAAAGTGGGGGTGCATCGGCATTGCCCCAATCGGCATAGTGAAGCTTCAGCCGCTGCGAGATGAAGCTGTGCGAGGTGGGGCCGCTTGCCATGGTCTGATCCTTGCTGTCTTGTCGCGTTTCAAAAGGCCACCGATTCCATTCCGTCAACCCCATGCGGTCGGGAATGGAGAACAGGACAGGGAGAAGGAAGAGCATGAGCAGTTTTCGGGACAATCTGCTGGCGGGCAAGACCGCCTTCGTCGCCGGCGGCACCAGCGGCATCAACCTCGGCATCGCGAAACGCTTTGCCGAACTCGGCGCCAAAGTCGCGGTCGCGGGGCGCGATCCCGAAAAGGCGCAGCGCGCCGCCGCCGAAATCGGCCATGACGCGATCGGCTTGTCGGGCGACGTTCGCGACTATGCCGCGATTCGCGGGGTGATGGAAAATGTCGTCGATAAATTCGGGCCGATGGACATCGTGATTTCGGGCGCCGCGGGCAATTTCCTCGCGCCGGTGCTCGGCATGTCGGCGAACGCGTTCCGCACCGTGGTCGACATCGATCTCAACGGCACCTTCAACGTCTTTCGCGGTTGCCACGACCTGCTCAACCGCCCCGGCGCGTCGCTGATCGCGATCACCGCGGGGCAGGCGATCAATGCCTCGGCGCTGCAGGCACATGCCTGTGCGGCAAAGGCGGGGATCAACCAGTTGATCCGCGTGCTCGCGCTCGAATGGGGCCCCGAGGTGCGCGTGAACGGCATTTCACCCGGCCCGATCGCGGGGACCGAGGGCATGGCACGCCTCGCGCCCGACGCCGCGACGCGCCAGTCGCATTTCGACCGCATCGCGATGAAGCGCTGGGGCGAGATCGAGGAGGTCGCCGAATCGGCGGTGTTCCTGTGCAGCCCGGCGGCGGCCTATATCACCGGCACGATCCTCGACTGCGACGGCGGCAGCCAGATCGGCGACGCGTCGCGCGGCGATTTGGCAAAGGGCATGGCCTGAACGTAAAAAGGCCGCCAACCCGTTGGGGTGGCGGCCTTTTTAATGGTGGGCGTGGCAAGGATTGAACTTGCGACCCCTGCGATGTCAACACAGTGCTCTACCACTGAGCTACACGCCCATCCCTTGGGGTGACGCGCCCCCTATAGGCCCTCGCGCGGCTTGGCAACCCCTTCGCGTGGGCAAGCGTCCTTATTGTTGATGCGACCGGTCGGCGCGGCCGAAAAGATTGTCGACCTCGCGCACCAGATCCTTGAGGTGGAACGGCTTCGACAGCAGCTTCGCCTGCGGCACATTTTCCTCGGCGCGCAGTGAAACTGCGGCGAATCCGGTGATGAACATGACCTGCGTCTGCGGCGCGACCTTCGCGGTGTGCTGCGCCAGTTCGATCCCGTCCATTTCGGGCATGACGATGTCCGACAAGAGCAGGTCGAAGGTGCCCGAATCGATATAGGGTACCGCCTCGGTCCCGCGGTCGACCGCAGTGACGTGATAGCCGGCGCTAGTCAGCGCCCGCGCGAGATACTCGCGCATCACGTCGTCATCTTCGGCCAGCAATATGCGAATCATGCGGATAATAGCCCCCCTGGTCCCTCGGCGGCGCCCACCGGACACCTTATACGTCGAAACCGTCCCATAGCGCCACAAACTTAACAAAATCAGGTCGCGCTGGATTCCCCGACCGATTTTTGCCACCCCTTGCCGATGGCGCGCTTCTTTCCATCGCTCGATGCCATTTCGGTGATCGGTCCCGATGCCGGGGCGATCCCTGTAGTGGTATCGGTGGCGCATGCGGGACGCATCTACCCGCCCGAATTGCTCGCTGCTGCGCGCGCGACGCGGCCCGAACTCGAACGGCTCGAGGATGGCTGGTCGGATCTGATCGCGGCGCGCGCGGGCGAGGCGGGGGCAACGGTGGTGCAGGCGCTTTGGGCGCGCGCGGTCGCCGACTGCAACCGCGGTGAGGGGCAGATGGCGCCGGGCGAGGTCGCGCCGGCGCTGCGGCCGCAATTTGCCGCACCGGGACGCAAGGAACGCGCCGGGCTGGGCGTGGTGCCGACGCGGCTCGCCGACGTCGGGCCGCTATGGAAAAGGCCGATCGACCGCGCGTCGCTCGCGTGGCGACTCGATTCGCTCCACCGTCCATTTCATGACGCGCTCGCCGACGCGCTCGAGCGGACGCGCAAACGCCATGGCCATGCGATATTGATCGACCTGCACAGCATGCCCTCGATTCCCGCGGGACAGGCGGGGCATGGCGCGCGGATCGTCATCGGTGACCGCTTCGGCGACACCACCGACAGCTGGCTCGTGGATACGGTGGTCGCGGCGGCCGAGCGGCTCGACGTGCCGGTGTCGCGCAACCAGCCCTATGCCGGCGGGCATATCGTGCGGACTCACGGGCGCCCGGACCGCGGCGTGCATGCGGTCCAGATCGAAATCGACCGCAGCCTGTACCTGCGCCGCGATCGCACGCCCGACCATGACCGGCTGGGACCGCTAAGCGACTGGTTTCATGACCTGCTGGGGGAAGTGGCGCGTGCCTGGCCCGGCGATACCGCGCTGCCGCAGGCGGCCGAGTGACCAAAGCCCAATAAAAAACCACCTCGTACCGAAGTACGAGGTGGCCAGGGTCCAGGGAGGACGCGCCCGCACCTTTCGGTGGGACACTGCGCCGCGATGGAAAGGGGGAAAACCATAGCGGCGTGGAACCAATCTAGGTGTTCCGCCCGCAGGTTACAAGGGGTGTTGATATCAAAAGAAACTGGTCGGGGAGAGAGGATTCGAACCTCCGGCCCCTGCCTCCCGAAGACAGTGCTCTACCAGGCTGAGCTACTCCCCGACCGATCTTTGCGAACGGCCGCTGGGGCCGCCGCGAAGGCAGAGCGGTCCCCTAGACGCGCATCTTGCGAACTTCAAGCGCCAATCGGCACATTCGCCATGATTGCGGTCGTTAGAGCAATCCGGCACGCCAAAAGCTGAAATGTCCTTCAGCGGTAAAGATCAGATGGTCCGACAGGGTTATGCCGAGCAGTGCCAGAAATCGGGCGGATTCGCGGGTGATCGCCAGGTCGGCGTCGCTCGGCCGGCCGATTCCCGACGGATGATTGTGCGCCATCACGATCTGCGCGGGTTTCGCATCGAGCGCCGCGCGCCAGACGGGCGGCGCAATGACGCAGCGTCCGCTGCGGTCGCCGTCGGCGCGTTCGAGGCACAGCAGGCGGTCGAAGGCGTCGAATCCGGCGATCAGCAGGGCCTCGGCGTCGGAAGGGAAGCAGGGGCGCAGCAGCAGCCGCGCCAGATCGTCTTCTTCGGCGCGCGGCATGAAGCCCGGCGCTGCCGGCTCGGCGCCCGGCGCCTCTATGGGGTCGTATCGTGTCATGACGCGCCCTCGTGCGCCGCGATAGCGCCAAGCCCAAGCCGGGATTGGCCCGCAATGGAGGATCGGGGGCGAGTCTTGCCGCCTTGCCTCGCGAAGCCTAGCAATGAGCCAAAGCCGGGAGCGAATCTTGCCTGAGTCCATCCATTATGAACTGCAATATCTCGACCTGATGCGCCGCATCTGGGTCGAGGGCGACGAACGTGTCGATCGTACCGGCGTTGGAACGCGTTCCTTGTTCGGCGAGACGATGCGATTCTCGCTGAAGGATGATGCGATCCCGCTGCTCACCACCAAGCGCGTCTATTGGAAGACCGCGCTGCGCGAATTGCTGTGGTTCCTCACCGGCGACACCAATATCCGTTCTTTGGTGGCCCAAGGCGTGAAGATCTGGACCGACTGGCCGCTCGAAAAATATCGCAAGGCGAGCGGCGAGGGCATCAGCGCCGAGGATTTTGAAGCGCGCATTATCGCCGACGATAATTTCGCCGCCCAGTGGGGCGATCTGGGGCCGGTCTATGGTCACCAGTGGGTCAACTGGCCGCGCTACGAATCGGCGGGCGATGGGCTGTTTCGCCGGGCGGAGCAGGGACATAACCAGATCGCGGCGTTGATCGATTCGCTGAAGAATAATCCCGGGTCGCGCCGCCATATCTTCACCGGCTGGAACGTCGCCGACCTCGATCGCATGGCGCTGCCGCCGTGCCATATGACCTATCAGTTCCATGTCCGCAGCGACGGCGGGCTGTCGTGCCTGCTCTTCCAGCGCTCGTGCGATCTCGGGCTCGGGTTCGCGTTCAACGTCTTCGAAGCGGCGCTGCTGACGCGCATGGTTGCCGAGCAGGCGGGGCTGCGCGCGCACGAGCTGGTGTGGACCGGCGGCGACGTGCATCTTTACCTCAATCACGCCGACCTCGTCGAACAACAGATGTCGCGCATTCCCGGCGGCGCGCCGAAGCTGCGCATCCTTCGCCGGCCTTCGAGCATTTTCGACTATCGGTTCGAGGATTTCGCGGTCGAGGATTATGCGCCGCAAGCGCATATTTCCGCGCCTGTCGCGGTCTGAGGGCCGCCGTTGCATTCCTATGGCGACCGAAATAATATGTCGTCACGTTGAAATATAACTAGGCGCTCGATTCGCGTCCGAAGGGAAGAAGATATGCCTGAGTCGGATAGCCGGCCGGCGAGCAACTTGCCGCCGTTGTCGCTCCATATTCCCGAACCACGTTATCGCCCCGGCGACACCCCCGACTTCGGCGACATCGTGGTGCCCGAGGTCGGCGCGACGCCGCGTCCCAGCGAGGACAGCAAGCCCGATGCGATGCGCGACATGTGCTACGGCCTTGTCCGCGTGCTCGATTTCGACGGGCAGGCGAAAGGGCCCTGGGACCCGAAGATCGCGCCCGAGCGGCTGCGCGCGATGCTCCGTTACATGATGCTCGTCCGCGCCTTCGACGATCGGATGTTCCGTGCGCAGCGGCAGGGCAAGACCAGCTTCTATATGAAATGTACCGGCGAGGAGGCCACTTCGGTCGCCTCGACCATGGCGCTCGACCGCTCCGACATGTGTTTCCCCAGCTATCGCCAGCAGGGCATTTTGATCACGCGCGACTATCCGCTGATCCAGATGATGAACCAGATCTATTCGAACCGCGGCGACCATCTGCTCGGGCGTCAGCTCCCGATCATGTATTCGGCGCCCGAACATGGCTTTTTCAGCGTCTCGGGCAATCTCGCGACCCAATATCCTCAGGCGGTGGGCTGGGCGATGGCCTCGGCGTCGAAGGGCGACAGCCGCATCGCGACCGTGTGGTGCGGCGAAGGCTCGTCGGCCGAGGGCGACTTCCATTCGGCGCTGACCTTCGCGACTGTCTATAACGCGCCGGTCATCTTCAACGTCGTCAACAACCAGTGGGCGATCTCGAGCTTTTCAGGCTTTGCCGGCGGCGAGCGCACGACCTTTGCCGCGCGTGCCGTGGGTTACGGCATCGCCGGCCTGCGCATCGACGGCAACGACCCGCTTGCGGTCTATGCCGCGACGCAGTGGGCGGCCGATCGCGCACGCACCAACAATGGTCCGACGCTGATCGAGCATTTCACCTATCGCAGCGAGGGCCACAGCACCTCGGACGATCCGAGCGCCTATCGCCCGTCGGACGAGCCGACGATCTGGCCGTTCGGCGATCCGATCGCGCGGCTGAAACAGCATCTGGTCACGCTCGGCGAATGGAACGAGGCGCGGCACGAAGCGCAGCGCACCGAACTCGACGATCTGGTCAAGACGACCCAGAAGCAATCAGAAAAGCTCGGTATTTTGGGTCATGGCATGCACCAGCCGTTCGAGACGATGTTCCAGGACGTATTCGAGGAGATGCCCTGGCATCTCAAGGAACAATGCGATCAGATGCTCGCCGAGCAAGAGGCCAAGTTCGGCCCCAATTGGAAGCCCGAATGATGGCCGAGACCAAGACCATGAACATGATCGAGGCGATCAACAGCGCCATGGACGTCATGCTCGAGCGCGACCCCAACACCGTGGTGATGGGCGAGGACGTCGGCTATTTCGGCGGCGTGTTCCGCGCGACTGCGGGCTTGCAGAAAAAGCATGGCAAGACCCGCGTTTTCGATACGCCGATCAACGAATGCGGCATCATCGGCGTCGCGGTCGGCATGGGGGCCTATGGGCTGCGCCCGGTGCCCGAAATCCAGTTCGCCGATTACATCTATCCGGGGCTCGACCAGCTCGTCAGCGAAGCGGCGCGGCTGCGCTATCGCTCGGCGAACGACTATATCTGCCCGATGACGGTGCGTACGCCCTTCGGCGGCGGCATCTTCGGCGGCCAGACGCACAGCCAGTCGCCCGAAAGCATCATGACGCATATCTGCGGCGTGAAAACGGTGATCCCGTCGAACCCCTACGACGCCAAGGGCCTGCTGATCGCGGCGATCGAGGACAACGACCCCGTCGTCTTCCTCGAGCCCAAGCGCATCTACAACGGTCCGTTCAGCGGTTACTACGACCGCCCGGTCGAACCCTGGTCGAAGCATGAGGCGAGCGCGGTGCCCGAGGGGCATTATCGCATCGAACTGGGCAAGGCCGCGACGGTGCGCGAAGGCGAGGCGCTCACCATCCTCGCCTATGGCACGATGGTCCATGTCACCAAGACGATCGTCGAGGAAATGGGCGTCGACGCCGAGATCATCGACCTGCGCACGCTGCTGCCGCTCGACATCGACGCGATCGAGGCGTCGGTGAAAAAGACCGGGCGCTGCCTCATCATCCACGAAGCGACGCGCACCTCGGGCTTCGGCGCCGAACTTGCCGCGCTCGTCCAGGAACGCTGCTTCTACCATCTCGAGGCGCCGGTCGAACGCGTCACGGGCTTCGACACGCCCTATCCGCACAGCCTCGAATGGGCCTATTTCCCCGGCCCGGTGCGCATCGCGACCGCGCTCACCAAGATTTTGAAGGACTGACGCCATGGCTCGCTATTCATTCCGCCTGCCCGACATCGGCGAAGGCATCGCCGAGGCCGAAATCGTCGCCTGGCATGTGAAGATCGGCGAGCGCGTCGAGGAAGACGCGCAACTCGCCGACATGATGACTGACAAGGCAACCGTCGAAATGGAATCGCCGGTGTCGGGGATCGTCGTCGAACTGGCGGGCGAGGTCGGCGACCTGATTCCGAT
>NZ_LYVN01000140.1 GCF_001990265.1 Sphingopyxis sp. KK2
GTCAAACTGGCGCTGCGCCGAGTCCGCGGGGCCGATGAAGGCGGGGCGGCGGCGCCCGGCGGCGGCGAGATGGTCGGCGGCGATCCGCCCGCCGGCGTCATTGTCGCTGCGCATCCAGTGGAAGGGATCGCCCGGGCTGCCCCAGCAGACGAAGTCGAGCCCCGAGGCCTGCGCGTCGGCGAAATAGTCCCAGGCGGCATCGTTGCTGGTGGTGCCGATGACGATCATTGCGTCGGCGAGCCCCGAGGCGACGAAGTCGGCGCGGAAATTGGCGGGGCTTTCCTGGAAGCTGACGAGCAGGTTGAAGCGGCGCGCCGACGTCGCTTCGGCAATGCTGCCGAGCAAAGCGAAATAGAAGGGGTTGATTGCGCTGCGATCCTCGCCGGGGCGGCAGATGGTGACGAGCGCGATCGTCTCGCTGCTTTTCAGGCGCAGGCTGGAGGCGTGGCGGTCGACGACATAGCCGAGCTCGCGCGCGGCGGCCGAGACGCGGGCGCGGGTTTCGGCATTGACCCCGGGGCTGCCCCGCAGCGCCCGCGACACGGTCGATTGCGACACGCCCGCGCGCTCGGCGACGTCGAACGATGTCGGGCGCAGCATTTTTCCGGTCATTTCGGCCTCTTCCCCTCTGCCGCGTCTGTCGCGCGGGCGGCGGGCGCTGTCAATCGGCGAGCGGCCAGCGGCGGGCTCGGACCCAGTCGACGAGGCGGACGTCGCCGGGCGAGTCGGCGTGGATGCGTGCGCGCAGACCGTCGTCGAGCGTGACGCGGCGTTCGAGAACCTCGCCCTGCGAGGGGTGCGAGGCGGGGAGCTCGATCGACTGGCCGGCGGCGCGATAATGGTTCCAGTCGGCGGGGATGCCCATCGCGGCCGACAGGAAGTCGAGGCCCTCGTTCCAGCGATCGGTGGTGGTCGCGAACCAGCAGAGGCCGATCAGGCGCTGCGCCATCGCGAGCTGCTGATCGGGGTCGGCGGGGAGGTCGGCGCCATAGAGGCGCTGCGCGAAGAAGCGCACCATATAGTCCGACTGCTCGAGGCGGTACCAATCGTCATACCATCGGTCGAAGTCGTCGGGGGCGAAGCCGCGGCTCCAGCGGAAATTATAGAGCGAGACGCAGCGTTCGGCGGGGTCGCGGACGACGGTGAAATAGCGCGGCTCGCGATCGCCGGGGACGAGGCGGTGGATGCCGTAATCGAGCTGGTGCCCGGCGAGGACTTCGGCGCGCGCGCGCGCCTCGGGCGGGCGATCCTCAAATTCTGGCCGGCCGTGTTCCTCGCGGTAGCGGCGACCCCAGTTGGAAAATTCGACGAGTTGTTCGTCCATCGTGAAATGGCGCTCGAGATGCGCCTTCAGCGTCGTGCCGCCGCATTTGGGGACGTGGAGGAATATCCACAGCGGATGGCGTGCGCCGGTCATGCGCCGATCCTGTCGTAACCCAAGCCGTCGAGCAAGGCGCGATGGTCGTCGAAGATATGATTGAGATCAGCGAGTTGCGCCGCGTCCAGCCGCGCGATCTGGTCGGCGTTCATGTCGCGCAGCGGCTCGTGATACCGGCCCTTGACCGGGCGTGCGCTTCCGAGGTCAAGGTCGGCAAAGGCCGGGACGAGCGCGGCGATGCGGCCGGCGACCGCGGCGGGGGTGCGGCACATCTCCTCATAGGAGAAGAAGGTCGCGCGGCTGCCGAGCATCGTCCGGTTCGCCTGCTGCGCGGCGAGCGCGGCGACGATGTGGCGCGCGGCGGTGGTCGCGAGGCTCTCGCCGGGGGCGACCGGTCCGGCCGCGGCGCCGCGACGGAGGATGCCTTCGGCGACGGCATAGGGATTGCGCACCATGAGAAGGAAGGCGGCGTCGGCGAAGGCGGCGGCGAGACGATCGGCGATGAGCAGGAAGGGCGGCGCGGCGGCGACGAGCGTATCGGCGTCGGCCTGGGCGGCGCGGGCTTGGAAATGCCAAGCGCGGCGCGTGCGGTCCCAGTCATAGGCGCCGGCATCGCGGAAGGCCGCGATCGCGGCCGGGGTCGCCGCCCACAGCAGCCTGGTGCCGGTGCCGCGCGAGCTGGGGCCGTGGAAGCCCGCGACATGCTGGCCCTCGCGCGGCAGCGACCAGGCGCGCGCGCAGCCGGCGAGCGCGGCGGCGAGGAAGGTCGAGCCGCTGTTGTTGGGGGCGAGCAGGAAAAGATAGCGCGCGATCGCGCCCTCGCCGCCGACCATCATGGCCGCGTCCGCAGCCAGTCGGCGCGCGCCGCGGCCCAGAGGCGGACGGCAGCAGGAAATTCGGGATCGCGCGCGATCGCGGCGGCGTGGCGGTCGGGGCGCCAGGGCTTGGCGGCGCCGTTGAAGTGGAGGACGTGCGCCTCGGCGAGCGCGACGGGTTCGCGCGCGAAGCTCGCCGCGCGGTGGCCGATCATCAGGTTCCACGTCGTGCCGACGAGATGGACGCGGTCGCGCAGCAACAGGTTCCACACCGCCTGGTCGGTGTGCTGCGAGGCGATCTTGGACCAATTTTCGGGATCGAGCAGCGGCCACATCGCGTCGGCGCGCGCGGGATCGGGCGCGTAGAGAAGGAGGCCGGCGTTGAAGCTGGCCTGGGGGTCGCCGGTCGCCGCGACCTCGGCGAGCGTGTCGGCGTCGCGGACGTTGCCGCGCAGCATCGCGGCGTCGGGTGCGGCGACAAGCGGCGCGTCGATCGCCAGCAGCGGCGCGAGGTCGCCGCGAAACAGCAGGTCGCTGTCGGCGAAGAGCAATGTGCCGGGTGCATCGAGGAGCAGCGTTTCGAGGCTGAGGAACCGGTCGCGGCGGTTCGCGAGATGCGGGTGCGCGGCGGTGAGCCTGTCGATCGCGGCATCAAGGCGCGGGCTGGCGGTGCGGCACGATAGCCGCGGGAAGGCGGCGGCGAGCGCGGCCTGATCGGTGTCGGTCAGCCGGCTGTGGAGCACGAGGACGTCGCCGGCGAACCAGGGGTTGGTGGCGAGGAAGCTCGCCAGCATCACTTCGGTGCCGATGCGGAAATCGGGCGAACTGACGGTGACCAGGGTGGATATCGGCGTGGAGACGCTCATGCGACGTCCGCCGGGTCGTAGCCGAACAGCGCGAAGTCGCGCGCATAGCGGGCGCGGATGAGGTCGGCGAGTTCGGCGTCGAGCGCGGCGCCGCGCGTTTCGGGCGAGACATTGACCGCCTCGAGCGGCGCGAGCGGGGCGCCGAGCGCCGCCGACAGCCGGTCCATCTCTGCCGCGAGATTTTCGTGGCGGAGGAGCAGGCTGGTACGGATCGCGCCCGCTTCGTCGCAGACGAACTCATGCTGCGGGCGGAGCAGGATATGGCCTGCACGCGCGGGGTCGGTGAGCGCCGCCTTCATCGTGCCGAGCGGGTCGCGTTCCATCGCGTCGCTGCCGCGCCAGGCGAAGCGCGCGAAGGACAGGAAACGGTCGAAGGGCGAGCGTATGACCGCGAAGCTGGTGAGGCGGTCCCACTGGCCGGGGAGCAGGAAGGGCTCGACGTCGAGGAAGGCGAGATGGCCATGGCCGATCGCCGCGAGCGGCCGGACCGGGAAATAGCGCTTGTCGAACAGGGTGCATTGTTCCCAGTCGTTCGCCGCGAGCAGAGGCCGCAGCACGGTGCGCAGCGCGTGGCCGGCGGTCTTCGGAATCGCGATGAAGGCGAAGCTGCGGCTGAACGACAGGATCATGGCTTGTCGAGGAACTGGAGCGCGAGGCGCAGCGCGGGGTCGCGGCCCGAGCCGGTGCGCCGCGCGCGCTCGACGCGTTTGCGAAGCCGCGCCATGTCGATGTAGCGCGCGCGGTCGGGCGCGGGGTCGCCGGCGAGGATGCGCTCGCCGATCAGCACCATCGTCTCGCCGAGCGCCTGTTCGATCCAGGCGACGCGCAGCGGTTCGGTCTTGCTGTTGTTGAGGCGGACGACGTCGGGGAGCAGCCCGTCGCAGGCCTGCTTGATCAGCCAGCGCCGCATCGCGCCGCGGCGGAACATCCGCGGCGGCAGCGTATAGATGAATTCGATCAGGCGGCGGTCGAGCAAGGGAAAACGATAGTCGATGCCGTGGGTCGCACCGCTGATCGCCCAATCCTCGAGCCGCCCGGTCGTCGAGCTGTAGCGGAGCAGGGCGTGCTGGGTGCGACGGACGCCGAATTCGCGGATCGTCTTTATCGGGAGCAGGCGCGTGCGGCGGAAGAAATCGGGGTCGACCAGACTGTGCCCCGAAAGCCGGCGCCAGCGCATCGGCATTTGCGGGCGGAAGGTGCGGACGGTGCGGCGTGCGGCATGATAGATGGTGCGCAGCCCTGCCCGGACCCCGGGGCGCCCGGCGTCGCGATAGAGCGTGACCCAGCGGCCGGTGGCGAAGAGCCAGGGGTGGTAGCCGCGGCCGTTGAAGGACGCGGCCTCGTCGCCGCCCCAGCCCGACAGGATGACTTCGGCGCCGCGGCGCGCGGCGTCGCGCTGGATCGCCGATTCGTGGAACAGGTTGCGGATGTCGGGACCGCGCGTCCAGTCCTGCGCGAACAGCGCCGCCATCTCGTCGGTCGAGAGCGTGGGGGCGAAGAGTTGGAGGTCGAGCCGGGCGCGGATCGCCTCGCTCCAGCCCGGTTCGGTGTCGGGATCGGCGTCGGGGTCGACGAGGTGCCAGCTGTAGCCCGGCGGATCGGCGAGGCCGCGCTCGCGCAGCATCGGGGTCGCGACTGCGGCGATGAGCGAGCTGTCGAGCCCGCCGCTGAGATGCACCGCGAAATGCGAGGCGTCGGCGATGCGGTCAGCGACCGCCTGGTCGACGAGGGCGCGGTAGCGCGCGATGGTCGCGGCGTCGTCGGCGCGCGCGTCGACCTTGATCGCCTCGGGATTCCACCAGCGATCGAGGCGCGCCTTGCCGTTCGCGAGATGCAGGCGGTGCCCGGCCTCGAGGCGGCGGACGGCGCGGTGAAAGCTGCGGTCCATCGGTTCGAACTTACGGTGGATGAGGATCGAGGCGACGAAATCATCGTCGAGGTCGTCGGGCACGCCGGGGAGCGCGAGCAGCGCAGCGGGGTCGCTCGCTGCGGCGAGGCGGTCGTCGGTCAGCGCGTAGAAGATAGGGCGGGCGCCGACATGGTCGCGCGCGACGAAGCCGGTGCCGCTGGCCGGTTCGTGCAATACAAAGGCATAATCGCCATAGAGGTGGAGCGGGCAGTCGGCGCCCCAGCGGCGCCAGGCAGCGGCAATGAGCGCGGCGGCGGGCGCACCCGCGGGCGGCGCGAGGTCGCCGAGCGCGGCGCGCAATTCGCCCTGGCCGTCGATCCGCGCATCGGCGACGACGATCAGGTCCGGTTCGACATGGAGGGCGGCGGCAGCGGGCAGACGGGTTGCGGTGGCAAGCGCGCCGAAGGTCGCGGAGGCGAGGCGGTCGGCGACCGCGTCCGGACCGAGCGCGGCGAGGGTCGCGGCTTTGTCGCCGCCGGACGGATCGGCGAAGTCGGTGCGATGAATGATAGCGGAAAAGCGATGCACGGCCGGTATGGGATCCCCTCAGGACGCGGATGCGTGGACGTCGGTCGTGCCGCCACCGCCGGGCGGCGTCAAGCGCGAGACGATGGCATGCGGATCGCGCGCACGGTCACATAAAAACAGTTTGGCCCCGCGAGGCGGGGCCAAATCAGTCTTTCATCTTTCAACGCGTGAAGCGGATCAGGATGCGTCGTAGAAAATATCGTCGAGGGGCGGGTTGGGCTGGAAGCCGCCGGCGCCGCCACGGGTATGGGCGGCCGGCACGGCCGAGCGAAGTTCCGGCTTTTTCCAATTCTTGCGCGGCGCGTTGTTTTCAACGGTCTTGGTCATTTAAACCCCTCTTATTCGGATTCTGGTCCCACCAATCGCCTGCGGATGCTGTTTTCCGGCGGGCGATTTACGGTAACAGGATGTGACAAAACACCCTGTCAGTCAAGGTAAACGGGCCGTCAACCAATGACTTAGGCGGTTTGCAGCGTGACGAGTCCCTTGCCCGCAAGTTCTTCGATGAATCCAATGGTTTCGCTGCGGCAGACATCGGCGTCGACGGCATATTCCGCGACCAGCGATTCGCAGATGGTGTCGAGCGTCGCGGGCGATTCGAGCAAAGCCCAGATCCGTCCCCCGACAGAATCGACGTCGAAATAATTGCCGCTGTCGATGTCCATCATCATCAGCCCGTCGTCGAAGTCGTTGAACAGGATCGACGGATTGCGCGTGATCAAGCTGTTGCCGGTAATCGCGGCTGTCATATCCTACCCCCCTAAAATCCCTCGATTGCGATAGCGAGCACGGCTGCCATGCGTCAAGTCATTGAGGCGGGCAGATAATCGAGCGCGGCCATCCGATCCCGATGATCGGCCGTGATGCGCGCCACCTGATCACCGGTCAGCGCGGCGCGCCAGTCGCCGGCGCGGCCGGCGCGGAAGAAATTGGGCATGTTGGGCGGCTTTTCCGAAAAACCCTCGGCCGCCTCGTGCTCGCGCAGCCGCTCGAAGCTGCTCGCGGCGACCGCGGCGGCGATCTGGCCGGGGCTCGCCGCGATCCCGGCGGTGGCGGCGACGCGTGCGAGCGCAGCGGCGGGATCGGCGATCATATCCTCGTAGCGCAGCAGGCAGAGCGGGATCGCCCGCTGCTGCGTCCAGCCCGCGACATGGTCGCTCCAATGCCCGAGATGGACGGGCAGGAAGTCGCTGATCCGGTCGGGCCACAGGTTGAGCATCGTGCCGGGGTCGGCCATGCGCGCGATCATCGTGTCCACGGGATGCTGGCTGTGGTGCGCGAAGGACAGCACGACGTCGAGCGGATTGCGCACGAGGTAGATGGCGGCGCGGCTGGCATCGGCCGGGAAGAGCGCGGTGCCGTCCGCGCCGCACGCATATTGGTCGTGCGTCTTGACGAAAAAGGGGGCGGCCTTCTCATCCGCCATCTGGCGGTGGAGCAGGGCGCGATAGGGCAGGAGTTCGGCGGGCTTCATCTCGGCCGAGGAGATGGCGCAGGCGTCGTCGAGCGCGTGGCGGTCGCCGCCCTCGGGCGTCCCGGCGAGCGCGTTGACGCTGAAATCCTCGCCCGGTTCGGCGAGCAAATGGGTGAGCATCGCGCGCAGCCAGGTGTTGCCCGACTTGGGATAGGAGGCGAGCCAGACGATCGAGCCGGGCATGGCGCGCTATCGCGCCGGCTGAAGCGCTGAGGCGAGGCCGAAATGATCGATCACGGCGCCTGCCATCATCGCCGGGGTGGCGCCGATCGCGGGGCGCCCGATCGCGACCATCTCGACCGACTGGGCGAGGCGCACGACGGCGTCGAACCCCCAGGGCTGGAGGCCGAGGCCGCGGAGGAACTTCTTGCGGTGGACATAGCGCGCGAGCGCCTCGACCCGGTTGCCCATCGGCACCTCGCGCGTCGTGACGTCGCCGCCGCCATGCGCCTGGAGCAGCACGACCGCGCGCACCGGCATCGGTTCGGCGCGGAAGCGGTCGACCCCGATATAATATTTCTCGATATCCTCGCGGACCTGGACCTTGTCCTCGTCGTCGCGGTCGAGCAGCGACAGGCTGTCGGTCCACAGCCGCATCGCGGGAAAAGCCGGGATCGCGGTCGCGCCGCCGGCATCGACTATGACCCCGGTGACGTCGTCGGCGAGCATCGTGCAGCCCGCCGCCATCAACCCGCCGAGCAAGGTCGACTTGCCCGCGCCCGAGCGCCCGATGACGAGGATCGCGCCGTCGTCGCCGGCGATCGAACAGGCGTGCATCGGCAGGATATGCCGCTGCATCAGCAGCGCCGACATGCCGGTGCCGAGGATGATCGAGACGAGCGCGGCGTCGGTCGCCGCGCCCTCGCGGTCGACGGTGATCGTGGTGCCGCCCGCGATCAGCAGGCGGCCGATGCCGAAGGCATGGAACAGGATCTCGCCCGGTTCGGCGCGCCAGTTGCGGAAATGCATCGCCTCGGCCAGCCGGTCGTCGGCGATCGGCCCCAGCCGGATGTCGATGTCGACCGGCGCGGCGGGATCGCCCGGCAGGAGGTGCGGCAGCGCGAGGTCGGACCGCAGCGCCAACCCGTAGTGGCGGTAATAATAGCCGTCGGTCATGCGCTGGTCGCGGTTTCGGCCCCGGCCCCCGGCGCCGGGTCGGCGGCGCGGTCGAACACTTCGAAGATGAAATGGATGCGGTCGGCGTCGCCCTCGTTCACCCCGCCGTGCGAGGCGATATTATTGACCTCCCACGCATGGCCGGGCGCGAGATGGTGGCGGTTCGGGCCGCTGAGGAAAAAGGCGCCCGGGTTGGTGACGAGCGGCACGTGGATCTTGTGCGTGCGCAGGTTCGACCCGGCGCCGTCGCGGTGGAGGTCGATCTTGTGCCCCGCCTGGAGCCGCGCGAGCATCGCTTTCGGAAAGGCGGGATCGGCGAAGCCATAGGGGCGGATCGCGGCGTCCATGATCGGCTGGAGCAGCGGGCGCCAGACCGTCCACGCCGGGGTATCGTAAAAATCCTCGGGCTGGCGATTGCCCGGGGTGAAGCGGAAGATGATGTGGCGCGTGTGGTGGAAAACCTCGAAGTCATTTTCCTTGCGCGCGTCTTCCTGCCCCCAGGTGCGATCCGAAATCGCCGCGACGCGCGCGATCAGCGCCGATGCATCGACGGGGCCGAGGTCGCGGACATTGGCAGGCTTGGTGACGATGACGGCCATGGAAGTAGAAAATGCCCCCGCAATTGCCGGGTCGTTCTGGCGTGCGTTGCGCCTCGCGACAAGGGTAAAGTCGCCCCCTTTTTCGCTTTGGCGCCCAGATGCTTCGCCCGGCCGGGCCGCATTGAACCTTTGTCCCACGCTGGCTAAGGTCGGCGCGTTGCGGGGGAGTGTTTTGGATGGCGGATCAGGATCAGGGGACGATGACCGGCGGCGAAGCGGCGGTGCCGTCGTTCGCCGCGCTGGTCGCGCCGCTGAGCGTCGAGGAATTCGTCGCGCGATACTGGAACCGCGAATTTCGTGCCTGGCCCGGGCGGGCGGGACGTTTTGCCGCGCTGATCGGCTGGGACGAGATCAACCATATATTGGCGACGCAGCGGATCGAGCCGCCGCGCCTGCAACTGGTGAAGACGGGGAAGACGGTCGCCGCCGACAATTTCATCGATATGTCGGGGCCGAACCGTCGCATCGACGCCGGCGCGGTCACCGCGCAACTGGCGCAGGGCGCGACGATGGTGCTGAGCTTCGTCGACGAGATGGTGCCGCGCATCGGCGCGCTGGCCGACCGGATGGTCGAGGCGCTCGGCGCGCGATGCAACGTCAATCTTTACGCCGGCTGGCGTGCCGACCATGGTTTCGACCTGCATTGGGACCATCATGACGTCATCATCCTGCAGGTCGCGGGGCGCAAGCATTGGCGCGTCGAGCGCCCGACGCGCGACCATCCGGCGCGCGGCGAGATCGTGCCGCCGCCCGGCGCGGACGACGTCCCGGTCTTTGACGCGATAGTGGAAGAGGGCGCGATCCTCTATATCCCGCGCGGCTGGTGGCATGTCGCGACCCCGGTCGAGGAACCGAGCCTGCACCTGACGATCGCGCTGTCGCCGCCGACAGGGCAGGATTATCTGCGCTGGCTGGTCGACAAGGCGGTCGCCGAGCCGTTGTTCCGCCGCGACTGGCCGGCGGCGAACGGTGCCGAGGCGAGCGCCGGTTTTTGGCGCGAACTGGGCGACGCCATGGCGGCGCTGCACGCCGCGCATCCCCCCGAAGCCTTTCTGGCCGAGCAGCGCGCCGAGCGGTCCGCGCGCCCGGTCTTCACCCTGCCGCATTTCGCGGCGGGCAAGATGGCGCGGATCGGCGGCGGCAGCCGGCTGCGCCCCGCGAGCAAGCGTGGTTTCGCCGCGGTGCATGACGCGGTGAGCGGCGACCATGGGATCGAGGCCGGGGGGCGGTTATTCCCGTGCAGCACGGCGGTGGGCGCGGCGGTCGGACGACTGTCGAGCGACCGCGACGTCCCGTTCGACGCATTGGCCATGGGGCTGGACGATGGCGCGCGGCGCGAACTCGAACAATTGCTGATCCGGCTCAATGCGGCCGGTTTCCTCTTCGTCGACCTGGGCAGATGACCGGGAGGATCGCCCTGGCGCGGCGCAAGCTGGCGAGCGCGTGGCGGCTTGGCGGGCGGCGCGTGCTGCTGGTCGCCGAGGCGAGCCTGT
>NZ_LYVN01000141.1 GCF_001990265.1 Sphingopyxis sp. KK2
CACCGGCAGCCCCGCCATCACCTGGAAAATTCCGGCAAAGTCGCCGCGCTGTTCGGGGAGCAATTTGGCAAGCGCGACGCGGCGGCCCGCTTCATTCTCGGCAAGGATCATCTCGCGCACCGCGGTGATGCGCGCGGCGTCGAAGAACATATGCTCGGTGCGGCACAGCCCGATGCCCTCGGCACCGAAATCGCGCGCGACCTGCGCGTCCTGCGGGGTTTCGGCGTTGGCGCGCACCTTCATCCGGCGGACCTCGTCGGCCCACACCATCAAGGTGCCGAAATCGCCGACCAGTTCGGGCAGCAAGGTCGGAACCTCGCCCGCCATCACTTCGCCGGTCGATCCGTCGAGGGTGAGGATGTCGCCCTCGCGCAGTTCACGTCCGCCGACGCGCAGCACGCGCGCCTGCCCGTCGATCGACAGCCCGCCCGCGCCCGAGACGCAAGGGCGCCCCATGCCGCGCGCGACGACCGCCGCGTGGCTGGTCATCCCGCCGCGTGCCGTGAGGATGCCCTTGGCGGCGTGCATGCCGTGGATATCTTCCGGCGACGTTTCGACGCGAACGAGGATCACCGCCTCGCCCATGCCCGCAGCCTTTTCGGCGCTGTCGGCGTCGAACATGATCTTGCCCGATGCCGCGCCGGGGCTGGCGGGCAGCCCCTTGGTCAGCACGTCGCGCGGTGCCTTCGGGTCGAGCGTCGGGTGGAGCAGCTGGTCGAGCGCGCCCGGATCGACGCGGCCGACCGCTTCTTCCTCCGAGATCAGCCCTTCGGCCGCCATTTCGACCGCGATGCGCAGCGCCGCCTTGGCGGTGCGCTTGCCCGAACGCGTCTGGAGCATCCACAAAGTCCCGCGTTCGACGGTGAACTCGATGTCCTGCATGTCGCGATAATGGGTCTCGAGCGTGTCGAAGACGCGGCCGAGCTCGCCGAAGGTTTCGGGCATCGCCTCTTCCATCGACAGCGGCTTGGCGCCCGCCTTCTCGCGCGCGGCGAGGGTCAGGTACTGCGGCGTGCGGATGCCGGCGACGACGTCCTCGCCCTGCGCATTGATCAGCCATTCGCCATACCAGGCGCGCTCGCCGGTCGCAGGATCGCGCGTGAACGCCACGCCCGTCGCCGACGTGTCGCCCATATTGCCGAACACCATCGCCTGCACATTGACTGCGGTGCCCCATTCGCCGGGGATCGAGTTCAGCCGGCGATAGACTTTCGCGCGGTCGCTTTCCCAGCTCGCGAACACCGCGCCGACCGCGCCCCAAAGCTGGTCGTTCGGTTCCTGCGGAAACGGCGCGCCGGTCTCGCGCTCGACGATCGCCTGATATTCCTTGACCAGCGCCTGCCAATCCTCGGCCGACATCTCGGTATCGAGATAAAAGCCCTTGTCTTCCTTGGCGATTTCCAGCGCTTCCTCGAACTCGGCATGGTCGAGGCCCATGACGACGTCGGCGTACATCTGGACGAAGCGGCGATAGCTGTCCCACGCGAAGCGCGGGTCGCCCGACGCTTCGGAAAGGCCGACGACGGTGCGGTCGTTGAGCCCGAGGTTGAGCACCGTGTCCATCATGCCGGGCATCGATACGCGCGCGCCCGAGCGGACCGAGACGAGCAGCGGATCGGCCGCATCGCCGAACTTCTTGCCGGTGATGCCCTCGATATGCGCGATGCCCGCCGCGACATCCTCGACCAGCCCGGCCGGGAATTGTTCGCCATTGGCGTAATAAGCGGTGCAGACGTCGGTGGTGATCGTAAAGCCCGGCGGAACCGGCAGGCCGATCGAGGCCATTTCGGCAAGGTTCGATCCCTTGCCGCCCAGCAATTCCTTCGAACGCTCGGCCGTCGTGGCCGCGCCGCCGAACAAATGCACCATCTTCGTCATGTCATGCTCCTGCTGCCCCGGGGAGGAGGTTGCGGCTGGATAGGTATGCGATCGAACTTGGTCGATTCAGTTTTGCTTCGTTCGTTCAAAGGGGCCGTAAGGTCAGCCCTCGATCTTCGAGAAATCGGCGACCCCGTGCACCGCGCCGGTAAAGCGCGCGAGCAGGCCGAGACGATAGGCGCGGACCGCTTCGTCTGGATCGTTGACCATCACGCCCTCGAAAAAGGCGTCGATCGGCGCGCGCAGCGACGCGAGCGCAGCCATGGCCTCGGTGAAGCGTTCTTCGGCGACCGCAGCGGAGGCTGCGGGCTCTGCGACATCGAGCGCGGCGAGCAGCGCGGCGTCGGCATCGGTCGGCGGCGTCGCGGCGGCCGTACCGCTCACCTCGCCCGCCTGCTTCAGGATATTCGCCGCGCGCTTGTAGCCCGCAAGCAGGTTGGTGCCGTCCTCGGTCGCCATGAAGGCCTGGAGCGCCTTCACGCGCGCGAGCAACCGAACGAGATCATCCTCGCCGCCGAGCACAAACACCGCGTCGATCAGGTCGTGACGGACACCGGCCTCGCGCTGCTGGACCTTGAGGCGGTCGGCGAAGAAGTCGAGCAGATCCCCCTCTGCAACGGCGAAACGCAAACCATTCTCCGTCAGCGTGCGGATAACTCCAAGCGCAGCACGGCGCAGCGCGAAGGGGTCCTTGGAACCCGTCGGTTTTTCGTTGATCGCGAAGAAGCTACGGAGCGTATCCAGCTTGTCCGCCAACGCGACAGCCACCGCCACCGGTGCCGTCGGCACGTCATCGCCCTGCCCGACCGGCTTGTAATGATCGCGGATCGCGTCGGCGATCGCATCGGGCAGGCCTTCGGCGCGGGCATAATAGCCGCCCATCAGGCCCTGCAATTCGGGGAATTCGCCGACCATTTCGGTGACGAGATCGGCCTTTGCCAGCTCGGCCGCCTGCCGCGCGAGTGCTGGGTCGCAGTTCGGGACGATGCCTTCGCTCGCCAGCCATTCGGCGAGCTTCGCGACGCGTTCGACCTTGTCGGCGACGGTGCCCAGCTTTTCGTGGAAGGTGATGTTCGCCAGCTTCTCGGCATGTTGCGCGAGCGTCTTCTTCTGATCCTGTTCCCAGAAGAAGCGCGCGTCGGACAGTCGCGCCGCGAGCACCTTGCGGTTGCCCGCGACGATCTCCGCGCCGCCGTCCTTCGCGTCGATATTCGCGGTGCACACGAAGCCGTTCGCCAGCTTCCCGTCCGCCCCGTTCACGACGAAATATTTCTGGTTCACCCGCGCGGTGAGCTGGATGACCTCGGGCGGCACCTCCAGAAACGCCTCGTCGAAGCGGCCGAGCAAGGGCACCGGCCATTCGGTGAGGCCGGCATTCTCGATCACCAGACCTTCATCGGCGACCAGCGTCAGCCCGGCGTCCGCCGCGGCCTTGGCGGCGCCGTCGCGGACGATCGCCTGCCGCTCCTCATGGTCGACGATGACGTGGCACGCGCGCAACTTCTCGGCATAGTCCGATGCCGAACCGATCGTGATCTCGCCCGGGCAGTGGAACCGGTGACCGCGCGTCGCGAAACCCGCCGCAATGCCGCTGACTTCGCACGGGACCAGCTCTTCGCCGAAAATCGCGACGATGCCCGACAGCGGGCGCACCCAGCGCAGGCTTTCGCTGCTCGCGCTCGCCTTGCCCCAGCGCATCGACTTGGGCCACGCAAAGCCGCGGACGATCGCCGGGATCGCCTCGGCCAGCACCTCGGCGGTCGCGCGGCCGGGCTTGTCGATCACCGCAAAATACACGCCGTCGCGGTCTTCGAGCTGATCCTGCGTCAGCCCGGTCTTGCGGAGGAAACCTTCGAGCGCTTGCGGCGGCGCGCTGCTGCGCGGGCCCTTGAGTTCTTCGCTGACGGCGGCGGTCGCCTCCGGCAGCCCCTTGGCAATCAGCGCCAGCCGGCGCGGCGTCGACCAGATGGTGAGGTCACCCGCTTCAAGGCCCGCAGCGCTCAGTTGCGCGCGAAACAGTTTTTCGAGCTCGGCGCGCGCGCCGGCCTGCATCCGCGCCGGGATTTCCTCGCTGCGCAGTTCAAGAAGAAAGTCGGTCACAGCGTCCACCCCGGATATTTTGCGGTCCAGCGCTCGGACTGGCTGTCGATCCACGCCTTGCAGCTTCCTTTTGCGAGGTCGCGGACGCGCGCCATGTAATTGGCGCGTTCCTGCACGCTGATCACGCCGCGCGCCTGGAGCAGGTTGAAGAGATGGCTCGCCTCGATCGCCTGGTCATAGGCCGCGAGCGGCACATTCGCCGCGATCGCACGCTGGCACTCGGCTTCGGCCGCCTTGAACCCGGCAAACAGGCTGTCGGTGTCGGCGACCTCGAAATTCCATTTCGAGAACTGACGTTCATTCTCGAGGAACACGTCGCCATAGCTCACCGCCGCAACATCGCCGACCGCGTCGGAGAAGCGCAGGTCGTACACATTGTCGACATTCTGGATATACATGGCAAGGCGTTCGAGCCCGTAGGTCAGCTCGCCTGCGACGGGCTTACAGTCGAAACCGCCCATCTGCTGGAAATAGGTGAACTGGGTGACTTCCATCCCGTCGCACCAGACTTCCCAGCCCAGCCCCCACGCGCCCAAGGTGGGCGATTCCCAATCGTCCTCGACGAAGCGGATGTCGTGGAGCAGCGGGTCGATGCCGATCGCGGCGAGCGAGCCCAGATATTGTTCCTGCAGGTCGGCGGGCGACGGCTTCAGGATCACCTGATACTGGTAATAATGCTGGAGGCGGTTCGGATTCTCGCCATAGCGGCCGTCGGTCGGGCGGCGGCTCGGCTGGACATAGGCGACGTTCCACGGCTCGGGACCCAGGCTGCGCAACGTCGTCGCGGGGTGGAATGTGCCCGCCCCCACGCGCATGTCATAGGGCTGCAGGATCGCGCAGCCGCGCGCCGCCCAATATTCATGCAGCGTCAGGATCATGTCCTGAAAGCTGAGGGGGGCCTTTTCCGCCGCGTCGGCCATTTTTCGCCATCTTTCGCAGGTGCAACAATTGCCGCCGCCCTTGGCGCAGCGGCGCGCGAGGGTCAAGGCTCCGCGCCCTCCGGACCCTCGTGAAACTGCGTCCCTTGTCAGCTTCGCAAAACTTTTTGTCAGGTGTTGTTGACATAGTCAGCGAATCGCGACATATAGTCAACAACACCTGACACAAAGACAGGTGAGACTGACCAACACCGACAAACACCAAGGAGAATAGACATGATGACCCGCACCCTGATCCTCGCCCTTTCGCTCACCGCCGCCGTTCCCGCGTTCGCCGCCGAAGCGCCGACCGCCGAAGTACGCATCGCCGACCTCGACCTTTCCACCGCGCAAGGCCAGCAGCGCCTCGAAATCCGCGTCAAGAGCGCCGCGCGCGACCTGTGCGTCACCGGCGAACGCGGCGTCGCCGCGATGACCCGCCAGTCGCAGTGCATCGCCGACGTGATGGCGAGCGCCAAGCCGCAGGCCGACCGCGCCATCGCCCGCGCCGAAGGCGGCACCCAGCTCGCACTGCTGATGGTTCGCACGGCGCGTTGAGGACGATGCGCCCGGTTTCGTCCTTTCGTTTCGGCCGATGCTCCCCGGTGTCGGCCGGCGACCTGAGCTGGAGCGCCCGCCGCGGCGCGGGTGCTCCAGTCTCTTGGCCAGGCCCTTGGTCAGCCGCGCGCGGTGTGCATCCGGGCCTTCCCGTCGATCGAAATCCGGCTATGACCGGCGCGACGACGAAGCTGGCGAGGCGCCAATGAACAACAAACTCAAAGTGCTGCGCGCGATGCGCAACTGGAGCCAGGCCGAACTGGCCGACCGGCTCGATGTGTCGCGGCAGGCGGTGAATGCGATCGAGACGGGCAAATATGACCCGTCGCTACCGCTCGCCTTCAAACTCGCCCGGCTGTTCGACATGCCGATCGAGGAAATTTTTGACGATGGTTCCGAAGGAAATGGCAATGACGGATAGCGGCCAGACAAAACAGACCCGGCGCCCGATGTCGCCGCGGCGCAAGCGCTACTGGACCGCGCTCGGCATCGCGGCGGTGCTCGGGGGCATATTGGGCGCCTGGCTGCAGGTCGACCAGCCCGGCACCACCACCGCAGGGCTCGCGCTCGTCGCCAACGGACCGCTGACCGCCAATTTCGCGATCGGTGCCTCGATCCTGTGGCTCGTCGGCATGGTCGTATCGATGGCGATCTACCATCGCTCGATCGACGATCATGAGGAACGCGCCTGGCTGTGGGCATGCACCGCGGGCTGGTATGTCATCATGTTCGCGGCGCCCGTGTGGTGGGTGCTGCATCGCGCCAGCCTCGCCCCGCCCGCCGACACGATGCTGCTGTTCGTCGCCTCGCTTATCGTCAACGGCGTCGTCTGGCTCTGGCTCAAATATCGCTGACCCGCGCCCTCGCGCTTTTGCTTCCTCTCCCCTACACATCTCGTTCGAAAGGCTAATCCCATGAAAAAATGGCTCAAGACACTCGCCGCCACCTGCGCGGTGATCCCCTTCGCCCAGTGCGCGATCATCCCGGGCGGCAGCGTCGCGCACGCCGCCGAGCCGGCCCCGATCAGCGCCCCTGCCCCCGCCGCCGCGACGGTCGATGCCGATCCCGCGCTGTGGGTGGTCAAGGACGACGACACGACCATCTATCTCTTCGGATCGGTGCACGTCCTGAAACCCGGCCTCAGCTGGTTCGACGAGGCGGTGAAGGACGCGTTCGACAAGTCCGATCAGCTGATGCTCGAACTGGTGATGCCCGAGGACCAGTCCGCCGTCGCCAAGACGATGATGCCGCTGGCGATGGACACGACCGGCAAGACCTTGCCCTCGCGGCTCAGCGCCGAGGAACTGAAGGCCTATCAGGCGGCAATGACCAACCTCGGGCTGCCCGCCAACGCCTTCGACAATTTCGAACCCTGGTTCCCGGCGATGACGCTGTCGGTGCTGCCGCTGACCAAGCTCGGCTATGATCCCGAACAGGGCGCGGAAAAACAGCTCACCGCCGCCGCCAAGGCCGCGGGCAAGCCGATCGCGGGCTTCGAGACGCTCGAGGAACAGCTCGGCTTCTTCGACACGCTGCCCGAAAAGTCGCAGGTCGCCTTCCTCAACGCCGTCGTCCGCGACATCGACACGCTCGGCCCGATGCTCGACAAGATGGTCGGCCAATGGGCGAAAGGCGATCCCGAAGCGCTCGCCCAGTCGATGAACGAGAGCATGGAGGCCACCCCCGATCTCGCCAAGACCTTGCTGTGGGATCGCAACGCGCGTTGGGCCGATGCGATCAAGGCGCGGATGGAGCAGCCTGGCACGGTCTTCGTCGCGGTCGGCGCCGGCCACCTTGCGGGCGACAAGAGCGTGCAGGATTATCTGAAGGCGCGCGGGCTGACCGCAACGCGGGTCGACTATTGATCGGTCGATATCGCCCGTTGCCAACGCAGGGTCGCCGCATCGCGGCGGCCCTGTTCGCGTGCCTGCTCGCGTCGTGCGGCGCGCCCGAGGTCACGCTCGAAGTGCGCCCCGCGATGTGGCTGGTCGAGGATGACGACACCCGGATCTACCTGCTCGGCACGATGCACGCGCTGCCCGCGGGGACCGGCTGGGACGGCGGACAGGTCGCCAAGGCGATCGCATCGGCCGACGAGCTGGTGCTCGAACTGTCGCCCGAGCAATTGGCGGCGGTGGGCGCCGAATTCCAGCGCCTCGCGCCGCGCACCGCCCCGCTGGCGATGGACAAGCGCCTGCCCGCCGACGCGCTCGCCGCCTATCGCACGCTCGAGGCGAGCGGCGCCGGCCAGAGCTTCGGCGGCGACGCGCTCGACGACTGGGCGGTAATGGTGGTGATGGGGCAGCGCGTCGCGCAAAACGCCCGGCTGCTCCCCTCCAACGGCGTCGAGACCGGGCTGACCGCGCGGTTCAGCGACGCGGGCAAGCCGATCGGCGGGCTCGAAGGCGCGCGCGAGCAATTGATGCTGTTCGAAACGCTCGATCCCGCGACGCAGCGGACCTTGCTGACCAGGGCCGCAGCGGGAGCAGGCGGGGCCGTCGCCGATGTCGAGACGCTGACCGCGGCCTGGTCGCGCGGCGATGTGAAGGCGCTGGAGACGATGATCAACGAGGATGTCGACGCCGTGCCCGCCGCGCGGCGCGCGATCATCACCGACCGCAATCGCCGCTGGAGCGCCTGGACGGCGACGCGGATGGACAAGCCCGGCGTGGTGCTCGTCGCGGTCGGCGCGGGGCATCTGGTCGGCGCCGACGGGCTGCCCGCGCTGCTGACGGCGAAAGGCTATAAGGTGACGCGGGTACAATAGGCTCCGCCGCGCTTGCATTTCTGCGCCTTCCCCGCTAAGCGCCGCCGCTTCCGTCCATGGTCATCCCTGGAGGCGTGGCGGAACTGTGCAAAATGTTTCGGAGAAAAATTATGAGCGAACAGCTGGTGCTGTCGGCCGAGACGCGCGAACGCGGAGGCAAGGGAGCCTCGCGTGACCTGCGTCGTAATGGTCGCGTCCCCGCCGTCGTCTATGGCGGCAAAGAAGAACCCCTGATGATCCACGTCGAAGAAAAGCTGCTGATGAAGCAGCTGATGACGGGTCACTTCATGAACTCGGTCGTGATGATCGAAGTCGATGGCAAGCAGGTGCGTACCCTGCCGAAGGACGTCGCTTTCCACCCGGTCAAGGATCGTCCGATCCACGCCGACTTCCTGCGCATCACCAAGGATGCCAAGGTCAACGTCGCGGTTCCGGTGGTGTTCGAGAATGAAGAAGCCTCGCCGGGCCTGAAGCGCGGCGGCGTGCTGAACATCGTCCGCCACGAGCTCGAGCTCGTCTGCGACGCGGCGAACATCCCCGACGATATCGCGATCGACGTCACCGGCTTCGACGTCGGCGATTCGATCCACATCAGCCACGTCAAGCTGCCCAAGGGCAGCGAGAGCGCGATCACCGACCGCGATTTCACCATCGCGACGATCGTCGCCCCGTCGGCGCTGAAGTCCAGCGACGGCGACACGTCCAAGGACGACGGCGAAGCTGCCGACGCCTGAACCTGATCGGGCCGCCCTCGCACGCGCGGGCGGCCCCTTCCAGACCCCGAGAAAGGCAGTGTCATGCAGCTCTGGGTCGGCCTCGGCAATCCTGGGCCCCAATATGCGATGCATCGCCACAATGTCGGCTTCATGGCCGCCGACGTCATCGCCGACGTCCATGGCTTTCCCGCGCCCGCCAAGAAATTCCAGGGCTGGATCCAGGACGGCCGCATCGGATCGCAGCGCATCCTGCTGCTGAAACCCGGCACCTTCATGAACGAAAGCGGCCGCAGCGTGCGCGCCGCGCTAGATTTCTACAAATTGACCCCGCAGGACGTCACCGTCTTCTACGACGAGCTCGACCTCGCGCCGATGAAAATCAAGATCAAGCAGGGCGGCGGCGCGGCGGGCCACAACGGTATCCGCAGCATGATCCAGCATATCGGCGACGATTTCCGCCGCGTCCGCATCGGCATCGGCCATCCGGGGCACAAGGACCGCGTCACCGGCCATGTCCTCGGCAATTACCACAAGAGCGAGATGGAACCGCTGGTCGACCTGCTCGGCGCAATCGCGGCCGAGGCCGGGTGGTTGGCCGACGGCAATGACGCGCGCTTCGTGAGCGATATCGCGCTGCGCCTGCAGGACTGAGCGCGTGGAGCGCGTGCTGGTCATCGGCCCCTGCGGCGCGGGAAAATCGACGCTGTCGGTCGAACTGGGCCGACGCCTGGGCCTGCCGGTCCACCATCTCGACCAACTGCATTGGGAGCCGGGCTGGGTCGAGGGCAGCACCGACGAACTGATCGAAAAGGTCGCTGCGATCACCGTCAGCGAGCGCTGGCTGATCGACGGCAACTACGGGAGCACGATGGCCGAACGGATCGGGCGTGCCGACAGCATCGTCTATCTCGACTATCCGATCCGGCTGTGTCTCTGGCGCCTGCTCAAGCGCATCTGGACCTACCGCGGGCGCACGCGTCCCGACATGACCGAAGGGTGCCCCGAACGCTTCGACCTCGGCTTCTGCTTCTACGTGCTCGCGTGGGACAGCGGCCCGCGTATCCGCACCGAAGCGCGGCTCGCCGATTTCAAGGGCAGGCTCGTTCGGTTCGAAAACCCGCGGGCCTTGCAGCGCTGGCTCGACACTCTGCCCGAGGGCCATTTGGCACCTCGGCCGAACTGAGGCATGATGGCTTCCGAAAGGAGCCTCCCCCATGCCCCACGCCACCCC
>NZ_LYVN01000142.1 GCF_001990265.1 Sphingopyxis sp. KK2
GATGGCGCGCTGGCGCGGCGAACATCGCGATCAGATTGCCCGCGACGGTGAATTCGGCGATCGGCTCGGCAAGCTGGCCGTTCCGGATCGCGAAGCCCGACGCGCCGCGGCTGTAGTCGCCAGTGACGGGGTTGACGCCTTGGCCGATCAGTTCGGTGACATAGACGCCCTCGACAACGCCCTCCATCAGCGCCGCAGGGCTCTGGGTGCCCGCGGCGAGATAGACGTTGCTGACGCTGACGCCCGATGCGCCGCCGCCGCGGCTCGCATGGCCGGTGGGGGTGAGGCCGAGCTGCTTCGCCGAGGCGTTGTCGAGCAGCCAGCCGGTGAGGCGGCCGCCCGATATCAGGTCGCGCCCGGCGGTCGGCAGCCCCTCGCCGTCGAAGGCGCGGCTGCGCAGGCCGCGCAGCCGGTGGGGTTCGTCGCGGATGACGACGGCGCTGTCGAACAATTGTTCGTCTTCCTTGCCGAGCAGGAAGCTGGTGCCGCGTGCGATCGCGGGGCCGCTGATCGCGCCGAGCAAATGGCTGATCATGCCGCCGGCAACGCGCGGGTCGTAAAAGACGGGGACCTTGCCGATCGGCGCCTTGCCCGGACCCAGCCGCGCGACGGCGCGGGTGCCGGCGCGGGTGCCGATCTCGGCCGCGCTTTCGAGGTCGGTCAGATGGTGTGCGCTGTGCCAGCCATAGTCGCGCTGCATCGCGGCGCCCTCGCCGGCGATGACGCTCGCCGACAGGCTGTGGCCGCTCGCGCCATAGCCGCCGGCAAAGCCATGGCTGGTCGCGAGCGCGAGGCGGGTGCGGCTGTGGCTGGCGCTGCCGCCTTCGCTGTTGGTCACCCCGGCGACGGCGCGCGCGGCCTCCTCGGCGGCGAGCGCGGCTTCGCGCAGCGCCTGCGGGTCGGCTTCGCTGGCGTCGTCGAGGTCGAGGTCGGGGATCGCGCCGCGGAACAGCAGCTCGTCGGGGGCGAGGCCGGCATAGGGATCTTCGGGCGCCTCGCGCGCCATCGCGACGCAGCGGTCGACGAGCTTGGCGAGTTCGCCCGCGTCCATGTCGGCGGTCGATACCGACGCGCTGCGCTGGCCGACGAAGACGCGCAGGCTGATGTCCTGGCCTTCGGAGCGCTCGACATCCTCGAGCGCGCCGAGGCGCATCGAGACCGAGGTCGCGGCGTTGCAATAATAGAGCGCGTCGGCGGCATCGGCGCCGGCCTTGGTGGCGGCGTCGCACAGCATCTGCGCGCGGTCGAGGGCTTCGGCTACGGTCAGCATCGCCGCGCCTTAGGGCGCGCGCGGCGAGCCGTCAAAATCTTATCGGTGAAGCGCGGCGGGGGTATCGGGGCGTCAGCCGCCGATGACCGAGAGCCCGGTCGTCGCCGCCATCGCGCCGCTGACCCACAGGAAGGGCAAGGCGAGCGCGGCGATCCACAGCCGGCGCACGTCGCGGCGAAAGCGCGCGTGGAGGCCCCAGCTGGCGAGTGCCTGGCGGCTGAGGTGATACCAGCGGCGTTCGGTGATCCGTGCGATCGGCACCGCGATCGCGAGTAGCAGCGTCAGCGCGACGAAGGTCAGCGCGGTCGGTGCCCCCGCCGAAATCGCGCTCGACACGAGCCATATCTGCAAGGCGGCAAAAACGAGGAGCGCGAAGGCGGCATGGAAGGTCATTCGGCGCCCGAGGCTGCGTGCGGGAGGCACGGCGCGAGCCGAGCGCCCCAAAAGGCGCGGTCCGAATGTTGATGCCATTTTTTCAGCCCCCTTAGGCCGGCGATTCCCAGAAACCCTAGGTTTCAGCCAAGCATGACCGAGTCAAGACAGTCTGCCCGCGATTCGTTAATTTTGCGCTCCATTCGCCCCAATTTGCGAACGACTCTGCGGCGAATGGCGCGATTGCCGCCAAAATGGCAATGAAATGCCCCGGCAGGCGATCGGCGGCGCCCGGAACGCCGCGACTCGCCCGCATGCCGCGCTTTCGTCGACGGCGATTTGGTTTCGGTCGAAACTTGCATCTGCTTGCCCGGCTGATAGCGTCTATGTCCTGCCGTCCGGATGTTTCGGGAAAACAGGGGAAATCAACATGCGATATCTTGCCGTCTTGGCCGCGCTTGCGCTGCCGCTCGCTCCCGCGCTCGCGCAGGAAGCGCCCAAGCCTGCCGACGTCGCGCCCAAGCCCGCGGCGCTGACCGCCGACGGCGTACCCGAAATCCCCGCCGAGCTCGCGGCGGCGACGCGGCCCTATATGGAAAATCGCGGCGCGGGTTTCGTCGGCTGGAACCCGGTCGACAAATCGATGCTGATCTCGACCCGCTTCGGCAACACCAACCAGATTCACCGCGTCGCCTTTCCGATGGGCGCGCGGCAGCAGCTGACCTTCGAGGCCGAGCCCGTCGGCGCGGCGATATGGTCGCCCAAGAGCGCCGACATCATGCTGGTGCAGAAGGATGTCGGCGGCAATGAATTCTACCAGATCTATGCGATGAAGGACGGGCGGCTCGACCTGCTCACCGACGGCAAGAGCCGCAACGGGCTCAATGCGTGGAGCAAGGACGGCAGCCTCGTGGCCTATACCTCGACGCGCCGCAACGGGCGCGACAACGACATCTATGTCATGGATCCGCGCGATCCCAAGACGACCAGGATGGTCGCGCAGGTCGACGGCGGCGGCTGGGGCGTCAGCGACATCGCGCCCGACAAGAGCTGGGCGCTCGTCGCCAAATATGTCTCGGTGCAAAAGGTCGACCTGTTCCGGCTCGACCTTGCGAGCGGCAAGCTGACGCCGATCGGCGACCATAGCAAATCGATCGCCTATGGCGGCGGCGCCTTTGCCCCCGACGGCACGATCTGGGGCACCAGCGACGAGGGCAGCGATTTCCAGCGGCTCGGCACGCTCGATCCCGCGACGGGCAAGTTCACGCCCAAGGGCCCGGCCGAGAAATGGGACGTCGACACCTTCGACATCGCCGACGACGGCAGCTTCATCGCCTATGTCGTGAACGAGGCGGGCATGGCGAAGCTGCGCCTGCTCGATCCCAAGACGGGTGCGGTGCGGACCGTCGAAAAGCTGCCCGCGGGGATCATCGGCGGGGTCGACATCGCGCCGTGGGGCGACATCGGGCTGAGCTTCACCTCGGCGCGCAGCGCCGCCGACGCCTACAGCGTCAATCCGCAGACGCTCGAGGTCACGCGCTGGACGCAGAGCGAGACCGGCGGGCTCGACGTGACGAAGAATGTCGAACCCGAGCTGGTCAAGGTGAAGAGCTTCGACGGACTCGAGGTATCGGGCTTCCTCTATCGCCCCGACCCGGCGAAATTCCCGGGCAAGCGGCCGATGATCATGAACGTCCATGGCGGGCCCGAGGGCCAGTCGCGCCCGGGGTTCATGGGGCGCACCAATTACCTGCTCAACGAGATGGGGATCGCGGTCTTCTATCCCAATGTCCGCGGCTCGACCGGCTATGGCAAGACCTTCGTCAGCCTCGACAACGGGCCGTTCAAGCGCGAGGACAGCGTCAAGGACATGGGCGCCTTCCTCGACCATTTCGCCAAGGACAAGACGCTCGACCCCGCGCGCTTCGCGCTCACCGGGGGCAGCTATGGCGGTTATATGTGCTATGCGGCGGCGATCCATTATTCGGACAAGCTGCGTGCGAACCTGTGCGTCGTCGCGATCTCGAACTTCGTGACCTTCCTCGAAAATACGCAGGATTATCGCCGCGACCTGCGCCGCGTCGAATATGGCGACGAGCGCGTGCCCGAACAGCGCGCGAAGCTGATGGAAATCTCGCCGCTGACCCGCGTGTCGGAGATCAAGAAGCCGTTGTTCATCGTCACCGGCGCGAACGACCCGCGCGTGCCGGCGTCGGAGGCTGACCAGATCGTCGCAGCGGTGCGCAAGAATGGCGGCACCGCCTGGCACCTCGTCGGGACGAACGAAGGCCATGGCTTCGCGAAGAAGGAAAATGTCGACTATAATTTCTGGGCGTCGCTGGTCTTCTGGAAGCAATATCTGCTGAATTGAGGCCGAGCCCGCTGCCGCCCCGCCGGTCTTCGACGCGGCGGCGGCGGGCGTCGGTCACCAGGCGATGGTCAGCCCGCCCGTCTTGTACCGGTCCGACAATTCGTCGATCACCTGCTTGGCCGGGACGAGCCGCCAACCCGCGTCGGCGACATCTGCGGGCAGCGCGGCGGCGTTGACGAAGCGCACGCGCATCTGGGCTTCATAGCCCGAGTTCAGCTGATAGTCGCGGACATAGATGCTCGAGACGTTCGTCGTGCGCGAGATCGAAATGCGGCTCAGCAGCAGCATGCTGTCAAATCCTTCGCGCTGCGCCGTCTGCGCCGCACCCAGCATGGCCAGTTCCTCGACTGCGGCAATGGGCGCCACCTTGTGCGTGTACCGAATCGTCCAGATGTCGGTCTTGCCCTCGCGGTTTCGCGACAGCCCGGAGTCGCTGAGGAAATAGCCATCGCCGGCCGGTTTGAGTGTGGGTACGACCTTCGCCGTTTCGGGGCGCGGGAGCGCCGCCATCAGCGCGTCGGTCGATAGTTTGAGCGCATCGGTGCGCTGGACGTCGAGACGACTGCGGATCGACGCCAATATCTCCTCATTCTTCTTGCGCTGTTCGGGCGTATCGAACCGCATGAGCGACAGGATGTCGGGGGCGATCGGCAGGCTCTGGAGCCGCTTCGCCGCAATTTCCGCCTCGCTTTCAGCGATCGGCATAGTGGCGATCCGCGGGCGGAAGGCGATGGCCGCGTTCCACAAGGCCAACTCGGCCTTGGCCTTTCGAGCGAAGGGAAGGCGGCGCGCATGGTCGTCGACATCCTGCCTTTTCGGCGGGCGGCCGTCCTCGCGCGGGGGCGGCGGCGTCATGATCTCGTCGATCTCGGCGCCCGCTTCGTCGAGCAGCGCCCTGGCGCGCGCATGGTTGCCCGCGACGCTTTCGGCATAGGCCCATGCGCCTGCAACCGATGCGCGGAGGCCGATCTGCTCCATCGCACTGCTGTCGGCGCCGCGGAGCGTCCAGCCGCCGCGTTGTTTCGGAAGGTCGAAACTGATCGTCGGCGCCACGACGCGCGCCTCGTCGTAATTGCCGTTCAGGAAATGCATCCAGAACAGAGGACGACCCCTTTCGGGGGACAAGGGAATGGCGCTCTTCAACGCGTCGGCATGGGTCACGAAGCCTGGGTCCAGATACAGCTGCAACTGCATTCCCAGCGCGCGGGTCGACTGCGCCAGCGGACGGCTTTTGGTCAGTCCCTCGATGGCCGCGAGCGCCTCGTCCTTGCGGCCGAGCACGATCAGCGCATAGGCGCGGACGCCCTGATTCCCCAAGCCGATGCTTTGCGCGAAATAGGGGTCGCGCTGGGCCCTGCCGATGGCGTCGCTTTCGGCGGTCAACTTCAGCGCCAGTTCGGGTTGATTGGCGCCGATGGCGTGCACCGCCTTGGCCTGAAGAAGATTGGCGCGGCGGAGCCAGAAGGCATCGATAAGCTGCGCGTCGGCGAGTGCGCGGTCGCAGGCAGCGAGCCCGCGCTCGCCGAAGATCGCAATGTCGTTGCGGCGTATGTCCGCCGATCGCGCGGCGGCCCCGAACAGGAAAGTTTCGCGCGCAATGCCGTCGGACTTGCCCTTGGGCGGGCCGTAGCCGTCGCAATTCAGGAAGTCGGTGCTGCTGGCGGGCGCGCCGTGCGCCGTGCTGACCGACTTGTTGAATCCCTGTGCCAAAGCCGGCGTCGCCGCCAGACCCATCAAGGCCGACAGCGCCACAATCATCCTTTTCGTCATCGATCGCCCCTTAAATCCCCTGCCGCGGATTTAGGTGAGCGCCGATCCACGATCAATCGGATTTCGGTTTAGGATCGGATGGATATGATCCCGCCCGCTTCTTTTGCCTGGGTCGGCCGGCGCGCCCGATCAGTGCTGCGGCGGAACCGGCAGGTCGGTGGCGTCGGGTTCGGCAGGCTCGGCCTGCGGTGCGGTGCCGTTCGCCTGTGCCTCCAGATCCTGCGCGGCCTTCTGGCGTTCGGCGAGCGCGCGTTCCTCTGCCACGACAGCGGCTTCGACTTCGTCCGATGCCGCGTCGATCCCGGCGAGGCGTTTGGCGCGCTCGTCGGCGATCATCGCCTGCCAGTCGGTCTTGTCGGCGGCCTTCGCCTCGGCGCGCGCGCCTTCGACCAGCGCCTGGGTACAGCCGGTGAAGCCGCCGAGCCCGGTCGGCGAGCAGCTGTCGGTGCCGAAGCGGCCGACACGTTCCATCGTGGTCACGCGGTTGAGCCATGCCTGGTTGCGCGGGTCGAGCGGGTCGCCGCCGCGGAACATCGTCGGCACGCGATAGCGGTCCTGTTCGGGCAGGCGGTTACACACGACGATCTCGTCGGCGCTCGACGGCTCGCACTTGTCGTTGCCGTATACGATGACCTGGTTGATCTTGTCGGCGTTCGACGTGTCGGCATCCTGCGCGGCGGCGGGAAGCGCGAACAGGCTGCCGGCAAGGAACAGCGCGGCGAGGGGGAGGCGGGTCATCGGGTCATCCTTCGTCGTTTCGTGCGGCATGGCAGTCCATGCCTGCATCCGTCATGAACGGGCAGTTGCTTGTATCAGATACGCTTCGACAGCGCGATGGCTGCGCGGCATCCGGCGCGGATGGCAAAGCTCAAGAGCGGATAGCCGGGGGCGCTTTCGGCGCCCGCGGCGAGCGCCGCTTCCTTATGTTCGAGTTCCTCGGCGCGAAAATCGGCGACCGCGGCGCTGAGTTCGGGGTCGCTGTCACCGAGCTCGTCGAGCTGGTGCCGGTAATGGCGGTCGATCTCGGTCTCGACCGCGGCGGTGCACGCCATCGCGGCGCGCGGGCCCATCGCGGCGGTGACCGCACCGAGCGCGAAGCCCGCGACGTTCCACACCGGCTGGAGCGCGGTCGGGCGCACGCCGCGCTTCGCGACCATCGCGTCGAAGAATTTGCGGTGGCGCTCTTCCTGCTCGGCCATATGCGCGATCTCGCGCGCCATCGGGTGACGGTCGCCCATCACCGCGAGCTGGCCGGCGTAAATGCGCGTCGCGCCATATTCGCCGGCCTGGTCGACGCGGATCATCGCGGCGTTCTTGTCGGTGTCGCTCATGCCGCCGATGTGCGCCCGCGGCGCAGCAGGGTCAAGACGAAGGCGGCCGCGCCGAACGAGAAGATCGCGTTGAAACCCGCGAGCGAAATCGGGCCCAGCGTCCATTGCGGCACGTCGCAGCGGATGATCGGCGCCGCCATGATGCTGTCGAGCGTCACCGGGCCGCTGCCGGTCGAGCTGCACGTCGTCAGTCCTTCCCACCAGCCATATTCGACCCCGGCGTGGAAGATGCCGATCGCACCGCTCACCGCGATCGCCAGCGCCGCGAGCCCGGTCAGCGCGCGCATCGCGCCATCGTTCCTGCGCAGCAGCAGCGCGAGCAGCGCCAGCACGATCGCCGCCTGGTGCGGCCAGCGCTGCCAATAGCACATCTCGCACGGGTGCAGGCCAAAGCCATATTGCGACACCAGCGCGCCGCCATAGAGCAGCAGCGGTGCGGCGAGCGCCACGACGGGCGCGGCGATACGCGAGTTCAGCATGTCGGACCCCTCAGACGCGGCTTAGTTGCGACGCACCGGCTTGGCGGGCGCCTTTGCCGGCGCGCTGCCCTGCGCCATGCGCGCCGCGGGGTTGATCCGGCCGATCGTCTGCAGCGCATAGTTGAGCTGGAAATCGTCGATGCCCTTGGCTTTCAGCTCCTCGGCGGTCGCGGTGAAGCGCGGATCGTCCTTTTCGTCCTTTTCGAGCAGGCTGTTGTCGACCTTTTTCTCGTTGATCAGGTGGCGGCGCAGATCGCTTTCGCGGAAGCGCGGGCGATCCTTGTAATCGGGGTCCGACAGCTGCGGCACGCGGATGTCGGGGTCGATCCCGCCTTCCTGCACGCTGCGGCCCGAGGGCGTGTAATAGCGCGCGGTGGTCAGGCGCAGCGCGGTGGTGTCGGTCAGCGGCAGCACCGTCTGCACCGATCCCTTGCCGAAGCTGCGTTCGCCCATGATGACCGCACGATGCTGGTCCTGCAGCGCGCCCGCGACGATTTCGGAGGCCGAGGCCGATCCGGCGTCGATCAGCACGATCACCGGCGCACCGCCCGCAAGGTCGCCGGGTTCGGCGAAATAGCGTTCGATGTCGCCCTTGCGGCGGCCGCGCTGCGAGACGATTTCGCCGCGTTCGAGGAAGATGTCGCTGATCCCGACGGCTTCGTCGAGCAGGCCGCCGGGGTTCGAGCGGAGGTCGAGCACCCAGCCGCGCGGCTTCTTGCCCAGCGATTTTTCGACCGCCATCATCGCGGCCTTGAGGTCGGTGGTCGCATCGGCCGAGAAGCTGGTGACGGTCAGCACGCCGACGTCGCCCTTCACTTCCCATTTGACGGGTTTCAGGTCGATGATCTCGCGCGTCAGCGTCAGTTCGATCGGCTTGTCCTGCCCTTCGCGCACGACGGTGATGTCGATCTTGGTGCCCGGCTTGCCGCGCATCTGGTCGACCGCTTCGTCGAGCGTCAGCCCGAAGATCAGTTCCTTGTTGATGTGGGTGATATAGTCGCCGGCCTTGATCCCGGCCTTGTCGGCCGGGGTGTCGGCGGTCGGCGCGATCACCTTCACGACGCCGTCTTCCATCGTCACCGACAGGCCGAGCCCGCCATATTCGCCGTCGGTCTGGGTGCGCAGATTCGAAAAGCCGCGCGCGTCGAGATAGCCCGAATGCGGGTCGAGGCTGGCGAGCATGCCGTTGATCGCGCCCTCGATCAGTTTCGAATCGTCGACGGGTTCGACGTAATTCGACCGCACTTCGAGGAAGACGTCCATGAACCGCGAAATCTCGTCGGTCGTCGCGGTGTCGACGGTCGCCATCGCCCCGGTCGCCAGCGGCACCAGCGCGAGCGTGCTGAGCGCGGCGGCGCCCTGCCACAGCGCGAAACGGCGCTTGGGGGACACGGGAGTCTTGGTCGGTTCGGTCATGATCGTCTTTCAGCCTTGGCGGAGTCTGCGCCTAAAATCCCCGGTACGTCATAATCCTATGCAATCCCCGGGGCGTCAAGCGATGCCTATGCTTAGGGATCGGCGCCCGAACGGCAGGTTAACGGGACGCGTCAGCCGAGCATCTGGGCGATGTCGACCGGGCGCCCGGCGCGGCGCAGTTCGACCGTGATATGCGCGTCGTCGGCGCCCGCGCGGCCGATCGGCGCGCCGGCGTCGAGCTGGTCGCCGACGCTCGCCGACAGGCCGATCATCCCGGTGAGCAGCGAGGTCCAGCCGCCGCCATGGTCGATGATGACGATCTTGCCATAGCCGCGATAGTCACCGGCAAAGCTGACGCGCCCGGGCGCGGGGGCGACGACCTGTCCGCCGGGCCGCGCGACGATGGTGATGCCGCGCGATCGCACGCCGCTGTCGTCGACTTCGCCGAGCCCCGCGACGATCCGCCCGACGACGGGCAGGCGGTACGCGCCGCGCGACAGGTCGGCCTCTTCGCGGGCAAAACTGGCGGTGGCGGGGTTGCCGCTCGCCGGATCCTTCGGGCGCTGGACCGGCCCTGCGAGCTGGGCGAGCTCGGCGCGCACGCCGCTGTCGACCTCGAGCGTGTCCATCAGCTCGACGATGTCGCGTGCCTTTTCGCCGAGCCCGAGCGCGCGATCGGCCTCGAGCCGCGCGCTGCTCATCAGCTCGCGCGAACGCAGCCGGCCTTCATTCTCGAGCCGCGTCAGTTCGTCGCGCCGCGCCGCCAGCTGCTTCTTGCTCGCGGCGAGCGCGGCGAGCGCGGCCGACTGCTGCTGGCGCGTGGTGCGGAGGGCAGCGAGTTCGCGGCGCACCCCGGCGGTGCGGCGGTCGATCACCGGCATCACCGCGTCGAGCACCGCGCGCGCATGGACCATGTCGGTCAGCGACCCCGGCTGCGCGAGCACTGTGACCGGCGGCTGGCGCGACAATTGCTGGAGCGAGGCTGCAAGCTCGAGCAGCGGCTGCTGCTGCTCGGCGAGCCGCGCCTGCTGCTCGGACAGGCGGCGGCCGACGAGCGCGACGCGCGCC
>NZ_LYVN01000143.1 GCF_001990265.1 Sphingopyxis sp. KK2
GTCCGCCTCGGCGTCAACGGCGGCACGCTCACCTCGAACAGCAATCCGGTCGCGATCGTCGCGGGCGGCACGTCGGGCAACACCGGCACCGGCGGTGCGGGCGACGGCGGCAGCCTCGGCGACGGGGGCAGCTTCGTCGATCAGGGCGGCACCGTCATCTTCGAGGCGTTCGGCTCGCCCGGCAGCACCGGCACGATGAGCTTCGGCGACGTCGATATCGACGCCAGCGGCTTCCTTGCCGGACGCATCGATATCCGCTCGGCCGGCACGATCGCCATGACCAGCCTGACCGCGACCGCGCAGGGCTCTTCGCAACCGACCAACAACGACACCGATCTTGCCACCACCGGCATCTTCCTCGGCATCACCGATGGCGGGCTGATCCAGACCGACGGCGCGGTGTCGCTCGACACCAGCGGCACCAACGGCAACAGCGGCGCCTCGGTCGGCGTCTATGCGCAGGGCGACGGCCAGCTCAACGTCGGCGGCACCCTCACCGTCAACGCCGGCGACCAGGTCGACATCCGCCACGATTTCCGCACCGGCACCGCGCCGACGATCCAGACCGGCAGCAGCGCGAACTTCACCGCGGTCACCACGATCCGCAGCGCGCCGGGCAGCCTCGTCAGTGCGGGTACCAGCCTGTTCATGAACGCGACGGGACTGAACGGCGCGATCGACGTCGATTCGCTCGACGCTGCCGACCTGACCTTGCTGCTTGCGGCGAACGGCCGCATCAACGTCTATGGCACCTCGACCAGCGGCACCGACCTGACCGCCAATGCGCGCGACGAGGTGGCGATCAACGACGCGACGGCCGGCGACGACATCAGCCTGATCGGCGGCACCGTCGTCGCGGGCAATCTGATCACCAACGGCACCGGGCTCGATTCCGAACTCGACGGCAGCAGCATCTTCGTCGGCACCACCGGCGCCGCGAGCGTCGACCATGCCGAGGCCGACAATGACTTCACCGCCGACGTCGGCAGCTTCACCACCGGCCCCAATTCGATCATCACCGGCGGCGACATCGATATCACCTCGGTCGGCGCGGTCGACCTCGGCAATTCGGACGCGGGCGGCTTTGTTGCAGTCAGCGGCCAGTCGATCCTGTTCGACACGATCACCGCCGGCACCACCGTCGATCTCGACGCGACAGGGACCGCCCCGGGGGCCGAGGGCATTCTCGGCAACAGCATCACCGCGGGCGGAAACGTCGACCTGTTCGGCAACACGATCCGCATCAACGACGGCGTCACCACCTCGGCCTCGCTGTTCGCCTTTACCAACGGCGGCAACGCGCGCCTGTCGGGCACCGTCGATGGCGACATCATCATCCGCAGCGCCGGCGACATTGCCGGGACCTTTGCGGCCGGGGGCAATGTCAGCCTGACCGCCGACACCAATATCACGGCTCAGGCGACCGCCGCCGGCACCTATGTCGGCCCGAACGGCCCGTCCGAGGGCTATTTGTTCCTGCACGCGGCAGGCGACGCCAACCTGCTGGCGGGCAGCAGCGCCGCGACGATGATCGGGATCGGCGCCGGCACCAACGCCAATGTCGATGGCGCGACGGCGGGCGAAGATCTCTATGTCAGCGCCGGCAACACCGCGACCGTGACCAATTCGCTGGCAGGCGACGACCTGATCGTCAGCGGCACCTGCTGCGTCATCGTCGACAATGTTTCGACCACCGGCGCGGGTCCCGACGGGCGCAGCATGATCTTCGCGCCCGGCTCGGCCGGCGGTCCCAATATATGGCAGATCCAGACCGGCCCCACCGACCTGTCGAACATCGTGCTCACCGCGTCGGCGGGGACGATCGACGCGTCGAACGCAGTCGCCTTCGACAATCTGACCGCGACCGCCAGCGACGTCGTCACCACCACGAACACGATCCGCTCGGGCCTCGTCACGACGATCACGGGCAGTTCGCTCGACCTCGAATCGGTCACCGCGGGCACCGATATCGTCCTCACCTCGACCAGCGGCGACATCAGCGCGATCGGCGCGCTGTCGGCGGGCCACGACCTGACGATCTCGTCGGCCGCGAACGGCATCTTCGCCGACCTCGCGGCGGGCGACGACATCCGCATCACCGCCAGCGGCGATGTGTCGGCGGCCAGCCTGCTCACCACCGCGGGCGGCGCCGATAACGAGGCGGACAATTCGGGCGCCTATATCGACACCCCGGGCAGCATCACGATCGCCGGCACGACGAGCACCGTCGGCCAGACCCGCCTGACCGCAGGCGGCACCGTCGACGCGGGCGCGATCAACGCCGACTACACGTTCATCGACGCCGACGGCGCGGTGACCCTCACCGGCGACGTCACCAGCGGCGGCATGTATATCGAGGGCAGCAGCGTCGCGATGCAGAGCGGCTTCGGCAACCTCGGCCAGATCGTGCTGCGCGCGACCGCCGGCGGCGTCACCGCGAACGGCGATGTCCTCACGGGGGCCGATCTCACCGTCGGTGCGACCGGCGCGATCGCCATCACGGGCACCGCGAACGGCGGCAACCTCGTCGAGATGACCGGCGGCTCAATCGACGTCGCCGACGTCGGTTCGAACACCTATATCTCGCTGACCTCGACCAGCGGCGCGATCAATTCGACCGGCACCATCGCGGCCGGCAGCGACGCGATCATCAATGCGGCGACCGGTGGCCAGTTCAACGCGATCACCGCGGGCGACGATGTTTCGATCACCGCCGGCGGCAACATCACCATCGCTTCAATCACCGCCGAGGGCAGCAACCCGCAGGGCGAGGAAATCGGCAGCAATGTCTCGGGCACCATCACCGGCCTGCTCACCGTCACCGGCAGCACCTTCGCCAACGACGATGTCAATTTCAGCGCGACGAGCATGTCGCTGCAGGACGTCACTGCGGGCGGCTCGTTCACCGCAACCACCAGCGGCGGCCCGCTGACGCTGACCAGCGCCGATGTCGCAAACAACATCACGCTGACCTCGGCGCGCGACGTCGTCGCGACCGGGCTGCTGCAATCGGGCGGCGACACGACCGCCACCGGCCGCAACCTCGACCTCGCGTCGATCGCCGCCGATGGCGACGTCGACCTGACCGCCACCGTCGGCACCATCGCCACCGGCGGCAACGTCAGCGGCGTCAACGTCACGTTCGACGCGGTCGGCGACATCGACCATGGCATCGACAATCTGCTGAGCGCGAGCAACAATCTGACGCTCACGGCCGGCGGCAACATCGCGGTCGGCGATGCCGGCGCCGGTAGCGATCTGACGCTCACTGCCAACGGCGCGATCGACGCCGGGGCGCTGACCGCGGGCCGCGCCGCGCAGCTTGCCGCGGGCGATGCCGTCAATCTTACGGGCGATCTGACCGCCACGCTGGTTGCCAGCATCACGGGTCGCTCGGTCGAGCTCAACGACATCGCCGTCGTGGCGGGTTCGCTGGGTATCGACGCGTCGGGCGGCGGCGTGCACTCGACCGGAACCTTCGACATCAACGGGCAAATGTTCGTCACTGCGGCGGGCGCAATCGAACTGACGGGTGACATCGATGCGGCCGCCATCGTCGATATCCGCGGAAGCGCGGTCACGGTCGGCGACCTGACCGGCGGCAGCTTCGTCGGGCTTACCGCAACCAATGGTGCGGTCAATTCGGCGGGCACGATCTCAGCCGGCAGCGACATCAACATCACGACGACGCAGGGCGGCACCTTCAACCGACTGCTCGCGGGCGACGATATCGGCATCGGCGGCAGCGGCGATGTCGGCATCGCCTTCATGGATGCGACGGGCGATAATCCGCAGGGTGAGGAAGAAGGCAGCAATGTCGGCATCACGCTCGTCGGCAATGTCACCGTCGGGCATGGCGAAGCCGCCGGCGACTATGTCGTTGACGCCACCAGCTTCACCACCGGGCTCAACTCGCTGATCGTCGATGGGGACATCGACATCACCACTACGGGTGCGTCGAACCTCGGCAATTCGACCGCGGGCGGATCGATCAGCGTCGATGCCCAGTCGATCGCGTTCAACACGCTCAATGCCGGCAACCTCGTCCAGCTTTCCGCGAACGGCTTCTCGACGGGCGCCGAAGGGATCTCCGGCGGCGGCATCGTCGCGGGCTTCGACGTCATCCTCAGCGGCAACAGCATCGATATCGGCTCGGTCGACGCGGGCGGGCTGCTGTCGGCCTTCGGCAGCGGCGGCGACGTCGCGATCGACGATGCGAGTGCCGTCAACGGCATCGGCGTCGTCGCGGCGGGGAATATCGCGGGCGCCTTTACGGCGGGCGGCGACATCGAAATGAGCGCCGGCGGCGACATCACGGTCGCCGCCAATGCTGCGGGCGGCGCGCCCGATCCGTCGAACGGCGATCTGCCGGCGGCGGGCAACCTCTTCATCGACGCCGGCGGCGACGTCGTGCTGACGAACAGCGGCGCGGCGGGCATGCTCGGGATCAATGCGGGCGGCGCGGCGGCACTGACCAATGTCACCGCGGGCGAGGACCTGCTGGTTCGCACCGGCGGCTTCGGCGGCACGATCAACCCCATCCTCCCGATCGCCGGCGAAAATGGCGTGTCGCTGACCAACGTAACCGCGGGCGACGATTTCGAGATCCGCTCGGTCGGCAATATCACCGCGGTCAATGCCCGCGCGACCGGCCAGGGACCCGACAGCCTGACGCTCGACTACGGGCCGAACGGCTTCACCATCGGCCAGGGCGAGGGCACGAGCGCGGTCAACGGCGCCGACATCTTCATGACGTCGAGCGACGGGTCGATCGACGCAACCGGTCTCCGCGCGGGCGACGACATCGTCCTGTTCGCCGCGACGACGATCGGCCTCAACGGCGCGACGACATTGGGTGTCGGCAATACCGCGGGCGGCTCGAACATCAGCGCCAATGCGGGCGGCAATGCGACGCTCGCCGACATCGATGCCTTCAACGACCTGATCGTCAACGCCGGCGGCATCGCGCAGTTCACCGACGTTGCGACCGCCGGTCGCGACATCCGCATAAACGCGGGCTCGGTCGATCTGATCGACATCGTCCTGTCGAACGGCACGCCGGTCGATATCCTCGACGCGGGCCGCAACCTGACGGTCACCGCGTCGGGCACGATCTCTGGCGGCTCGGTCAACGCCGACAACGATATGACGCTGTCGGCGGGCGAGCAGCTCTTCATCCGCCGCGCGGCAACGGGCACCGGCGGCGCCATGTCGCTCGACGGCGCGCTCGGCGTCACCGTGGAAACGCTGCTCAGCGGCGGTACCACGACGATCGACGCCGACGGCGGCGAGATCCGCCTCGGCACGGTCGCCTCGGCAGGACCGATCGCGCTCACCGGCGATTCGATCTTCGTCAACGCGCTCGCCGGCACCGCGGTGTTCAGCACGATCGAAACCGACGTCGGTGATGCCTTCATCTTCGGCGGCGACAATGTCTCGGTGACTACGGGCTCGGTCGCGGGCCGCGCGCTGATCAGCAGCGACGGCAGCCTCAGCGTCACCCAGCTCAGCGGCAACGAGGTCGAACTCGGCGCCAACACCACCATGACGCTCGGCAACGTCACCGCGACCACCGCGCTCGGCGCGCAGGCACGCGGCCTGCTCACCGTCAACGGCGCGATCGTCGGCCGGTCGATGATCATCGCCTCGGGCGACATCACCATCGGTTCGGCCGGCCGCCTCGGCACGCCGGGCACGACCCAGGCGCTCGAGGTGCGCAACATCGACGAGGACAGCGTCACCTATATCGGCGGCACCGGCACGCGCGACGGCTATCATATCGACCAGACCGAAATGACGCGGCTGTTCGCGGGCGACATCACGATCCTCGCCCCCGACCTCGGCGGCAACAACGGCGGCTTCGTCGCCGCGGCGCCCGGCGGCTCGCCGATCGCCACCGTCGGCAGCCGCACGCCGCCCGCCGTCGTCATCGACGACTTCACCCTCACCGCCGGCGGCCCGACCTCGAATCTCGGTGCCAGCGGTTCGCTGACCATCGCGACGCAGGGCAAGGCGCGCGTGATCGGCGATGCCGCGATCACCGGCATGACCGACGCCAACGCCTTCCGCATATTCGCCGATGAAGCGATCGAGGTGATCCTCGGCGAAGGCACGATCCGCCTCAGCGGCAGCTCGCCGAGCACGCCTGCCGGCAATCTGATCCTGCGGTCGGAGGATGTCATCGTCGCCACCGCCGACGCGATCGCCGACGTCGGGGCCGCGACCACGACCGACGAGATCGACGACCGGCTCGCCGAGAATGACGGGATCCTGCTCGACGACGGCGCCTTGTTCGCCGGCGGCATGGACGTCACCGTCGAAGGCGGCTTCTATGTCCAGAACAGCGGCGAGGGCACGCGCTTCGCGCAGCGCCGCGGGCTGACCTTCGGGCCCGGCGGGCTCAACATCAATGTCGCGGGCGCCGACAGCCGCATCGTCATCAACGGCGTCCACCTCGGCTCGGCGGGGCAGGTCACCGGGCTCGACGCGATCCCGCTGCTCTCGATCAACGGCTTCGTGATCGGCAGCGGGCCGCTCGCGGGCAGCGGCCTCGCCTTCGACTCGGCGTCGACGATGAACGGCTGTCTGATCGTGAGCTCGACGACCTGCGCCTTCCTCGAATTCGAATCCTCCTTCCCGGTGCAGGATGTCATCAACAAGGAAGATGATGACGAAGGCGAAGGCGACGATGCCGAAGGCATGAGCCTGCCGATCCCGCTGATCACGATGCGCGACCTCGACCCGCTGACCGGCGAGCCGCTGCTCGACGATCCGGTGACCGGCGCGGGCAACGACGACCTGTGGACGCCGCCGAGCGAATAAGCGTTTCGGTTGACGTTCGGCCTCGCGGCGGGGCATGGGCGCGGACATGACCGACGCCCCTGCCCTGCCGCTGAAGCTGTTCAACAGCCTGACGCGCTCCCTCGAGGAGTTCGTGCCCGTCCATCCCGGCGAGGCGCGCGTCTACAGCTGCGGCCCGACGGTCTACAACTACCAGCACATCGGCAATATGCGGGCCTATGTCTTCGCGGACACCCTCGGTCGCACCCTCAAATTCAAGGGCTACGACCTGCGCCACATCATCAACATTACCGATGTCGGACATCTGACGTCGGATGCCGACGACGGCGACGACAAGATGGAAAAGGCGGCGGCGCTGCAGGGCAAAACCGCCTGGGATATTGCGGCCTTCTACACCGTCGAATTCAAACGCGACCTGTCATGGCTGAACGTGCGCGATCCCGCCAAGTGGACGGTCGCGACGGATTACGTGCCGCGCATGATCGAATTCGCAAAGACCATCGCAGAACGCCATTGTTACGAGTTGGACAGCGGTCTCTACTTCGATGTCTCGACCGTCGCCGACTATGGTCGACTGGCCCGCACCGTAACCGACGAAGGCGAAGGCCGAATCGAGGAAGTCGAGGGCAAGCGCCACGCCGCCGACTTCGCAATCTGGCGCAAGACCCCGGTGGGCGAGACGCGCCAGATGGAATGGGATTCGCCCTGGGGTCGGGGCGCACCCGGCTGGCACCTCGAATGTTCGGTGATGGGCGAAGCCGAACTCGGCATGCCGTTCGACATCCACACCGGCGGGATCGATCACCGCGAGATCCATCATCCGAACGAGATCGCGCAGAACCAGGCGTATCGCGATTGCGGCAGCCTCGACTGCGCCGAACATTCAGGCGCACGTGTGTGGATGCACAATAATTTCCTGATTGATCGCGGCGGCAAGATGTCGAAAAGCACGGGCGAATTCCTGCGGCTGCAATTGCTGGCTGATCGCGGTTACCACCCCCTCGCCTACCGCCTGATGTGCCTGCAGGCGCATTATCGAAGCGAGCTGGAGTTCAGCTGGGATGGCCTCGGCGCCGCACTGACGCGCCTCAAACGGCTCGTCATGGCGGTCGCCGCCGTTCGCGACGCCGACGATGCGCCGGTCGCCGACCGCCGCCTGACCGACCTGCTCGCCAAATTCGAAGCCGCGATCTCCGACGACCTCAACACCGCCGTCGCACTGACGCTGCTCGAAGAGGCGGCAGCGATGAAGAAGATCGACGCCGGTCAGAAACGTGCGGCGCTCGCCGCGATGGACGCGGTGCTCGGCCTCGATCTGCTGACGATCGACCGCTCCGACCTGCGCGTCCGGCCCAAGGTCGCGACGATTGCCGAGACCGATATCGAGGCAACGTTGACCCGCCGGAAGGACGCTCGCGCCGCGAAGGACTTCGCGACCTCCGACACGCTGCGCGACGAGCTTATCGCCGCCGGAGTCGAGGTGATGGACGGCGACCCGCTCGGCTGGGACTGGCGGCTAGACGCTTAGCGAACACGAGTGTCTCCACGCCACCGGGCGTCCCACTACCGATCCTCCACCTTCTCGACAATGTGATCGTCCAGATTGGAATAATGAATAAGGCCGGCCTGTTCGTCTTCGACAAGGATGCCCGACTTGAGCACGTCAGCCCACTCGGCCTTTGGATAAAGATCGGAATAAGAATCCTCGGCAACAACGACGACGATCGTGCCGAGGTAACCGTCGATCAAATATTTCTCGCCAATCTGCATATGTGAGGCGCGCCCTGATCGGTCGAAGATTATTCTCCACCCATAGTTTAGGCGTCGATCTTCTAATGGCAAGTTTCGACCGATTGCGCGTGCTGATGGTTATGATGTAGCAAACAATATGCCTCTGACGGACCAGCAAAGGATGTCGCTCCAAAGCACCTATCGCGACCTGCTGAACTATCAAGGCTGCGATGTGACATCGCCAATCGACCCTATCTCCTACGTGACGCCTGACGGCGACCGCCTCATACATGTCGCAGCATTGCGCGGAGACGTTGAAGCCGTCGAGACCTTGTTGGCTGCCGGAGAGGATATCAACGCGATCGGCGACATGGGCAATACTCCAGCGCATTATGCGGCGATGGGCAAATGTCAGGAGGTCTTCGACCTGTTGATGTGCCTGGGAGCGAATCCCGATCTTAAAAACGAGTTCGGAACGACCGTTGCTTCCGCTTGGGAAACATAGCCCCCCTTGCTTACACCAATGTAAGCGCTAAATTTCCACCATGCTCGACCGCATTGCCTGGCCCATTCTCGCGCTCATCCACCTGATGCCGGCGCTCGCCTTCTTCCGCCCCGCGATGCTGACTCGCCTCTACGCCGTTACCCCGCAAAGCCCGAGTTTCCTGCTGCTCCATCACCGCGCAGCGCTTTTCCTCGTTGTTTTCACCATCTGCGTCTGGGCTGCCTTCGATCCGGCCACGCGCCGCATCGCCAGCGTCGCCGCCGCGATCAGCATGGTCTCGTTCCTCGCGCTCTATTGGCAGGCGGGGTCGCCGCCGTCGCTGCGCACGATCGCGCTCGCCGACCTTGCCGGTTTGCCCTTTTTGGCCATAGTGGCGTGGCGGGCTTTTTCTCCCGCCTGAAACACGGGAATTGCCTCTCCATGTCCAAGACCGTCACCGTCCTCTCGGGCCTCGTCCGCCCGCTCGTCGAAAACCGCCTGCCCGACTGGGTCGAGCCGCGCTTTTTCCAGTCGAAGGAGGAGGCGATGGCGCTCGCGCCCGAGGCCGAGATCGGCTGGTTCGACATGTACGACAAGCGCGACATGGCCGCCGCGATCACCGCGGCGAGCAAGATGCGCTGGCTGAACTCGATCTATGCCGGGGTCGACGGCATCCCGCTCGGCCTGCTCGCCGAGCGCGGCACGGTGCTGACCAATGGCGTCGGCATCAACGCGATCACCATCGCCGAATATGTCGTGATGGGCATGCTCACCGTCGCCAAGGGCTATCGCGACGTCGTGCGCGCGCAGGAACGCCGCGAATGGCTGATGGATTCGCCGGGCAAGGTCGAACTCTATGGATCGAAAGCGCTGCTGCTCGGTTACGGCGCGATCGGCAAGCTTGTCGAGGAACGGCTGCAGGCGTTCAACGTCGACGTTACCGTCGTACGCCGCACCCCCGGCCCCAACACCC
>NZ_LYVN01000144.1 GCF_001990265.1 Sphingopyxis sp. KK2
CCGATGTGCCTGCGCCCGAACCCGCCGAGCCCGCCGAAGGCTGGCGCCCCGACCGTTCGCCGCGGCGGATGATCCTGTTCGGCCTCGTCATCCTCGCGGGCGTGCTCGCCGCGCTCTACGCCTGGGGGCTGCCGCCGTTTCGCGCGTCGAGCCAGACCACCGACAATGCCTATGTCCGCGGCCAGACGACGGTGATCGCGCCGCAGGTCGGCGGCTATGTCACCGAGGTGCTGGTGCAGGATTTCCAGACGGTGCGGGCGGGGCAGGTCCTCGTGCGGATCGACGACAGCATCTATCGCCAGCGCGTCGCGCAAGGGGCCGCGAATATCGCGGCGCAGAGCGCGAGCCTCGACAACAGCCAGCAGAGCCAGCGCTCGGCCGAAGCGCAGGTCAAGGCGCAGGACGCCGCGGTTGCCAATGCGCGTGCGCAGTTGCAGCGCGCGCAGGCCGACATGCGCCGCGTCGACGAGCTGGTCGACGCGGGGTCCGTATCGCTGCGCGAACGCGACCAGACGCTCGCGGCGCTGCGCCAGGCCGAAGCCGGGGTCCGCGCCGCCGAGGCGCAGCGCCAGATCGCGCTCGAACAGGTGCGTTCGGTCACCGTCGGGCGAAGCGGGCTCGAGGCCGGCGTTGAAAATGCCAAGGCGGCGCGCGGGCTCGCCGATATCGACCTCGACCGCACCGTGGTGCGGGCACCGCGTGGCGGCAAGCTCAGCGAAGTGACGGTGCGCGTCGGCCAGCTGGTCAATCCGGGAACGCAAATGATGTACCTGGTGCCGCAGCGGCACTGGGTCGTCGCCAATTTCAAGGAAGCGCAGACCGCGAAGATCCGCGTCGGCCAGCATGCGACGCTGCGTATCGATGCGCTCGGCGGCGCCGAACTGAAGGGCACGGTCGAAAGCATCGCGCCCGCAGCGGGCAGCGAGTTCAGCATCGTCAAGCCCGACACGGGATCGGGCAATTTCGTCAAGGTGCCGCAGCGCATCGCGGTGCGCATCCGCATCGACCCGGACCAGAAACTCGCCGAACGGCTCGGCCCCGGCATGTCGGTGGTGGCGACCGTGCGCACCGGGAGCGAGTGATGCGGCGCGCGCTGCTGCTGTTGCCCGTGCTGCTCGCGGGCTGTGCGCCCGCGATCACGCCGCGGCCCGAGGCGAGCCTTGTCACGCCGCCCGCCGACTGGCGCACCCCGACGGCGGCGAGCGGCGAAATCGAGAGCGCGTGGTGGGGGCGGTTCGGCGATCCGCAGCTGTCGGCGCTGGTCGAACAGGCGCGCGCGAACAATGTGGACCTCGCCATCGCGGCGGCGCGGGTGGCCGAGGCGCGCGCGCAGGAGCGGGTGGCGCGTTCGCTGCTGCTCCCGACCTTGTCGGCGAGCGTGCCCGGGGCGGAGGCGCGCAGCGTCAACGCCTTCGGCCAGCCAAGCGAGAGTTTTTCGGCGCAGCCGGCGTTCCAGGCGGCCTATGAGATCGACCTGTTCGGGCGCAACGCCGCGAGCGTCGATGCGGCGCGCGCCAATGCCGCGGCGGTCGCGGCGGCGCGCGAGGCGGCGATGCTGTCGGTGAGCGCGGCGACCGCGAGCAGCTATATCACCTTGCTTGCGCTCGACGAACGGCGCGACCTGCTGCGCCAGACGCTCGCAACGCGCGGCGAGGCGCTGCGCATCGCGCGCGACCGCGCCGAGGCGGGCTATACCTCGCGGCTCGAGCTCAGCCAGGCCGAGGCCGAATATCGATCGACCGAGCAGCAGATCCCCGCGATCGAGGCGGCAATCGCGCGGCAGGAAAATGCGCTGTCGCTGCTCGTCGGCGATGCGCCGCATGCGATCGTGCGCGGCGCGTCGTTCGATGCGCTGGTGACGCCGGTGGTGCCGGGGGTGCTGCCGTCGGACCTCGTGCGCCGGCGGCCCGACATCGCGCAGGCCGAATATGCGCTCGCCGCCACCGACGCCAATCTGCGCGGCGCGCGCGCGCAGTTCCTGCCGCAAATCCGGTTGTCGGCGTCGGCGGGGGCGGCGATCTCGTCGCTGCTCGACGATCCGATTTCGGTCTGGTCGATCGGGGGCAGCATCCTCGCGCCGATCTTTTCGGGCGGGCGGCTGGAGGGCCAGTTCGACGCCGCGACCGCGCAGCGCGACCAGGCCGCCTTCGCCTATCGCCGCGCCGTGCTCACCGCCTTTCGCGAGGTCGAGGACCAGCTCGCGGTGATCGACCGCATCGGCGCGCAGGAACAGGCGCTCGTCGCGCAGCGCGCCGCGGTTGCCGAAACGCTGCGCCATGCGACGAACCGCTATCGCGCCGGCTATTCGCCCTATCTCGAGCAGATCGATGCGCAGCGCGCGATCTTCCTCGTCGATCTCGCACTGATCCAGCTGCGGACCGAGCGGATGACCGCCTATGTCGCGCTCTACCAGGCGCTCGGCGGCGGAGCGCCCGCGACTTAGGGGATATGCGCGAACCAGATGATGTGGCGGCCGCCCTTGCCGGTGCTGCGCGCACGGACCTGGGCCTCGTCGACTATGAAGCCCGCGTCTTTCAGCTGGCGGGTGAAGCGCGCGTCGGGACCCGCCGACCAGATCGCGAGGATACCGCCGGGGCGCAGCGCGGCGCGCGCGCGGGCAAGGCCGGCGGGCGAATAGATGCGGTCGTTGCCCGCGCGGGTCAGCCCGTCGGGGCCATTGTCGACGTCGAGCAAGATCGCATCGAATCGCCGCGGCGCGCCGCCGATCACCGCGCCGACATCGTCCAGCACCAGGTCAACGCGCGGATCGTCGAGGCAGCCGGCGGCGAGTCCCGCCATCGGCCCGCGCGCCCAGTCGATGATCTCGGGCACCAGCTCGGCGACGGTCACCCGCGCGTCGGGGCCGAGCCGCGCGAGCGCTGCGCGCAGCGTGAAGCCCATGCCATAACCGCCGATCAGCAGGTGCGGCGCGGCAGCGGCCCGCAGCCGGTCGCAGCTCATCTCGGCGAGCGCTTCTTCGGAGCCGCTCATCCGGCTGCTCATCAGCTCGTTGCCGCCGAGCATGATCGTATATTCGTCGCCGCGCCGGAACAGGCGCAGCGCGTCGCCGCCGGGGACGGGGGCGGTGGCGAGAAGGGTGCGGGGTATCATGGTGCGCCTATAGGGGCGGGCGGGACGATTTTGCACCCCCATTGCCAATGCGCCGCGTTCGCGGCATAGGGCGGCGGCCCTTTCCTCCCCGGGTCCACTGGCGCGATCGCGCCGAACCAAAGGGTGCTTAGATGACCGAATTTCTGGACCGCCACGGGCTGTCGATCGATGCGCGGCTGGTCGATTTCGTGCAGGATCGCGCGCTGCCCGGCACCGGGCTCGACGCCGACAAATTCTGGGCGGGCTTCGCGGCGCTCCTCGGAAAATTCGCGCCCGAAAACGCCGCGCTGCTGGCGAAGCGCGAGGATCTGCAGGCGCAGATCGACGCCTGGCATGTCGAGCGGGCAGGGCAGCCGCACGATCCGGCCGCCTATCAGGCCTTCCTGCGCGAGATCGGCTATCTCGTCCCCGAACCCGCAGCCTTTCAGGTCGGCACGGCGAATGTCGATCCCGAGATTGCGACGATGGCGGGGCCGCAGCTCGTCGTGCCCGCGCTCAATGCGCGCTTTGCGCTGAACGCGGCCAATGCGCGCTGGGGCAGCCTCTATGACGCCTTCTACGGGACCGATGCGCTCGACGCGCCGCCCGCGAAGCCCGGCGGTTATGACGCGACACGCGGCACGGAGGTGATTGCGCGGGCAAAGGCCTTCCTCGACGAGGCCGTCCCGCTTGCATCGGGAAGCTGGGCCGACTGGGCGGGCGGTACGCCCGAGTTGGCCGATCCGAGCCAGTTCGTCGGTACGAAGGACGGCGGGCTGCTGCTGAAGCATAACGGCCTGCACATCGAGTTGGTGATCGATCCCGCGAGCGCGATCGGCCAGACCGACCCGGCGGGCATCGCCGATGTGCGGCTCGAAGCTGCGCTGACGACGATCATCGACCTCGAGGACAGTGTCGCGGCGGTCGATGGCGAGGACAAGGTGCTGGGCTATTCGAACTGGCTCGGGCTGATGCGCGGCGACCTGACCGAAGTCTTCGCCAAGGGCGGCGCGACGGTCACGCGCGCGATGGAGCCCGACCGCGACTGGACCGCGCCCGATGGCGCTGCCTTCACGCTGCCGGGGCGCAGCGTGATGTTCGTGCGCAACGTCGGCCATCTGATGACCAACCCGATGGTCAGGCTCGCCGATGGCAGCGAGGCGCCCGAGGGGTTGTGCGACGCGGTGTTCACCAGCCTCTGTTCGCTCCATGACCTCAAGGGCCTCGGCACGCTCAAGAACAGCCGCGCCGGCAGCATCTATATCGTCAAGCCCAAGCAGCACGGGCCCGAGGAATGCGGTTTCACCGACCGGCTGTTCGACGCGGTGGAAGATATGCTCGGCCTGTCGCGCCACACGATCAAGGTTGGGGTGATGGACGAGGAGCGGCGCACCAGCGCCAATCTGGCCGCGTGCATCCACGCGGTGAAGGACCGCATCGTGTTCATCAACACCGGCTTCCTCGACCGTACCGGTGACGAGATCCACACCAGCATGCGCGCCGGTCCGATGATCCCCAAGGGCGAGATGAAGGCGAGCGACTGGATCGCGAGCTATGAAGACCGCAACGTCCGCATCGGCCTTGCCTGCGGGCTTTCGGGCAAGGCGCAGATCGGCAAGGGCATGTGGGCGATGCCCGACCTGATGCACGGCATGCTCGACGCCAAGATCGGCCACCCGAAATCGGGCGCGAACACCGCCTGGGTGCCGTCGCCGACCGCCGCGACCTTGCACGCGCTGCACTATCATCAGGTCGATGTGTTCGCGCGGCAGAAGGAGATCGCGGACGAGGCGGTGCCCTCGCTCGACCGGCTGCTCAACATCCCGGTCGCCACGGGGCGCAACTGGAGCGAGGCCGAGGTCACGCGCGAACTCGACAATAATTGCCAGGGCATTTTGGGCTATGTCGTGCGCTGGATCGACCAGGGCGTCGGCTGTTCGAAGGTTCCCGACATCGACGATGTCGGGCTGATGGAGGATCGCGCAACGCTGCGCATCGCGAGCCAGGCGCTTGCCAACTGGCTGCTCCACGGCGTCTGCACGCCCGCGCAGGTCGATGCCGCGCTGGTCCGCATGGCGGCCAAGGTCGACGCGCAGAACGCGGGCGACGCGCTGTACGAGAAGCTGACGCCCGAGGGCATCGCCTATCAGGCGGCGCGCGCGCTGATCTTCGAGGGCGTGACCCAGCCGTCGGGCTATACCGAGCCGCTGCTGCACGCCTATCGCCAGAAGAAGAAAGCCGCGGCGTGACACGCTCCGCCTCGTGCCTGTGCGGCGCGACGCGATATCGCTGGTCGGGGCCGGTGGGCGAGGTGGTGCTATGCCATTGCGGCCAGTGCCGCCGCGCGAATGGCGGCGCGTTCAATGTGGCGGTGCTCGCCGATGTCGCCGACGTCCGGTTCGAGGCGCGCGACAGGTTGCGCGAATATGAAAGCTCGCCGGGAAAATATCGCGCCTTCTGTTCGGGGTGCGGCGCGCCGGTGTACAGCCGCCGCGACGATTTGCCGGACGTGCTGCGTTTGCGCGGCGGGCTGATCGACGATCTGCCCGCGCCGCGCGAGGTGATCGTCAGCCACCGCGCCGACGGCTGGGACTGGCTGGACTGAGACAAGGCGGCGGTGCCGCGCGGAACGGCATCGGCGCCGATCGCGTTGGCTGTCCGAAAGGACAAGCCATGCAGCAGCAAATCTCGGTCATCACGCTCGGCGTCGCCGCGCTCGCACCGTCGCGGCATTTCTATGTCGAGGGGTTCGGCTGGCGCCCGGTGTTCGAGAATGACGAGATCATCTTTTATCAGATGAACGGGCTGATGCTCGGCACCTTCCTGCAAGCATCGCTCGAAGCCGATATGAACCGGACCGGCCTCCGGCGCCCGGGCGCTTTCTCGCTTGCGCATAATGTCGGGTCTGAGGCCGAGGTGCAGCCCGTCATCGACCGGCTGCTCGCGGCCGGCGGCACCTTGCTGCGCGCGCCCGACAAGCCGCCGCCGGGTGGAGTTCGCGGCTATGTCGCCGATCCCGACGACCATGCGTGGGAAATAGCGTGGAACCCGGCGTGGCCGATCGATGCCGAGGGGCGGGTGCGTTTCGGGGTCTGACCCACGAACAATGGTTGCCTGATGGCAAGGCGATGCGTAGAACATAGGAGGAACAAAGAGGGGAGTCCGCCATGTCGACCGCCGTCGATCCCGCCTATCGCCATTATCCCAAGCAGGCGCGGTTCGTCGTGCATCGCGAGACGGGTGGCGCGACGCTCAAACTCTATCACCTGACCGCGCCCGACGCACCGGTGCCCGATGCGGTGGCGGCGCAGGCCGATGCCTGGTTTGCCGCGCACGCCCCCGCCGAACTCGAAGCGGGCGATTGCGGTTTCGTCATCGTCCACCGCTGCGGCGCCGACTTCCACTTCCTGCTCGCGTCGGTGTGGCGCGGATCGAACGAATTGTGGGAGGCGGTGTGGTACCGCATGGGCGACATGACGGCATTCGAGCCTTTCGATGCCGCTTATCCGCCCGACGTCGGTGTCGTCCGCCCGACCTTCTGCGTCTGGGAACTCGGCATCGTCGCGCATGAAAGCGCGGCGTGGAGCCGCTATCTGATGTCGTCCCGCGACGAGACGGCGCGCGCGGCGTGGCGCGACGATGTTTTCGACGGCATCGTATAACTGCCGTTCCCGTACAATAAGTCCTTGCCACCACTCGCTATGAACCCGCATCTGGTCGCGGGGACAGCAGGGGGCAAGGGGCGATGACGGCACCGTTCAATTTCGGGCAGCTCAAATTTCTGAAGGCATTGACCGAGGCGCTGTTCCACGGCGTCGATATGGTGATTACGGCCGACCAGGTCGTCGCCAATGTCGCCGAGCTGTTCGGCAAGGTCGGCGGCACCAAGCTCGACGAGCTGCAATTCTCGCTCGACATGACCGAATTGGCGCTGGCGCCGGTGTTCGTCGAGATCGACGTCGAAGACCGCGCCGAACGCGTGCGCGACCGGCTGCAGAACAGCGATTTCGACCTGTTCCAGGACATGGCGCGGCTGCGCGGCATCATCTACGCCTGCTACTACGGCTATTGGGAGGGGGGCGAGCTGCCGCGCGATGCCGGACAGGACGCGAATGTCGCGAACCCGGTGCATCGGCAGATCGGCTTCACCCTGCCCAAATTCCGCACCCGCAGCGATCCGCCCGAGATGCCGATCACCGATGTCGCGGGCCGCGAAATCCATGTCGATCATGTCCTCGACGCCGCGACGCTCGAGGACGAGTATGACGTCGTGGTCATCGGCTCGGGGGCGGGCGGGGCGGTCGCGGCCTATAATGTCGCGGCGCAGGGCTATAAGGTGCTGATCGTCGAGGCCGGGCCCTTTTACCCCTCGCCGCGCATCACGCACCGCGAACTCGACATGATCGCGGCGCTCTACAAGCATGGCGGGGTGCAGACGACGACCAACAGCGATTTCGTGATCTTCCAGGGGCGCTGCGTCGGCGGGTCGTCGACGGTGAACAACGGCATCTGCCTGCGCGTCAACGAGGATGGCCGCACGCATCCCGACGCGCCCGACGTGCTCGCGAAATGGGCGAGCATCGGCGCGCCGATCGACCCCGCCGCCTTTCATGCCAGCTATGACGCGGTGAAGGATAAGCTCGGCATCGGCCGCGCCGAGCCGCGCAGCGGGCGGCACAATGGCACGCATCTGATCAAGGGCTGGCAGGCGCATGCCGCGGCCTCGACCGACCCGCGCGAGCAGCGCGCGGTTACCGACTGGTTCGACAAGAATTTCGGGCCGCCGAACACGCCCAATGCCTGCGCCTATTGCGGCTATTGCAACTCGGGCTGCCCCTATGGCCGGCGCATGGGCATGGCGCAGACCTATCTGCCGCAGGCGTGCCGCGACCATGGCGCGCGTATCCTGCCCGACACCAAGGCCGAGGAAATATTGTGGCGCGAGGCCGCGAACGGCAAGCTCGAGGCCGAGGCGGTGCGGCTGGTGATGCCGGGCGGATCGCGGCGGATCGTGCGCGCGCGCGTCGGGGTCGTCGTCGCGGGGGGGACGATCGCCTCGTCGAAGCTGCTCGACGCGAGCGGCATCGCCGGCACCGGCTATCAGATTTCGCTCAACGTCGCCTCGCCGGTGGTGGCGCTGATGCCCGAGGGTGTCGGCGGCAGTGCGTGGGACGAGGACCAGATGTCGAGCTATGTCGACTGCGGCAAATATCTGCTCGAAAGCCACTTCCAGCCGCCGATGGCGATGGCGTCGCTGATGCCCGGCTGGTTCGGCACGCATGCCGCGCGGATGCGCAATTTCAGCCGCGTCCATTCGGCGGGCATCCTCTTCCCCGCCGACCGGCGCGGGCAGGTGGTCGACGGCAAGCTCAATTTCCGCCTCGACGTCGAGGATGACCTGCCGGTGCTGCGCCATGCGATGGCGACCCTGACCAAGGTGCATTTCGCGGCGGGTGCGATCGAATGCTATCCCGCGCTGGCGAGCGGCAAGACCGTCACGCCCGACATGGACATCGACGCGTTTTTCCGTGCCGAGATCGGGCAGCAGGACGACCTGACGCTGTCGAGCAGCCATGCGCATGGCGGCAATGCGATCAACGAGAATCCCGAATATGGCATCGTCGACCTCGAATGCCGGGTGCATGGCACGACCAATGTGCTTGTCACCGACGCGAGCACTTTCCCGAGCTGCATCCGCGTCAACGCGCAATGGACGACGATGGCGATGGCGCATTATGCGACGGGGCGGGGCGATCCGTTTCGGTAAGGGATGGCCGTGAGGGCGGTCTCGATTTTGTTTCACGCAAAGGCGCAAAGGCACGAAGACGGAAAATCTCACACAAAGACACAAAGAGGGCAATTGCGACCGGCGGCGGCGTGACAGGATCGCGCGGAGCGCCTTTTAATGGTCGCCTACGGCGACAAGCTTAGGTTGGCGAGACGGCCGCCACCTCCTTGTGTCTTTGCGTGAGATAAAAATGGCGCTGCCCTTGCGAGCCCGAACCGCTATGGGCGGCCAGTCATGACCTTCACCGTCGCCGCCCTCTATCGCTTCGCGCCCTTCGACGACCCCGCGCTGCTGCGCCAGCCCCTGCTCGACCTTGGCGCGGCCGAGGGCGTCAAGGGCACGCTCCTGCTCGCGCGCGAGGGGGTCAACGGCACGATCGCGGGTCCCGAAGCCGGCATCGCCGCGGTGATCGCGCATATCCGCGCGCTGCCCGATTGCGCCGATCTCGACGTCAAATATTCGACCGCTGCCGCCATGCCCTTTCAACGGCTCAAGGTACGGCTGAAGAGGGAAATCGTGACGATGAAGGTGCCGGGCATCGACCCGTCGCGCGACGTCGGCCGCTATATCGCGCCCGCCGACTGGAACGCGGTGATCGCCGACCCCGGCACGGTAGTGATCGACACGCGGAACGGCTTTGAGGTCGGTTACGGCAGCTTCGACGGCGCGATCGACCCGCAGACGAAGAGCTTCGGCGATTTTCCGGGCTGGTGGCAGGATCACAAAGACGAATTTGCCGGCAAGCGCATCGCGATGTTCTGCACCGGCGGCATTCGCTGCGAAAAATCGACCGCGTACCTCCGCAGCGAGGGCGTCGACGATGTCGTGCATTTGAAGGGCGGCATTCTCGCCTATCTCGAACAGGTGCCCGAGGCGGAAAGCCGTTGGCACGGCAGCTGCTTCGTCTTCGACGAGCGGGTGAGCGTCGGGCACGGGCTGGTCGAGGTGGGGGAGAAGGAATAGGCGAGGCGGAAAAACCGATCGGCGGTCCGCCCTCACCCTTCCGGCGCTTCGCGCCCCCCCCCCTCTCCCGGGGGG
>NZ_LYVN01000145.1 GCF_001990265.1 Sphingopyxis sp. KK2
ACTCGGCGAGCAGCGGCTCGCCCTTCGGCAGCGCCGCGGGTTCGGCCGCGAGCATCACCATCATGTCGCGCCACCAGGCGAGCTTGATCTGACCGATCAGCGGCTCGCGCGTTTCGATCAGCAGATTGGTCAGCCGTTCGGCGAGCGCCCACAAAGCCGCGAGCGCCGCGCGGCGGTCGCGCGGCACCGCGACCATCACGCGCGGATCGCGGATGTCGGGGTAGAGCGGCGCTTGCGGCTCGTCAGGCGCGATTGCAGACCGCCTTCACCGCCGCGATCACGCGCGGCGTATCGACCAGCGCGAGCTTTTCGAGGTTCGCGGCATAGGGCAAAGGCACATCCTCGTTGCACACGCGCATGACGGGCGCGTCGAGGTCGTCGAAGCCATGCTCCATCGCGACCATCGCGAGTTCGCTGGCGATCGAGCAGACCGGCCAGCCTTCCTCGACGACGACGAGCCGGTTGGTCTTCTTGAGGCTGGCAAGCACGGTGACGGTGTCGAGCGGACGCAGGGTGCGCAGGTCGATCACCTCGGCATCGATGCCCTCGGCCGCCAGCGCATCGGCGGCTTCGAGCGCGAGCCCGACGCCGATCGAATAGCTGACGATCGTGACGTCGCTGCCGGCGCGCATGATCCGCGCCTTGCCGATCGGCAGCACGAAATCGTCGACCGCGGGCACCTCGAAGCTGCGCCCGTAGAGCAGCTCGTTTTCGAGGAAGACGACGGGGTCCTCGCTGCGGATCGCGGCCTTCATCAGCCCCTTGGCGTCGGCTGCGTCATAGGGCGAGATCACGATCAGGCCGGGAACGCTGGCGTACCAGGGCGCAAAATTCTGGCTGTGCTGCGCGGCGACGCGCGATGCCGCGCCATTGGGACCGCGGAACACGATCGGACAGCGCATCTGGCCGCCCGACATATAGTTGGTCTTCGCCGCCGAGTTGATGATGTGATCGATCGCCTGCATCGCGAAGTTGAAGGTCATGAATTCGATGATCGGCTTGAGCCCGCCCATCGCGGCGCCCGAGCCGAGTCCCGCGAAGCCATATTCAGTGATCGGGGTGTCGACGACGCGTTGCGGCCCGAATTCCTCGAGCAGACCCTGCGTGACCTTGTACGCGCCCTGATATTCGGCGACTTCCTCGCCCATCACGAAGACGCGGTCGTCCTTGCGCATTTCCTCGGCCATGCCGTCGCGCAGCGCTTCGCGCACGGTCAGCTTGACCATTTCGGTGCCCTCGGGGATCGCGGGATCGGAGGCGCGCTCGACTGCGGCGGGTTTCTCCACGGCCGGCGCTGGGGCTGCGGCGGGAGCTGGAGCGGGTTCGGCGGCCTTGGGCTCTTCGGCCGGCGCGGGCGCCGGAGCCGCAGCGGGGGCCGCCGCGTCCTCGCCCTCACCCGCGATCGTCGCGATCACGGTGCCGACCTTCACATTGTCGGTGCCCTCGGCGATCAGGATCGAGGCGATCGTGCCTTCGTCGATCGCTTCGAATTCCATCGTCGCCTTGTCGGTCTCGATCTCGGCGAGGATATCGCCCGACTTCACCGCGTCGCCTTCCTTGACGAGCCACTTGGCGAGCGTGCCCTCTTCCATCGTCGGCGACAGCGCCGGCATCTTCAATTCGATGGCCATCTCAATATTGCTCCACCAGCACGTCGGTATAAAGTTCATGCAATTCGGGTTCGGGCGCGCTTTCGGCGAAGTCTGCGGACTCGGCGACGACCTGACGGATGTCCTTGTCGATCTCCTTGATCTTGTCCTCGGTGATCCCGGCGTCGAGCATCAGCTTTTTCAGATGCTCGATCGCATCGCTCTTGTCGCGCACCGCCTGCACTTCGTCGCGGCTGCGATATTTGGCGGGGTCGGACATCGAGTGGCCGCGGTAGCGATAGGTTTTGAGCTCCATCAGCACCGGCCCCTTGCCCGCGCGCACCCATTCGAGCGCCGCCTCGGCGGCGCCGCGCACCGCGAGCACGTCCATGCCGTCGACCTGCATGCCCGGGATGCGGAAGCTTTCGCCGCGGCGATAGAGCTGGTCCTCGGCCGACGAACGATTGACCGACGTGCCCATCGCATATTGGTTGTTCTCGATCACGAAGATGATCGGCAGCTTCCACAGCTCGGCCATGTTGAAGCTTTCATAGACCTGGCCCTGGTTCGACGCGCCGTCGCCGAAATAGGCCATGGCGACGCCGCCGTCGCCGCGATATTTATGCGCGAAGGCCAGCCCGGTACCGAGCGACACCTGCGCACCGACGATGCCGTGACCGCCGTAGAATTTATGCTCGACGCTGAACATGTGCATCGAGCCGCCCTTGCCGCGCGAAATGCCCGCGGCGCGGCCGGTGAGTTCGGCCATGATAACCTTGGGATCGATGCCGTAAGCGAGCATGTGACCATGGTCGCGGTAACCGGTGATGACGCTGTCCTTGTCGCCGTCGAGCGCCGACTGGAGCCCGACCGCCACGGCTTCCTGACCGATATAGAGGTGGCAGAAACCACCGATCAGCCCGAGCCCATAGAGCTGCCCCGCCTTTTCCTCGAAGCGGCGGATGAGCAGCATTTCGCGGTAGAATTTCTCGAGCTCTTCCGGCGTCGCATCATAAGGCGCGGGATCGCGCGGCTTTTCGCGGTTCGCGGTCGGCGCAGGGGTTGCGACAGCGGTTGCAGCGGGCTTTTTCGGCGCAGCAGTCTTGCGCACGGGAGCTTTGGCCAAGGCGGGTTCCTTTTGGGTTAGCCGTTACGGCAGGGCCTCCCTATAGGAGAGCCGACGCGCCTTTGGCAACGCCCGCTTGGACCCCGCGGGGGTCCAAGGATACCTATGCAGCAAGACGCTCAAGCCCCTCCCCTTCAGGGGAGGGGTTGGGGTGGGGATTTGACCGATGCGCAAGGCCGCGAACCCCACCCGCTGCGACTAGGGAACAAGTTCCCAAGTCTCGCTGCCCTCCCCTGAAGGGGAGGGTGGAATAAGGTCAGGGCTGCGCGTCGGGGTCCATCGGGATGATCACCTCGTCGGGGTGATAGGCGCCCAGTTTCTCGCGCACATATTCCTCGGCGAGGTCGGGATCGACGCGGCGGCGGTCGAGCAGGCTGACCCGGTTCTTGAGTTCATTCTGCTTCTTGGTGAGGTCGGCGAGGACGACGCGCTGCTTTTCGACCGACTGGCCATAATCGCCCCAGGCATAAAGGCCGGTCGGGCCGAAGATCGCGTAACCGATCATCGCCAGCACCGCGATCACGGCGACGGTGGGACCTATGGCCCGGTTCACCGATTTCCGTACTTTGTGGCGCTGCGTCATTCCGGCCCTTGAATCACAACTGATTCGCGGGGTCAAGCGCGGATGGCTTGCTTTTCCGCAGTTTTGAGACTGGCCGAGTGGATAAGCCTCTGCCACACTCGCGCCATCACTTCAGGGGAGCTTTTTCGATGCGTTCGATCCTTACCGCCATCCTGCTTGCCACCGCCGCGCCGGTCTTTGCCCAAGTCGCCACACCCGAACGCCCGATCACCGATCCGCAGACAATTTCCTCCCCCGCCAATCCCGACGCGAAGCCGGTGCCGCTCGACGATATCGGCGTCACACGCGCGCTTTATGACGCGGTGTGGAGCGCCGACGGCAAGGCGATGTTCATCGCCACCGACCTGACGGGCCGCGTCAACATCTGGCGCATGGACGCGAACGGCAGCTGGCCGGTGCAACTGACGCAGTCGAACGACGCACAGGCGGGCCTCGCCGCCTCGCGCGACGGCAAATTCCTCTATTTCACGCAGGATGCGGGCGGGAACGAATATTATGACGTCTATCGCGTGCCGGTGAACGGCGGCGCGGTCGAGAATCTGACCAACACGGCCGAGCGCAGCGAGAGCGGCCTGCTCCCTGCCCCCGGCGGCGACCTCGTCGCACTGTCGACCAAGCTCAAGAGCGAGGGACAGAGCAACCTCGCGGTGATGGATGGCGCGGGCAAGGTCCGCAACCTGACCGCCGAGAAGGACCCGGCCTATAGTTGGAGCCCGGCAGCGTGGATCGATGGCGGCAAGGCGATCATCGCCAATCGTGGCAGCGTCGATTCCACCGTGAGCGAAGTGTGGCGCATCGATGTCGCGAGCGGTGCCGCGACGATGCTGCTCGGCAAGGCGAAGACCATCTATGCCGCGACCGGCGCGACCCCCGACGGCGCGGTACTCGCGGTGACCACCGACGAAGGCACCGGCCAGCCGCATGCGGGCGCCTATACGGTCGCGACGAAGAAATGGGCGTGGCTGCCCAAGACGCCGTGGGAGGAGACGAGCGACATCGTCACCCCCGACGGCAAGGCGATGTTCGTGCGCACCAACAATGACGGGCGATCGACGCTGTCGCGCGTCGAGCTTTCGACCATGGCGAAGACCGATCTGACGCTCGATCCGGGCCGCGCGTCGATCCCCGGCCTCACCGCTATCTCGCCCGACGGCAAGCGGATGTTCGTGACGCGCAGCGGCGCGGATTCGCCGACGATGCTCTATGCCTATGACCTCGGCGCCAACAAGGCGGTGCCGGTGGTGCCGCTAGCGATGGCCAGCCTGTCGCCTGCGACGCTGCCCAAGTCGCAGGTCGTGACCTACAAGAGTTTCGACGGCACGCTGATCAGCGCGGTCGTGACGATGCCGTTCAACCTGAAACGCGACGGCAGCAACCCCGCGATCGTCATCCCGCACGGCGGCCCGACCAGCCAGTCGCAGGACGGCTTTTCGCGCTTTGCCACCGCCTTTGCGACGCGCGGCTATGTCGTGATCCAGCCCAATTTCCGCGGCTCGACCGGCTATGGCAAGGCGTTCCAGGAAGCGAATTTCCAGGATCTGGGCGGCGGCGACCTGAAAGATACCGTCGCGGCCAAGACCTTCCTCGTCCAGTCGGGCTATGTCGACGACAAGAAGGTCGGGATCTTCGGCGGTTCCTACGGCGGCTTTATGTCGCTGATGGCGATCGGCCGCACCCCCGACGAATTTGCGGCGGCGGTGCAATGGTTCGGCATCATCAACTGGCGCACGATGTACCGCGATCAGGACGAGTTGCTCAAAGCCTATCAGCGCAGCCTGCTCGGTACGCCCGAGAAGGATGGCGCGGTCTATGACGCCGCCTCGCCGTTGACGTACATGAAGGCAGCCAAGGCGCCGCTGCTGACGATCCAGGGCGAGAATGACATCCGCGTGCCGCGCGGCCAGGCGCAGGAGGTCCACGACCTGCTCAAGGCCAAGGGCAATGTCGTCGAGACGATCTTCTACCCTGAGGAAGGCCATGGCTTCCAGAAGCGCGAAAACCAGCTGGATTCGCTGCGCCGGACGATCGGGTGGTTCGATAAATATCTGAAGGGCGAGTGAGGGCGAGGCAGAGGGTTGGACGGCGATGAAGCGCGCGGCGATATGCGCCGTCATACTGGCCGCGACGCTGACCTCCTGCTCCTATCCCGCCCTGACGGTCGAAGCCTGCACGCGCGGCCACCGCCTCGGCTTTCAGGTCACATTGCTGGACGGGCGCGTGCCCAAAATCGACCGCGTCGCGGTGGGCCGGCGGCAATCAGGCACCCCGCTGCTCGCCCATGTGTGGGCGGCCTATACGCCGACCAATTTCTGGCACCACAGCCCCTATCGCTCGGAGCTGATATATTATGGCCAGGTTCCGGACGGGTGGCGCGCGGACGCCAAGGCGCCCGCGCTCACCGAAGGCGCGGCCTACGAAGTCTGGATCACGGCGGGCAAGTCCGAGGGAAGCGCCGCCTTCAGCTACGGACCGTCCCTACCGAAATGCCGCTCGCGCTGACGCCCTACCGCTGACTCACCCGAAAATCGCCGCCCCCGGGTAACGCGCCATGTCGCCCAGTTCTTCTTCGATGCGGATCAGCTGGTTGTACTTCGCAAGCCGGTCCGAGCGCGCGAGGCTGCCGGTCTTGATCTGGCCGCAGTTGGTCGCGACCGCGAGGTCGGCGATCGTCGAATCCTCGGTCTCGCCCGAACGGTGCGACATGACCGCAGTATAGCGCGCGCGGTGCGCCATATCGACCGCATCGAGCGTTTCCGACAGCGTGCCGATCTGGTTGACCTTGACGAGCAGCGAGTTGGCGAGGCCGTCGCTGATCCCCTGCGACAGCCGCGCCGGGTTGGTGACGAACAGGTCGTCGCCGACGAGCTGGCACTTGTCGCCGATCAGGTCGGTCAGCGCCTTCCAGCCCACGAAGTCGTCTTCGCTCATGCCGTCCTCGATCGACTTGATCGGATAGTCGGCGACGAGCGCGGCAAGATATTCGGCCATCTGCTCGGGGCTGAGCGACAGACCCTCGCCGCTGATCTCATACTTGCCGTTCTTGAAGAATTCGGTCGCGGCGCAGTCGAGCGCGAGCACGACGTCGGTGCCGAGCTTGAAACCGGCTTCGTCGACCGAGGCGGCGATGAAGTCGAGCGCGGCGCGCGTCGAGGCGAGGTTCGGGGCGAAGCCGCCCTCGTCGCCGACGGCGGTGGCGAGGCCCTTTGCCGACAGGCCCTTCTTCAGCGTGTGAAAAATCTCGCTGCCCCAGCGCACGGCTTCGGCGATGCTGCCGGCGCCGACGGGCATGATCATGAATTCCTGCACGTCGATCGGGTTGTCGGCATGTTCGCCGCCGTTGATGATGTTCATCATCGGAACGGGCAAGGTGCGTGCCGAGACGCCGCCGACATAGCGGTAGAGCGGCAGGCCGCGCGCGTCGGCCGCAGCCTTGGCGGCGGCGAGGCTGACGCCGAGGATCGCATTGGCGCCGAGGCGACCCTTGTTCGCGGTGCCGTCGAGCGCGATCATCGCCATGTCGAGTTCGCGCTGGTCCTCGGCATCGAGGCCGATGAGTGCGTCGGCGATCTCGCCGTTCACCGCGGCGACCGCCTTGGTCACGCCCTTGCCGAGGTAGCGCGCCTTGTCGCCGTCGCGCAGTTCGACGGCTTCATGCGCGCCGGTCGAGGCGCCCGAGGGCACCGCGGCGCGGCCGAAGCTGCCATCCTCGAGCAGCACATCGACTTCGACGGTGGGATTGCCCCGGCTGTCGAGGATTTCGCGGCCGTGGATGTCGATGATGGCGGTCATGGAGGATCGTCCTGCTGGCGGCCACGCTGGCCGTATGGGAAAGGCGCCCGCCTGTTATCGGCGGCATCGCGACAAGGCAATATGCATAGGAATTTTGGCGCGCTATGGAACCATTCAGCCCCTGCGGCTATAGTAACCGACAGACAGGGATGGGTATGGCCGCCGCTGCCGCGCCCGAACAGAGAAGAGGACGAACCATGGCCAAAGCCGCTACTCCCGCCGCCAAGACTGCGACGCCCAAAGCCCCCGCCAAACCCGCTGCCACCAAGGCGGCGCCCGCGCGCAAGCCCGCGAAGGCGAAAGCCGCCGAACATCCGATCCGCGACCAGCTCGCCGCTACCAGCGCGACGATCAAGAGCGAAGCCTCGAAGAAGGCCGCCTCGTTGAAGGCCGACGCGAGCAACCTCGCCGGCGAAGCGAAGGTCAAGGCGCGCGAAGCGGCGACCAAGGGCAAGGACAAGGCCGCCGAAGCCGTCGGCAGCCTCGCCAAGATGCTCGAGGACAGCGCCGGCACCGTCGACAGCAAGTTCGGCAAGCAATATGGCGATTACGCCCGCTCGGCCGCCTCGACCGTCGCCGGCCTTGCGACCACGCTCGACAAGAAGGATCTCGACGAGCTTGCCGCCGCGACCAAGGACCTGGTCAAGAAGAACCCGGCGGTGTCGGTCGGCGCCGCAGCGGTGATCGGCTTCGTGCTCGCGCGCCTGCTCAAGGGTTCGAGCAGCGACTGATCCCGATCCAGCGAGATGCCAGACGCCAAGCCTGAATCCCCTGCCCCCGACGAGGGCGCGCTTAACCGCGTGAGCCACGGCTATGCGCCCGATGGACGGCCGATCGCGCCCCCGCCGGTGCCTTTGGAAAAGATTATCGACGATGTCGTCGACAATTTCCAGGCGACCGCCAAGGCCGAACTGGCGCTACTCGAGGCGCGCGGCGAACTCGCGCTGCACGGCGCGACATGGGCCGCGAGCTGGGGCGCGGTCGCGGCCTCGGCGCTCGGCGTTGCGATGCTTGCGCTCGCGTTCGGCGCGATCCTGGCGCTGACGCCGCAGGTCGGGCCGTTGCTCGCGACGCTGATCGTCGTGGGTGTACTGCTGCTGATCGCCGCCTTCGCCGGGTGGCGCGCGAAGGCGAGCTATGCCGATATCCGGACGGCGCTGCGGCGCAATCTGGTCGATGAAGAAAGCGACGATTGATGCCGAGGACCCGCAACCGGCTGATCAACGCGGCGCGCCGGGCGATGCTGCAGCGCGCCGAACTGCACCGAAAGCTCGGCGTCGCGGGGGAGGCGTTCAAACCCAAGGCGCTGTATAATCGCGGCAAATATCGGCTCGACGCCAAGATCGACGATACTGCGGCCGCGGTGCAGAAGCAGTTCAAGGACAACCGCCTGCCGATCGCGCTGGCAGCTGCGGCGGGGCTGGCCTGGCTTTTCCGCGAACCGATCAAGGAACATGCCCCGCGCCTCGGCCGCAAGCTGCGCGACCTTGCCGAAGCCGGGCTCGACAAGATCCGCCCGGGCGACGCGCCCGACGCCGACGAAACCGAATATCTGGAGGACCAGGATGAAGCCGCTCAGTGAAACCGCGCGCGAAACCACCGCGAAAGTGAGTGAAGTTGCGCAGAAAACCGCCGAAAATGCCAAGCTGACCGCCGAAGCGGCGAAGGCGCGCATCCAGGATGGCTATGGCCGCGCGCGTGCCGCGACGAGCGAGCTTGCCGCGAAAGGCGCCGAACAGGCCGGGGTCGCGCGCGAGGCCGCAGGCGAAGCGCTGGCCAAGGGCAAGGCGCAGGCGAAGCGCGCCAATTCGAAGCTCAAGGACGTCGCCGAAAAGCAGCCGATCGCGCTCGTCGCGGGCGCGGTGGCGATCGGCGCGCTGCTCGGTGCGCTGCTCCCCAAGGGCAGCAAGGGCGACGACAGCGGCGCATAACCGCGCCCTTGCCCGAAATGCGAGCGACTGGTAGGGGGCGCGGCTTCTCCCCTCCCCAGCGCTAACCCGCAAGGAAAGCACCAATGAGCAAATTGCACCTCGTCTTCGGCGGCCGCGTCAGCGACCCGCAGGGCCTCGACTTCGTCGACCTTCACAATCTCGACGTCGTCGGGCTGTTCCCCGATTACAAGACCGCCGAAAAGGCCTGGCGCAGCGCCGCGCAGCGCACGGTCGACGATGCCGAGATGAAATATGTCGTCGTCCACCTGCACAAGCTGTTGCAGCCCGACGCGGAGTAAGACCGTCGCCCCCGCGAAGGCGGGGGCCGCCGGCTAATTACCGGAAATTGTCGGCGTAAGCCTGGATCTTCAGCTTGCGCTCGGGGGTCGCGATGACTTCGGCGTCGATGCCGTTGCGCTCGGCATAGGCGAGCGCCTCGTCCTGCGTCGCGAAACCCAGTCGCAGCTGGCGCTGCGTGTCGCCGCTTCCCGCCCAGCCCATCAGCGGGTCGGCCTTGCGCGCCTCGGCGGGCGCAAATTCGAGCATCCAGCGCTGCGTGCCCGCACGCCCCGACTGCATCGCGTTCTTGGGCTTCTGGAAAATGCGCGCCTTCATATTCTCGTCCTCACATGGAGCCTTTGCCGCGCCTTAGCGCGTCACCGCGCCGACGAAAAGGGCCATCGTCACGCGCCGTCGCGGCGCGCCTGCGCCGCCTTGGTGAGCAAGGTCGGCCGCGCGGTCGCGGGATCGTCGGGCCAGCTGTGCTTGGGGTAGCGTCCGCGCATTTCGCGCGCCACCTCGTGCCAGCTGCCGCTCCAGAAACTGGCGATATCGCGTGTCGTCTGGATCGGGCGGTGCGCGGGCGAGGTCAAGGCGAGCACG
>NZ_LYVN01000146.1 GCF_001990265.1 Sphingopyxis sp. KK2
GAGCGGGAGCGGGCGGCGAGCTTTGCTCGATCAGCGTCGCCTGCCGCGTCACCAGCGCTTCGAGCTGGTCGATCCGCTTTTGCTGCTCCTCCAGCTTGCGTTCCAGCGCCGCGATGCGGTCGTCCTGCGCCTGTGCCCCGGGCACGAAGCTGAGCGCCGTAGCGGCGAGAAGCAGGATCCGGATGGTCATGGTCAGTGTTTCCTTGCTGCCGGCTGCCGCCGCTTGAGCCAGAGGAGAAGCCCGGCGACGATCATCGTGATCAGCCACAGGCCGACGGCGATCGAGAGGAGGCGGCCGACAAGCCCGCCCGCCTCGCCGGTGTGGAGCGGGAAGAGCGCGCTCATGAAGGCGCGCGCGGGTTCGGCGTCGCTGATGGGGTATATCCCGCGCACCGCGCCGTTGTTGGCGTCGACCAGCACGCGGGTGTCGCCATAGGCACGGCGGATTTCGCCGGGGGCGTTGACGCGCAGATAATAGGTCGCGTCGCCGTCCTTGGGCCAGGCAATCTGCGTCAAGCTGCTGCCGGGGACCGCGTCGAGCGCGGCTTTCGCGGCCTGCGCGAAGCCGATGGTTTTTGGGGTGGGGGCGATGGCGGGCAGTTCGACGCTCTTGGCGCCGATCAGGTCGCCGACCCCATCCTCGAACTTCATCAATGTCCCCGTCACGGCGATCATAAGCGCGGGCAGCACGGCCCACAGGCCGAGCGCGCGGTGCCAGCTGTAGAGCCGTGCGGCGGGCGGCCCTTTTTGCGCCGGGGTGAGCGCGCGGCGCCAGGTGCCGCGCTTCGGCCATGCGGCGACGAGGCCGAGGATCAGGTTCGAGCAGAGCAGGGCGCCGCTGATCGCGACGATCCAGCTGCCCCAGCTGCCGAGGAGATCGTGATGAAAGCCGATGAGGAAGTCCATCAGCCGGTTTTCATCTTCGCGCGGGCGGTCGATGACCGTGCCGTCGCCGAGAATGCGCACCGACCGGCTGTCGCCGCCTTCGGTCTCGAGATAGACAGTATAGCGGTCGCCGCCACTGCCGGTGGTCCAGACCGTCGTCGGCTTCGATCCGTCTTCGCTGGCCAGCGCGTCGATGCGGCGCTCGATCGCGGCGAGGTCGGTGGCGGGGTAGTGACTCGACAGCCGCGCGTCGGTGATTTCCCAGTGAAAGACGATCGCGATGCCGGTCAGCGCCTGCAGCAGCCAGAAGATCGCGGCGCCGAGGCTGAGCCAGCGATGCACGGCAAGGATCGACCGGCGGATCGGCTTTCGCCCGGCGGGAGGAGATGCACTCATGCTGCGTTAGTGGCCGCAGCGATGGGCCTGTAAAACATCCACTTTACCGGAAGCGATGGGTCCAAGCACGGGCAGCGCCGAGGCCCCCAAATAGAATGGCCCGGCTGTCGCCAGCCGGGCCATCAGGCACTTCAATGTCGGGAGACGATCAGAATTCGACGGTCACCGAAGTCTTGAACGTCCGCGGCTGGCCTTGGACGAGATAGCCGCCGAGCGACGACGACCAATAGCTGTTGTTCGCGACGTTATCGACGTTGAAGCGGAAGGTGATCGGCGTCTCGCCCGCCGCGACGACATAGCGCGCGCCGAGGTCGAAGCGCGTCCATTCGCCGAGTTCCATCGTGTTGGTCAGGTTGAACGCCTGCTTGCCCGTCTGGATCACGCGGCCGGTCAGCGTGAGGCCGGGCACGAAGCCGAGGTCCCATTCGACATTGGCGTTGGCGGTATATTTGGGCACGCCGATCGCGTCGCGGCCGTCGGTCGCGCCGCCGGTGGTCTTTTTCTGCGTTGCATCGGTGATCGACACGCCGGCGATGATGCGCAGCCCCTCGGTCGGCTCGCCGTCGAAGCTGAGTTCGAAGCCCTGGTTGCGCTGCAGGCCGTCGACCGTGAAGGCCGGCAGCAGCGGGCCCGCGCCGTCGGGGTCGGGCGTGACGAACGACTGCGGCCGATCGGTGGTGAACAGCGCCGCCGATGCGTTCCAGTTGCCGAACGACACCTTGCCGCCGATTTCATATTGCACGCTCTTGAACGGCGGGAACACTTCGCCGACGTTCGAGGTGCCCGCCGGGGCGCTCGGACCCTGTGCCAGCCCCTCGATGCGGTTGCCATAGATCGAGAAATTCTCGCTCGGCTTGACGACGATGCCGACGACGGGCGTCGTTGCGCTTTCCTTGTAGCCGCCGGTCCGCGCGCCGTTCGCATAGGAATAGCTGCTGGTCTCGATCTTCTGGCGGCGCAGGCCGACGGTCACGAGCAGCTTGTCCTCGAAGGCGCCGATCGTGTCCGACGCGAAGAAGCTGGTCAGGCGCGTGCGGCTGATCGGGAAGGGATCGGCGATATTGCCGCCGAGGAAGAAGTTGAACGCCGGCTGCGCCACATCGACGGGATCGTAAAGGTTGGTGCCGTTGGTACCGTCGCGCGAGAAGACGCCGAACTGATAGGCGTTGCGGTTGACGTAGCGGCTGTGCGAGCCGCCGACGTTGATCTGGTGCGTGATCGGCCCGGTCGCGAACTTGCCGCGCAGCCCGACCTGCCCGGCCTCGTTATTGTCGTTGCGCGGGATGTTCGAACCGGTGGCATAGCCGTCGCCCGGATTAACCAGATTGTCGATCGTCAGGCTCTGGTAACGGCCGCGTTCGGCCGCATCGCGGGCGCCGAAGGCGGCATAGAAGGTAAAGTTGTCGGCGATGTCATATTCGAGCTTCGCGATCCCGAAGATGTCGCGGAGCGTCGTATAGTTCCAGTCCTGGCCGTAGTTGCCGCTGGCGCTCGGCTCGTCGGGAATGGTGGTCACGCCGAAGGCCAGTTGCACCATCGGGCGCATATGCTGAACCTTGGCGCGCTGATAGGCGAGGTCGAGCGAGATGCGCAGCGGCCCCGAGCGATAATCGATCGCCGCGCCGAGCACGGTCGAGCTGCGATATTCGTCGTCGATCGCGATGTCGCCCCAGCGGCCCGCACCGTTGATGCGGATGCCGATCTGGCCTTCGTCGCCCATACGGCGGCCGAAGTCGAACGCGCCGCCGAAATGCGCGTCGGACAGATAATTGGCGGTGACGCGGGTGATATCCTTGTCGCGTGCGCGCTTGGGCGACAGGTTGACAGTGCCGCCGAGCGCGGTGCCGCCCGGCGCGGCGCCGAACAGGAACGAGCTGGCGCCGTTCAGGATCTGGACCTGGTCATAGAGTTCGGGCGAAACGAGCTGGCGCGGCGTGACGCCATAGAGGCCGTCGATCGCGATATCCTCACCGAACAGCGGGAAGCCGCGGATGACGAATTGTTCGGAGGCGTTGGCGAAACCGAGCGAGGTGCGGACCGACGGGTCGTTTTCGAGCACGGCGCCGAGCGACAGCGACTGCTGGTTGAGGATCAGCGTTTCGTTATAGGATTTGACCGCAAAGGGGGCGTCCATGGCGTCGATGTCGCCGAGCGCGCCGAGCGACCCTTCGCGCGAGACCTGCGTCTGGTTGTTGCGCTGCGCGGTGACGACGATGCTTTCGCTGTCTTCGCTGTCCTGAGCAAAGGCCGGCGTGGCCGAAAGCAGCGCGACGCCGAGAACGGCCAGCGCGCTTCCCCGATATTTGGTGCGATAGGCGACCATGATTACTTCCCCCTGTTGGTGTCCAAAACCCCTCCCGAGCGGGCAGGGCACGGGGCCAAGCCTCTTATCGGTATTGCGACACTAAATGCTCGATTGGGCCATAAAACATCCAGTTCGTTCCGCCAGATGGGGACCAACTTTGCATTTATGTTACAAGTTTCGGAAAGTTTTTAACCGAAGCGCTGGAGCCCGCCGACGATCGTGCGCAGCACTTTCGCGGTTGGCAGTTTGTGCGAGTCGATCGTCATCAGTTCGCTGTCCCACACGACGAAATCGGCGAGGAAGCCGGGCAGGATCGCGCCCATCTTCTTTTCGTTGAAGCCGGCGTAGGCGCCTTCCTGCGTATAGCTGTGCATCGCCTGTGCCAGCGTGACGCGCTGTTCGGGAAACCAGCCGTCGGGGTTCAACCCGTCGAGCGTCTCGCGGTCGACCGCCGCTTCAAGGCCCGTCAGCGGGTCGATCGGCGCGACCGGCCAGTCGGACCCCATGCAGACATGCGCGCCCGACCGCACGAGCGAGCCGAAGGCGAAGCTGGTCTTCAGCCGTTCCTCGCCGATGCGGCGCACCGCCCAGCGGCCGTCGTCGATCGCATGATAAGGCTGGACCGAGGCGATGACGCCCTGTTCCTTGAAGCGGGCGATCGCGTGCGGCTTCATATGCTGGACATGCTCGACGCGGAAACGCCGGTCGCGCGGGCCGTTCGCCTTGGCGACGGCGGCGAGCGTGTCGAGCACGACGTCGTTCGCCTCGTCGCCGATCGCATGGGTGGTGACCTGGAGCCCGGCCTTGTCGGCGCCGGTGATCCACGCCTTGAGGTCGGCGGGGTCGGTGACGATGATGCCGCGCGTCGCGGGATCGTCGGCATAGGCTTCGTAAAAGCGGGCGGTGCGCGACCCGAGTGAACCGTCGAACACGACCTTGCACGCGCCCCATTGGACCCAGTCGTCGCCGCGGCCCTCGTCCTTGATCAGCGCGACCTGCTTTTCCCAATCCTTGAGCGGCAGATAGTGACGAAAGCGCAGCCCGGTCTCGCCCTTGGCGCGCAGGCGTCGCGTCGCGTCGAAACTGATCGTCTCGAGCTCGGTCGGGTGGACCTGGGTCACGCCCTTGCTCAGCGCGACGTCGATGCCATGCCGGACCGTCGCGTCGATCTGGTCGGGCGTCGGCGTGCCGATGGCGCGGATGACGAGGTCCTTCGCGGCGTCCTTGACGATGCCGGTCGGCTCGCCCTTCGCATCGCGTTCGATCACCCCGCCCGAAACGTCGGGGGTGTTGCGGTCGATCCCCGCGAGCTTGAGCGCCAGCGAGTTGAGGAAGAGCATGTGCAGGTCATAGCGGATGACCGCGACCGGTGTGTCGGGGGTGACCGCGTCGATCCAGTCCTTGTGCGGCATTTCGCCGCCCCAGCGGTCCTGGTCCCAATTGCCGCCCTCGAGCCACTGGCCCTTGGGCAGCGCCTTGGCCGCCGCGGCAATGCGCTCGACGAATTCCTTGGGGTTGGCGGCGTCGCGCAGCGAGGGCTGCGACAACATCGTCGATCCGATGACGAAATGGACATGCGGGTCGATGAACCCCGGGGTGACGAAGGCCCCCTTCAGATCGACGACCTGCGTCGCCTTGCCGGTGCGCGAACGCACCGCATCGGCGCCGATCGCGGCGATGCGGTCGCCCTTGACCCCGATCGCGTCGCTGAAGGTCGCCGGTCCGGCGCCGGTCCAGATCCGGCCGTTGATATAGGCCGTGTCGAGCGTCTCGCCGCCTTTGGCGAAGACGGGACGCGAGACAGCCGCCGCAGCGGTGCCGCCCGCGAGGGCGAGGAGCGTGCGGCGGCCGATCATTACTTCGTCGCCGTAGATTTGCGCGGCGGGTTTTCGGCGCGCCACTTGTCGAGCCGCGCGAGCCAGGTCGCCGCCGACAGCGGGCCATAGGTTTTCGAGTCGGTGTGCTCGGCAACCAGTTGGCGGATGTTGACGAAATAGGCCGGGCCGCTCGGCAGGCCGAGTTCCTTCTGCTTCTTTTCCATCGCCGCGACCTGTTCGGGGGTCGGCTCGATACCGGTCACCGGCTTGAACAGGATGACGTCGAAATCGGCGCCATTTTCATGGAAGAAGAGCTGGATCGGCGGCAGGCCGCCGGCGGCGGAGACTTCGTCGGCCTGCGCGATCTGACGGATGAATTCCTCCTGCTTGCCGGGGGCGAGCTTGAAGATTTCGAACCAGGCTTCGGGCCAGGCGGCGTTTTCGGCGGCGGGGGCGGGCGCGGGGGCCTGCTGCGCGGCGGCGGGCGTCAGCGGCAACAGCGCGGCGGCGACGAGCAATGCGACTTTATGGTTCATGATATTCCCTCCTGATGGTCGCAGATTTCCGCATCGGCATGGATCGCAAAACATCCAACAATCGCCTGATCGACGGGACCAAGGCGCTAACCGGCCGCGGCCTTGCGGATCGCGGCGAGCGCGGTGCGCGCTTCATAGCTGTTCAGGCTGGCAAAGCCGATCCGAAGCCCCCGCGGTGCGTCGTCGCGGGTCATGAACGATCGCGACGAGGCGAAGCGCAGCCCCATCGCCGACGCCCGCGCCTCCATCTGGTCGAGGTCGAGTTCGGGAAATTGCAGCCAGAAGGCGAGGCCGCCATCGGGCATCTTGTACCGGACCATATCGCCGAGCGTCTTGTCGATCTCTGCAGCGAAACTCTCGCGCCGCTCGGCATAGACTTGCCACACCTTGCGCGCGTGGCGGCGCAGTTCGCCATTTTCGATCAATTCGGCGGCGGCGTCCTCGGTCAGTGCATTGCCCATGCCGTCGGTCAGCGACACGCGGTGCGCGATCGCGTCGACGATCGCGGGCGGCGCGGCAACATAACCGATGCGCAGCGCCGGCAGCAGCAGCTTGGACATCGATCCGACATAGATGACCTGCCCGGGGCCATAGCTCGCGAGCGGCAACAGCGGCTGCGAGTGAAAGTGGAACTCATGGTCATAATCATCCTCGATAATCGCAAAGCCGAACTGGCGCGCGAGTTCGAGGAGACGCAGGCGCCGTTCGGGGCGCAGCGAGACGGTCGTGGGAAACTGGTGGTGCGGCGTCACGAACACCGCGCGCACCGCGTTGCGGCGGCAGGCATGCTCGACCGCGTCGATGTCGATCCCGTCCTCGTCGAGACCGACGGGCACGATATTGGCGCCGAAAGCGCGAAAAGCCGCGACTGCGGGCTCATAGGTCAGCGCCTCGACCACCACCGAGTCGCCGGGCTTGAGCAGAACCTGCGAGGCGAGGAAGATGCCGTTCTGGCTGCCGCGGGTAATGCAGATATTCTCCGCGGTAACCGACAGGCCGCGCTGGCCGCGCAGCATCGATGCGATCCCTTCGCGCAACGCGGGCGATCCGCGCGGGTCGCCATATTGGAAGCCGTTGATCTCGGCGGCGCGGTTGGTCGCGCCGCGATACGCGCGGGCGAGCAACTCGGTCGGGAAGAGCCGTCCGTCGGGCGCGCCCTCGTCGATCTTGAGCCCCTTGCCCGACGGCAGCGCGATCGGCCGCGCGGGCGGCTCGGAATAGCGATAGTCGATCCGCACGCTGCTCATCGTCAGCTCGGCGTCGCCCTGTTGCCGCTTGACCGGGTCGGGCAGCGCGGCGGCGACCATGGTGCCGCGCGTGCCCGCCGAATCGAGCCAGCCCTGCGCGATCAGATCCTCATAGGCGAAGACGACAGTCTTGCGGTTGACCCCCAGGATCTTCGCCATCTCGCGGCTGCTGGGAAGATAGGTGCCCGAGGTCAGCTTGCCGCGTTCGATGTCGCGGATCAGCGCCTGGATGATCTGCATATAGATGGGCGTTTCGCGCGACGGATCGATCCGTTCGCTGAGGCTCACTTGCCAGGGTCGCAGCATTGGACCAGTCCTTTGCGAAGAAAATCTTCGAGTCGGGAGCCAAGGGTAACGAGGGCGGAGCCAGGCGGCAAGCTTGGGCTGGTCCCCCAAACTTTCTTTTTTTGGCGCTTGCAGGAGAGCCAAGGCTGCGGAACAAAAAGGCGCAACATGGGGTGAATGCCGCGTTGGCCAGCACAAGGCCTGCGTCCGGTACGAATTGCTTTCTCAGGGGGCTGCGTGACGCTGTTCGAACGATTTGACGAAGCCGATGTGCGAAAGCTGGTGGAGGATTATCCGCTGGCCTGGGTATGCGGCGGCGGCGCCGGCGACATGGAAGCGAGCCTGTTGCCGCTGATCGGCCGGTTCGACGAACGGGGCGCGCTCGTCGAACTGATCGGGCACCTGATGCGGTCCAATCCGCTGCATACGGCGCTCGTCGCCGACCCGCGCGCGACGATCCTGTTCCAGGGTCCCGACAGCTATATCAGCCCCGAACATGCCGGGGTGCGCGATTGGGGCCCGACGTGGAACTATGCCCAGATCAGGGTGCGCGCCGATGTCGTGTTCGACGATGCGCTGACCGAGCCGTCGCTCGACCTGCTGATCGACGCGATGGAAAAGGGGCGGCTCCAGCCCTGGTCCAAGGAAGAGCTCGGCGAGCGCTATCGCGGCATGCTCGGGCGGATCATCGGCTTTCGGGCGACCGTCACCGGGCTGACGGGCAAGTTCAAGCTGGGTCAGGACGAGAGCAAGGAAACGCTCGCGTCGATCATCGGCACGCTGCCCGACAAGGCGACGGCCGACTGGATGCGGCGGTTCAACAAGGGGCGGACAGAATGATCAGGCGGATTGGATTGGTCGCAACGATCGGCGTCTTGGTGGGCGCGATCGGACCCGCGGCGGCGCAGCGCAGCGCGCTTCTGCCCTGGCAGGAAGACCCGTTTCCGAGCCGCTATCATGCCCCGCCCCCCGACGACATGCTGCTGCGCGGTGCGACGATTCTCGACGGTGCCGGCGGTCGGATCGATGGCGGCGATGTCCTCGTTCGCGGCGGCAAGATCGTTGCGGTGGGCAAGAATCTGGCCAATCCGGGGGTGCGTGAGGTCGATGCCAAGGGGCGCTGGGTCACCCCGGGGGTGATCGATGTCCACACGCACAACGGGACCTTTGTGCTGCCCCTGACCGCGATCGACCGCGAAGCGTCGGACGTCGCGGAAGTCGCCACTCCGAACTCGGCCGACACCTGGATCGAAACCGCGGTGAATGCCGAGGATATGGGGTTCGACCGGGCGCTGTCGAACGGCGTCACCACGCTGCAGATCCTGCCGGGTTCGACACCGATCTTTGCGGGCCGCTCGGTGGTGGTCAAACCCGTCGGCGGCGCGACCGTGTGGGACATGAAGGCGACCGGCGGCGTGCAGGGCTTCAAGATGGCGTGCGGCGAAAACCCGAAGAGCTGGGGTGCCGACGACGACAATGAGGGCCCGACCAGCCGGCAGGGCGTGATCGGCTTCATGCGGCAGGAATTCATCGAAGCGCAGCGCTACAAGCGCGCGGTCGAACAGGCGCGCGCGGGCGTCGGCGCGATGCCGCCGCGCGACCTGAAGCTCGAGACGATCGCAGGCATCCTGTCGGGCGATGTAAGGGTGAACCTGCACTGCTACCGCGCGGGCGACATTGCGGCCGTGCTGTCGGTCGCCAAGGAATTCGGGTTCCGCATCGGCGCGATTCATCACGCGACCGAGGCGTACAAGATCCCCGGGCTGCTGCGCGAGGCGGGAACCTGCGCGGCGGTGTGGGCCGACTGGTGGGGGTTCAAGGTCGAGGCGCAGGATGCGATCCGCGCCGAGGCGCCGCTGCTCGAACGCGCGGGCGTGTGCGTGATGATGCATTCGGACTCGCCCGCCGACGGCCAGCGGCTCAACATCGCGGCGGCCAAGGCGGCGGCGGCGGGACGCCGGATCGGCATCGAAACCCCGCCCGAGACGATGATCAAATGGACGACGAGCAACCCCGCCAAGCTGCTGGGGCTGGACAAGCGCGTCGGCACGCTCGCGCCGGGTTTTCAGGCCGATATCGTGCTGTGGTCGGGCGATCCTTTCAGCATCTACAGCCGCGCCGACCTTGTGCTCGTCGATGGCGCCGTCGCGTGGGACCGGTCGAAACCGCGAACCAAGCCGGTGTCCGATTTCGAGCTGGGCCGGGGAGGAATTGCGCAATGAAAAGCCTCGTCAGCCTGATCGCGCTCGCGATCGCCGCGCCCGCCGCCGCCCAGACGATCGCGGTGACGCATGCCGAGGCGTGGACG
>NZ_LYVN01000147.1 GCF_001990265.1 Sphingopyxis sp. KK2
TTCGATCCCGCTGCCGTTGCCGTTCCCGTCGTGCCCGGCGTTCGGCGGGCCGGGCCTCGACACGCTGTACCTGACGAGCATCGCCAATTCGGGGCATCGGCTGGTTGCCGATCACCCCGATGCGGGGCGGATCACGGCGATCCGCGGGCTCGACGCCCGCGGGATCGCCGAGGGGGTTTACGCTTAACGCAGCGCGATCGAGATGCCGCCGTCGACGAGCAGCGACTGGCCGGTGACGAAGCCCGCGCGGGCACTGTCGGCGAAGAAGAGCACCGCTTCGGCAATGTCCGACGTTTCGCCGAGCCGCCCCAGCGGCGTGCTCGCGACGCGCGCCGCGAAGGTCGCATCGTCGAGCATCGCGCGGACGCCTTCGGTCGCGACGGTCGACGGGGCGACGGCGTTGACGCGGATCTGTTCGGGCGCGAGTTCGATCGCCGACGAACGCGTCATGCCCTCGACCGCCGCCTTGATCCCGCAATAGACCATCGCATTCGGGAGGCCCATATGCGCCGAGACCGAGGCGATGTTGACGATCGATCCGCCGCCGCGCGGGCGCATATGCTTCGCCGCGGCCTGCGTGCCCCAGACGATGCCGGCGATGCCGACGCCGAGCATCTTGTCGAGGCTGTCGGCGTCGATGCCGTCGATCGGCGAATATTTGGTCCACATCGCATTGTTGACGACGACGTCGATGCCGCCGAGGTCGGCGGCGGCGCTGTCGAACGCGTCATGCAGCGCGTCGCGGTCGGACACGTCGCAGCCGAGCGCGACGGCCTTGCCGCCGTCGGCTTCGATCTGCCGGACGAGGTCTTCGGCCCAATGCGCCTTGCGGTCGAGCAGCGCGAGCGACGCGCCGTTGGCGGCGAGCTTGAGCGCGATGTCGCGGCCGAGGCCGCGCGATGCGCCGGTGACGAGCGCGACGCGCCCTGCGAGTGATTTGGTCATGGATGGATTGCCCATAAAAATGGAGCCCGCTTCAGGGTCCGTATTCCCTTACAGCGCCGTCGAGGCGCCCAAATGGCGAACAGGTCGGGCCGAAAGACGCGCCGGGAAGGCTGGTTGCCTTTCCAAGCGGCTTTCGGGCCGAGATGGAAGCCATTTGGGCGTCCCGAAGGGATTTGATTAAAATGGCCCATTGCTTCGTCGAGAAGTCTAGAAATATCGACATATTCCTTCGCCTTCTCTCCTCGCACTGGGCCATTTTTCTTCAAACCTCGACGGTGCTGTAAGGGATTACGGACCTTTGGGCGGGCTCCAGTGGGAGAGAGATCAGAATTTGTACCCGACTTCGACCCCGTAGACCCTGCCCTTGTTGAGCGGGGAGAAGGTCGAACCGGCGAAGAAGGGCAAGGGCGCCTCGGTGCCGAAGGTCGCTTCGTTGAGGAGGTTGTTGCCATAGACCGAGACCTTCACCGGCCCGCGGCTGACCGCGAGGCTGGCGTCGACCATCGTCGCGGCGCGGAGCAGGCCGGTGTTCTGGTCGTTGTAGAAGGCGGCATCGCGGTGGTTGGCGCCGACGCGCGCTTCGGCATCGAAATCGCCGCCGAGCGCGGTGGCATAGGTGATCGAGCCGCCATAGCTCCACGGCGACAGGCGCGGCAGTTTCAGCGCGAAATCGCGATCGTTGATGACGCCGTCGGCGTTGAGATCGAACAGGATCTTTTCGTATTTGCCCTTGGTGTAGCCGAACTGGCCGGCGATCGTCAGGCCCGACATCGGCTTGACCAGCACTTCGCCCTCGACGCCCTTGATCGACACGTCGGCGGCGTTGGTGATGATCTGGAAGTTGCCGAAGGGCGCGAAGGGCGCCTGGAACTCGCGCTGGGTGCCGTTGATGCGGTTGTAGAAGCCCGCGAGATTGACGCGCGCGAAATTGCCGAATTCCTGCTTCACGCCGACTTCATAGGCGTCCTGCTTTTCCTGGTCGAAGGGACCCGGCGCGACATTGGGGTTGAGGTTGCGGAAGTTGTAGCCGCCGCTGCGGAAGCCCTGTGCGAACGAAGCGTAGAGCAGGGTGTCCTCGGTCGGCTTGAACTGGACGCCGACGCGCGGGGTGAAGCCGCTCCAATTGTCCTTGTCGACGAAGTCGTACGAACAGCGCAGCGTGTCGAGGTTGCAGCCGCCGACGCCGATCGAGCGGACCTGGACCGCCTTTTCCTCGGCCGAGTAGCGCGCGCCGACGCTGAGCGTCAGCATGTCGGTGATGTTCCAGTCGACCGTCGCGAAGACGCCGCCGGTCTTCTGCTTCTGGCGCCCGCCGCCCGAGACGGTGAGCGCGCCGCCCGAGAGCAGGCGCTGTTCGGCGTAGTTGATGTCCTGGTCGAAATAGAAGAGCCCGGTCGTCACGTCGAAGGCGCCGAAGGTGCCCGCGTAGCGCAGCTCGTTGCTGATCTGCCACTGCTCGATATTGTTGCGCGAGTGGAGGCTGGTGACGGGCGAGCCGTCGACGTCGGCGCCGCTGTCGTTGCTGAGCGCGCGGACCGCGGCGATGTTGGTGATCGTGCCGTCGCCGAAGGCGGTGTCGATGTTGATCTCGGCGATGCCCTGGTCCCAGTCGGTCTTGGTGAAGCCCGCGTAATTCTGGTTCACGCGGAAGCTGTCGCGCGGGAAGAGGCCGTGGTTGGTGACCGCGGGGCCGTCGCCGCGGATGCGGCCGTGCTCGTAGCGCAGGATGAGGTCGAACGTGTCGTTCGGCTGGAAGCGCAGCGCCGAGCGGACGATCAGCGTCTCGCTGCCGCCGATCTTCTTGCCGTCGAAGTCGTTTTTGAACCAGCCGTCGTCGTCGTTGTAATAGACCGCGACCTTGCCGCTGAGCACGTCGCCGACGAGCGGGCCCGAGACCGAGACGCTCGCGCGCTTTTCGAGGCCGGTCGACAGCGCTGCCTTCGCATCGACGCGGAAGCGGTTGGTGGGGGTGGTGGTGCGCAGCAGCACCGCGCCGCCGGTGACGTTGCGGCCGAAGAGCAGGCCCTGCGGCCCGCGCAGCACCTCGACGCCCTCGAGGTCGAAGGTGTCGAAGAGGACGCCGGCGCTGACGCCGAGATAGACGCCGTCGACGAAGACGCCGACGGTCGGGTCGATCGAGGGGATCGAGCTGTTGATGCCGAGGCCTCGGATCGAGAAATTGGCGTAGCCCGGGGTGGTGCCGACGCTTTCGAGCGAGGCGTTGGGGACGGCATAGCTGACGCTGGCGATCGAGCGCGCGTGGATGCTGTCGAGTTCGTTGGCGCCGAAGGCGGTGACCGCGATGGGCACGTCCTGGACATTCTGCGCCGAGCCGCGCTTGGTCGCGGTCACGACGATCGCGGTCAGGCCGCCATCATGGGCCTGCGCTTCGTCCTGCGAGACGTCGTCCGATACGTCCTGCGCAAAGGCGGGCGTTGCGGTGAGGAGGGCGGCGATGCCGGCGCCCGCCAAAAATATGCTGTGCTTCTTCATCGTCCACTCCCTGATGAATCGCGCTTTCCTTGTCATCCCCCGGCGGCGTTTGCCGGAAGGAAGGTGCGCGGGCTTTGAGGTTGGGTGCAGCCCGTGGGGCAGGTTGCCGGCCCCCGTTCTGGCTTTGCGACGCGAAGGGCAATGCGGACGGCCCGCTCGCCCCCGATAATCACAAGCGCGATTCCGCGCGACCGCTTTCAATCGCGGATGAGATTTTCTGCCCGCCCGGCCGCTTTCGCACCGGGTCCGCCCGCCGCGATGCCATGGAGGCGGCAAATGGGAGAACGGAAATGAGCAGCATTCGTATCGAAGTCGAAAACCACATCGCGCTCGTCACGCTGGACAATGCGCCGGTCAACGCCGCCGCGCTCGACATGCTCCAGGAAATCACCGACGCCTTCGACAGCTTCAACGACCGCGACGATGTACGTGTCGCGGTGCTGACCGGCGCGGGCAAATGCTTCAGCGCGGGCGCCGACCTCAAGAACCGGCCCGACCTGTCGATCCCCGGTAAGCGCTGGAACCGCAATCGCATTGTCCGCGAAGTCGCCTATTCGATCGCCGATTGCGCCAAGCCCGTGATCGCCGCGGTCAACGGCCCCGCGCTCGGTGCCGGTTTCGGCCTCGCCGCGAGCTGCGACATCATCGTCGCGTCCGAAAATGCCGTCTTCGGCCTGCCCGAGATCGACGTCGGGCTGATGGGCGGCGGCAAGCATACGTCGCGGATCGTCCCGCACTCGCTGACGCGGCGCATGATGCTCACCGGCTATCGCGCGCCGGCGGCGGAAATGTATCGCCGCGGCATCATCGAGGCATGCCTGCCGGTCGAGGAGCTGCTGCCCTATTGCATGGACATGGCCGCCGTCATCGCGTCGAAGAGCCCGCTCGCGACGCGCTATGCCAAGGACAGCATGCGCACGATCGAGAATATGACGCTGCGCGACGGCTATATCTATGAGCAGGGCAATACCGCGAAGCTGTCGACCTCCTATGACGCGCAGGAAGCGGTCGCGGCCTTCGTCGAAAAGCGCGCGCCCGTCTTTCAGGGTCGCTGAGCGGAGCCGCCGTCATGGACTGGAATTTCGGCGACCTGCTGGACGCGACCGCGGCACATGTGCCCGGCGACCGTCCGGCGATCATCCGCGGCGACCATGTCACCAACTGGGCGGATTTCGATGCGCGCACCAACCGGCTCGCGCGGGCGATGCTCGCGGCGGGGCTGCCCGCGGGCGCGCGGATCGCAATCCTGGCGCGCAACATCCCCGAATTCATCGAGATCGCGGCGGCGGCGTTCAAGGCGCGGCTGACGCACGTCAACCTCAACTATCGCTATACGACGTCCGAGATCGAATATGTGCTGCGCGACTGTCAGGCGGCGGGGCTTTTCTATCAGGACGAGTTCGGGCCGGTCGTCGCGTCGCTGATCGGCGGGGCGATCGAGCATCTGGTATATGCGGTGCAGATCGGCAGCGACGGCGCCTATGACGGCATCGTATCGCAGGGCGACGCCGCGCCGCTCGGCATCGAGCGGTCGCCCGACGACGGCTATCTTCTCTATACCGGCGGCACCACGGGGCGGCCCAAGGGCGTGATGTGGCGATCGGCCGACGCGCGCCGCTCGCAGCTCGAATCGCCGGTTGCGGTATCGACCCCTGCCAGCATGGACGACCATATCGCGCAGGTGCTGAAAGGCGCCGCAGGCCGCGTCATGCCCGCCTGTCCGCTGATGCACGGCGCAGGACTCAACAGCTCGCTCGCCGAACTGCTTGTTGGCGGCACGGCGGTGCTGCTGCCGTCGGACCGGTTCAGCGCCGAGGAATTGTGGAGCGAGGCCGAACGGCACAAGGTCACGCGCATCCTGATCGTCGGCGACGCCTTTGCGCGGCCGATGGCCGATACGCTGCTTGCCCATCCGGGCCGCTGGGATCTTTCGGCGCTGCGGCTGATCTCGTCGGCGGGGCTGATGTGGTCCGAGCAGGTCAAGGCGGCGCTGCTCGCCGCGCTGCCTCAACTCACCCTGCTCGACATCCTCGGCGCGTCGGAGGCTTCGGGTTTCGGCTATGCGATCACCAACAAGGACCGCGCGACGCCGACCGGACTGTTCGAGCCGGGGCCGCAGACGGTGATCGTCGACCAGGACGGAACCCGCGTGCTCGCCGACGGCGAGGTCGGGTCGGGCTGGCTCGCCCGCCGGCCTCCCTTTGGCGCGGGCTATCATGGCGATCCCGAAAAGACCGCGAGCGTCTATCGCATCATCGACGGCCAGCCCTATGCGGTGCCCGGCGATATGGCCGAACGCCTGCCCGACGGGCGGCTGCGCCTGCTCGGTCGCGGCAGCATGTGCATCAACACCGGCGGCGAAAAGGTCTTTGTCGAAGAGGTCGAGGAGGCGCTGAAGCGTATCGACGGCGTCGCCGATGCGATGGTGTTCGGCCTGCCCGACCCGAAGTGGGGCAGCGCGGTGACCGCGCTGATCGAGGCGGGAGATGCGCCCGACGATGCGGCGCTCCGCGCCGCGCTGTCGGCAGACCTCGCCGCCTACAAGCAGCCGCGCACGATCATCCGCGTCGCGGTGCTGCCGCGCCATGCGAGCGGCAAGAGCGATTATCGCAGCGGCATCGACATCGCGCGCGAGCGCATCGCCGCGGGCTGATCCGCGCCGACCCGACAGAAGAATCCCCGGAAAGACTATCATGCAACAGGCTGAAAATAATAGCGCAACCTCTCCCCGCCGCCTCGACGCGCTGATCATCGGCGCGGGCTTCGGCGGCATGTATGCGCTCCACCGCACGCGCGGTATGGGGCTCGACGTGCATCTGATCGAGGCGGGCGACGATGTCGGCGGCACGTGGTACTGGAACCGCTATCCCGGCGCGCGCTGCGACGTGATGAGCATCGATTACAGCTACAGCTTTTCGGACGAGATCCAGCAGGAATGGACGTGGAGCGAGCAGTTCGCGGCGCAGCCCGAAATCCTGTCCTATGCGCGCTTCGTCGCCGACAAGCTCGACCTGAAACGCGACATCAGCTTCGAGACGCGCGCGACCGCGGTCGAATATGACGAGGAGGCCGCGCTGTGGCGCGTCGAGACCGATGGCGGGGTCGTCTATGAGGCGAATTATTGCCTGATGGCGACCGGCCCGCTGTCGGTGCCGAAGCAGGTCGACATCCCCGGCGCCGCCAATTTCAAGGGCGAACTCTACCTCTCGGGCAAATGGCCGCACCATGACGTCGACCTGAAGGGCAAGCGCGTCGCGGTGATCGGGACCGGGTCGTCGGGCATCCAGATCGTCCCCGTCGTCGCCGAACAGGCCGCGCATCTTTACGTCTATCAGCGCACGCCGAGCTTCACGCTGCCGATGCGCAACCGCAAGCTCGACGAAGACTATGTGTCACACATCAAGGCGCATTATCCGGGTCTGCGCGCCGCCGCGCGCCACTCGCTGACCGGCGGCGTCCGCCCGATCACGCACCGCCCGGTGTTCAGCGTGACGCCCGAGGAGAGCCGGAAGCTGATGGAGGACGCCTGGGCGCATAGCGGCCTGTCGTTCCTCGGCCTGTTTTCCGACCTGCTGACCAATCGCGACGCCAACGAGGTCGTCGCCGAATTCGTGCGCGGCAAGATCGCCGAGACGGTGAACGATCCCGAAACGGCGCGCAAGCTGACCCCGCGCGGCTACCCGATCTTCGCGCGGCGCCCGTGCCTCGATACCGGCTATTATGAAGCCTATAACCGCGACAATGTGACGCTGAAGGATTGCCTCGAGCATCCGATCGTCGAGATCACCGAAAAGGGCATTCGCACCGCCGAGGGCGAGGTCGAGGTCGATATCATCATCGCCGCAATCGGCTATGACGCGCTGACCGGCGCGATGCTGTCGATCGATATCGAGGGCAGGGACGGCCGCAAGCTCAAGGACAAATGGGCCGATGGCGGCCGTTCGCACCTGGGCCTGATGATCGAGGGGTTCCCGAACCTGTTCGTCATCGCGGGGCCGAACGGGCCGTCGGCGCTCGCCAATTTCATCCTGCTCAACGAACAGAATGTCGACTGGGTGTGCGACTGCATCACGCATATGCGCAGCGAGGGCATCCGTTCGATCGAGGCGAACGCCGATGCCGAGGACGGCTGGATGAAGAAGGTGACGACGCTGGGTTCGCTGTCGCTCTATCCGACCGCGAACACCTGGTACACCGGCGCCAATGTGCCCGGCAAGCCGCGGACGTTTCCCGTCTATATCGGCGGGCTGGGGCGTTATCGCGAAATCTGCGCCGATGCGGCGGCCGAGGGCTATCGCGGCTTTACCTTGCGATAGTTTCGGGCCAGGAGCGCCTTTCATGTCGACCGAAAGATTGTTCGAGCCGCTGTCGCTTGCGCGCGGCAAGCCGATGAAGAACCGGCTGATGCTCGCGCCGCTGACCAACCGGCAGAGCCACGCCGACGGCACCTTGTCGGATGACGAGCATAAATGGCTGGAGATGCGCGCTGCGGGCGGCTTTGCGCTGACGATGACGGCGGCGTCGCACGTCCAGCCGGTCGGGCAGGGGTTTACGGGGCAACTCGGCGTCTTTGCCGACGATCATCTCGAAGGCCTGTCGGCGCTGGCCGCCGCGATCAGGGCGCGCGGGTCGCTCTCGTCGCTGCAACTGCATCATGCGGGCAGCCGCGCCGAACCCGAGCTGATCGACGCGCCCGTCGCGCCGTCCGAGGTCGCCGAGCGGGGCGTCCGCGCGCTGTCCGAGGCCGAGGTCGAGGTGCTGCGCGAGGATTTCATCGCGGGGGCGCGGCGCGCCGAGCGGGCAGGGTTCGACGGTGCCGAAATCCATGGTGCGCACGGCTATATCCTCGCCGAATTCCTGTCGGCGGCAAGCAACCGGCGCACCGACCGCTATGGCGGCAGCATCGAGAATCGCGCGCGCATCCTTTTCGAGATCATCGACGGCATTCGCGCCGCGACGGGTCCCGATTTCCAGCTCGGCCTGCGGCTTTCGCCCGAGCGTTTCGGACTGGAGATCGAGGAAATCCGCGACGTCGCGATCGAGGTGCTGCGGCAGCAGAAGATCGATTATCTCGACATGTCGCTGTGGGACGTCCGCAAGGAGCCCGAGGACGAACGGTTCAAGGGCCGCTCGCTGATGAGCGTCTTCACCGAATTGCCGCGCGGCGAGGTCCGCCTCGGCGCGGCGGGCAAGGTGATGGACGCGGCAGACGCGGCGTGGGTGCTGGATGCCGGCTGCGACTTTGCGATGATCGGGCGCGCCGCGATCTTGCGCCATGATTTTCCCGAACGCGTGCGCCGCGATCCGGCCTATCGATCGCCCGCGCTGCCGGTTTCGGCCGGCCATCTGCGCGACGAGGGGCTGAGCGACATCTTCATCCATTATATGCGCCGTTGGCCGGGATTCGTCGAACCTGACGCATAGGGGGTGGGCGACCTGTCGCACGCTGACGCCTGAGGTCGGCGCCGGGTCAGATGCTCGAGCCGGCGGGCAGACATCGACCGACCGCGTGCTTCGTCGCTGCGCTGCCCGGTTCGACCGCCTCGCCGACGAGAATGAGCGTTGCGGCCCCGGCCGCGAACGAGCTCGTCGCAAGCTCGAGAAGATTTAGCCGCGTTGCCAGCCGCCGCTCGCCCGGGCTGCTGACATCGCAGGCGATCATCACCGGGGTGTCGCCGCCCATGCCGGCGCGCATCAGGCCGCGCATGATCTCGCCCGCCGCCTCGCGGCCCATGTAGAAGGCGAGGGTCGAGCCGCCGCCGGCGAGCGAGGCCCAGTCGATGTCGAGCGCGGCGCCGCGCTTGCTGTGCGCGGTGACGAAGCGGACGTCGCGCGCGACGCCGCGCAAGGTGAGCGAGAGGCCGGCGGAGGCCGCGGCGGCGCAGGCAGTGGTGATGCCGGGGCAGATATGGACGGGGTATCCGGCGTCGCGCAGTGCGGTCATTTCTTCGGCCGAACGGCCGAAGATCGACGGGTCGCCGCCCTTGAGGCGGACGACGCGCTTGCCCGCGGTGGCGGCGGCGACGAGCAGCTGGTCGATCGTGCGCTGGTCCTTCGAATGGCGGCCCGAGCGCTTGCCGACGCTGACGGTCTCGGTCAGCGGCGGGACGAGCGCGAGCACGCTGTCGCCGACGAGCGCATCGTGGAAGACG
>NZ_LYVN01000148.1 GCF_001990265.1 Sphingopyxis sp. KK2
GCGCGCGCGCGCGCCTATGTCGGCGATCAGCGCATCGGCGTCGGGAAGGGCGGACATGGTGTGGGCCTTGGCAGTCATGCGCCGCCCCCTATCATGCTTTGTCGCGGCGGTGAAAGTCCCGTTGCGCCGCGCCGCGCGCGCCTTTAGGCAGGGCGCCATGAGCGGGGATATCGAAGGCATCGGGGCAGCGGTGACCGCGGGACTGGCGGCGCGCGCGGTCGAACCGCGCCACGGCGGCGGCCATGGCGACGCGTCGTCGCCCCTGCGCTGCCTGAACTGCGGCACCAGCCTTGTGGGCACGCACTGCCATCATTGCGGGCAACGCGCTGATGTGCATCGCAGCTTCGGCGCGATCGGCCACGACCTCGTCCATGCGATCTTCCATTTCGAAGGCAAGATCTGGAACACGCTGCCCTTGCTCGCTTGGCGGCCGGGCGACCTGACGCGCCGCTATATCCATGGCGAGCGTGCGAGCTTCATTTCGCCGCTGGCGCTGTTCCTGTTCGCGGTGTTCCTGACCTATGCGGTGCTCGCGATGGTCGGCAGCGGCGGCGGGGTCGGCGAGGGGCTCGCCAAGGCGGCAGCCAACCAAACCGAGACGAGCGCGATCAAGGCGCGCTTCTACGCGGAGACCGAGGCGGTCAACGCCGAGCTTGCGAAACAGGGCCTGACGCCCGAACGAAAGCGGCAGCTCGAACAGGAGCTGGTGTCGCTGCGCCGGACCGCCGAATATCTGGGTGTTGCCAAGCCGATGAGCAAGGAAGAGCGCGAAAAGGGGCCGCCGGTGCTCGACGATCCGGGCGAACAGGTGATGACCAGCGTCGATTTCCTGTCGCGGACCAAGGTCGATACCGGCATCGCGTTCATCGACCATGGCTTTGAAAAGGCCAACGCCAACCCCGGGCTGCTGCTCTACAAATTGCAGGCGAACGCCTATAAATTCGCCTGGGCGCTGATCCCGCTGTCGCTGCCCTTCATGTGGCTGCTCTATCCGTTCAGCCGCCGCTTCCACACCTATGACCATTTCGTCTTCGTCACCTATTCGATCTCGTTCATGCTGCTCCTCTTCGTTGTGGTGCGGCTGCTCAACCTGACCGTGCTCGGCAATATCGCGACCTTCCTCGCGATCTTCTATGTGCCCTTCCACATGGTTCGCCAGCTGCGCGGGGCCTATCGCTCGTCGCGCTTCGGGGCGCTGGTGCGCGGGACCTTGCTGCTGTTCTTCAGCCTGTTCGCGGTCATCACCTTCATGCTGCTGCTGCTGGCTTTGGGAGTGATGGGTTAGGGGCCGCCATATCGTCACAAAGACGGAGCAAGGAGCGGCCGACAAGAGGGAGACTGCCATGCATCCGCTTTGGGGCCACATCGACCGCCGACTGCTGATCAAGCTCGGCACCGCGGGACTCGCGGCGCTGGCGTTGCCCGGAGCGGCGCAGGCGATGATGGCGCAGGGCTTCACCCATGGCGTCGCGAGCGGCGAACCCGGCGCCAATTCGGTGCTGCTGTGGACGCGCTATGCCACCGCCAACGACACCGCCTTGACCGCCGAACTCTCCGAGACCGCCGACTTCGCGCGCCTCGCGGGCGGCGGGACGGTCACCGCGCTCGGCGAACGCGACCATACCGCCAAGATCGTCGTCGACGGGCTCGAGCCCGGGCGCTGGTATTTCTATCGCTTCGTCGCCCCCGACGGAGCCAAGTCGCCCACGGGGCGCACCCGCACGCTGCCGCAGGGGCCGACCGCCGCTTTCAACCTCGCACTCGTCTCATGCTCGAACCTGCCCTTTGGCTGGTTCAACGCCTATGGCCATGCCGCGGCGCGGCAGGACATCGACCTCGTCGTCCATGTCGGCGATTATCTCTATGAATATCCGCCGGGCGATTACCCCTCGATCAAGCAGGCGGTGCCCGGCCGGCTGATCCAGCCCGATCACGAGATCGTCAGCCTCGCCGACTATCGCCTGCGCTACGCCGCCTATCGCAGCGACCCCGACCTCGCGCGGCTGCACGCCTTGTTCCCGATGATCGCACAATGGGACGATCATGAATTCACCAACGACGCGTGGAAGGGCGGCGCCGAGAATCACAACGATGGCGAAGGCGAATGGGCGGAGCGCGCCGCGACGGCGGAGCGCGTCTATCGCGAATGGATGCCCGTCGCCGACAGCCGCTGGCGCCATTACCAGGTCGGCGACCTCGCGACGATCTTCCTCCCCGAAACGCGCGTCACGGGCCGCGACAAGCAGGTCGAGATCGACGATATCGTCCGCGATGCGCGCGACCCGGCGGCGGCGCTCAAGGCCTATGCCGAGGGTACCTATCGCGACCCTGCGCGCCAGTTGATGGGCGGGACGCAGGAAAAATGGCTGTTCGACGGCCTCGCCGCCTCGACCAAGGCGGGCACGCGCTGGCAGGTCTGCGCGCAGCAGATCGTGATGGGCAGCCTGTTCACGCCGCCGCAGGCAAAGGACTGGTTCGGCGCCGACATGGCCCCCGAAGTCCGCCGCCGCGTCGAATCGGCGCAAGCCGCGGCGAAAGCGGGGCTGCCGCTCAACCTCGACGCGTGGGACGGCTATCCCGCCGCGCGGTCGCGCCTGCTCGCCGCGGCGCAGCGCGCCGATGCCGATTTCGTTACCCTGTCGGGCGACAGCCACAATGGCTGGGCCTTCGACCTTGGCGAGGACGGCCGGCCCGCGGGCGTCGAGATCGGCGGGCATAGCGTCACCTCGCCGGGGTTCGAGAATTACACGCGCGGCATTTCGGAAGAGACACGCGTCGGCGCGCTCCTCGGCTCGTCGCCGCAGCTCAAATGGGCGAACACCCGCGATCGCGGCTATGTGTCGGTGGCGATGACCCCCGACAAGGTCACCGCCAATTGGCACAGCGTCGAAACGATCCGCGAACGCTCGCTGGCGCTGAAGGGCACGCACAGCATGACCGTCCAGCGCGGGAAACGGATGTACGACGCGGTTTGATCAGCCGTAAGGCGGCGCGTCCTCGAATTCGCCGAACGACGGATAGTCGTTGGCGACGCTCGCGGTGAAGTTCGGCGCGCGCTTCTCGAGGAAGCTCGTCACCCCCTCCATCGCGTCGGGGCTGCGCCCGCGCGCGAAGATCACGCGGCTGTCCCAGCGGTGCGCGCTCATCGGGTGCGGCGCGCCGAGCATGCGCCACATCATGTGGCGGGTCAGCGCGACCGAGACCGGGGCGCTGTCGGCGGTGAGTTCGCGCGCCTTGGCGATCGCGGCGTCGACCAGCTCGCCCGGCGCGTGGACCGACTGGACGAGGCCCTTTTCATGCGCTTCGGCGGCGGGGATCAGCCGGCCCGAATAGCACCAGTCGAGCGCGGTCTGGATGCCGACGAGGCGCGGCAGGAACCAGCTCGACGCCGCCTCGGGCACGATGCCGCGGCGCGCAAAGACGAAGCCGTAGCGCGCGGTGTCGCTGGCGAGGCGCGCATCCATCGACAGCGTCATCGTCGCGCCGATGCCGACCGCGGCGCCGTTGATTGCCCCCAATACGGGCTTCTTGCTCTCGAAGATGCGCATCGACACGCGCCCGCCGCCGTCGCGGATCAGCGGGTGCGACCAGTCGATCGTGCCGTCCTCGGCGACCGGGCTGAGCGAGGTGCCGTCGGGCAGCAGCGCCGCCTTGTCGGTGCGCTTGTCATAATCGAAGGTCGATCCGCCCGCGCTGAGGTCCGCGCCCGCGCAATAGGCGCGATCGCCGTCGCCGGTGAACACCACCGCACGCACGCCGTCGTCGGCGTCGCATTCGTCGAGCGCGGCGACGATCTCGGTCATCATCTGGGTGGTGAAGGCGTTCATCTTGCCGGGGCGGTACAGCGTCAGCAGCGCGATGCCCTCGTGACGGTCGAGGCGAATCTCTTCGAAGCTCATCTTTCTCTCCTTGTCGTTACGGCAATCGTCGCAAGGGATGCCGAGGAAGGCAAGGTCTAGTTTACGTAAGCGTAAAGATGTTGCCCCGTCTCAGACGGGAGCAGGGGCGGCCCACGCCGGGGATGACGCGCCCGACCTTTGCCGCTATAGGCGCGCGAACCGCCCCGGCGCCGCGCCTCTGCCTGAGTCGCTTTCGCCGGGGCCATTCATTTGGTTCCGACAGAAAGTAACCGCCCATGGCCCGTCGCCGCCAGATCTACGAAGGCAAAGCCAAGATCCTGTATGAAGGCCCCGAACCGGGCACGCTGATCCAGTATTTCAAGGACGATGCGACCGCGTTCAACGCCCAGAAAAAGGGCACGATCAGCGGCAAGGGCGTGCTCAACAACCGCATTTCGGAGCATGTCTTCACGCTGCTCGGCAATATCGGCGTGCCGACCCACTTCATCCGCCGCCTCAACATGCGCGAGCAGTTGATCCGCCAGGTCGAGATCGTCCCGATCGAGGTGATCGTGCGCAACGTCGCCGCGGGCACGCTGTCGAAGCGCCTCGGCATCGAGGAGGGGACGCAGCTTCCCCGCACGCTGATCGAATATTGCTACAAGGACGACGCGCTCGGCGATCCGCTCGTCGCCGAGGAGCATATCGCCTGCTTCAACTGGTGCAGCCAGGAAGAATTGCACGATATCCAGGACATGGCGATCCGCATCAACGACTTCATGTCGGGCATGTTCGCCGCGGTCGGCATCCGCCTGATCGACTTCAAGCTCGAATTCGGCCGGCTCTATGACGGCGATTTCAGCCGCATCATCCTCGCCGACGAGATCAGCCCCGACGGCTGCCGCCTTTGGGACATGACGACGAACGAAAAGCTCGACAAGGACCGCTTCCGCCGCGACCTCGGCGGCGAAGTCGAAGCCTATCAGGAAGTCGCGCGCCGCCTCGGCCTGCTGCCCGAGGGCGCCGACAGCGCGGTGCTCGACCTCGAAAGCCACCGGAAGAAAAAGGGCAGCTGATCCGCCACTTGAGCGGCGCGCGTCACGAGGGATTTCAAGCCTCGTCATTGCGAGGAGCGAAGCGACGCGGCAATCCAGAGTCGGCATGAACCGCTCTGGATTGCTTCGCTACGCTCGCAATGACGAGGTTTTTAGTCTGTCGTCGTTCCTCAGATATTGATGCTCGTCGGGATCAGGCTCGGCTGGAGGTACGGATAGGGCGCCAGCCGCTGCGCGTTGCGGGCGACGATCTCGGTCTCGACGTCGGTCAGCGCGGCCTGGAACCAGGCGAGCGGGCCGGTCTTCGCTGTGACGCGCGGATCCTGGAACCACAACGGATAGGGAAAGGCGTTGCTGCGATAGTCGCCGAGCGGGCGGTAGTGCAGCGAGCCCAGCAGTTCGAGCACGTTCAATTGCTCGAGCGCCAGCCCCATCGGCGGCATCATCGCGAGCCAGCCCGGCTTGTCCTGTCCGCGCTGGCCGGTCGGGGCTGGCTCCCAGCCCGCGCCGGTGATCGCGGGGGCAAAGGTCATGATGTCCTTTTGCGGGAAATTGACCGCCGCATGCTGCGCGCTCGCGGTGAACATCACCATGGTGCAGATTTCGGCGAGCTGATTGCGGCTCGTCACCGGGCCGAAGCCCCGGATCTTCGCCTCGGTCGCGAGACATGCGGCCCAGGCCGCAAGCTCGGTATCGCCGACCACCGCGGCATCATTCGCATAATAGAGATCGACATATTGGCGCGCCCATTCGTGGATCGTGTTCCACACGAGCAGCGCGTCGTCGCGATACGGATAGTCGGCCAGCGCCGAGGTCACCCCGACGCCGCGCGCGGCGAGGTCGGCGGGCAGCATCTTGCCGTAAAAGTCGAAGGCGAGCCGCGCATCGACCGCCGCCGCCTGGCTCGAGACGATCGTGCCTGCGAAAATATGGTCGATCGGTCCGCCCGCCGCGATCAGCGAGGTCGCCGCGGCTTCGTTGATGAACAACGTTCCCTCATAATGCGGGACGAGCAGCGCCCAGATCGGGTGAACCTCGGCGAGGTGGCGGTGCGTCGCGACCGCGAACGCCTCGATCACCAGATGCGTGCGCGCGAGATGGGTGAACAGCTCGTGATAATTGCCGTCGGCGACCTGCACGACCAGCTTGGCCATTTCCCAGCCCCATAGTTTTTCGGGCGCGGGCGAGGGGGTGAAGATCGGGAAGTCGGCGGGATCCTGCCCGCACTGGATCGCGACCGGGACCAGCGAGGCGCCGCCCGGCGGCACGGCGAACAGCGCGATCGGCTGCCAGGCATATTTGGCCTCGCCGCGATAGGTGCCGGGGTCGAGCACCGCCAGATCCTGGTAATCGAGCAGGAAGAGGCGGCCGTCGGCCAGCGCCCGGTCGAGCGTGTCGCCGTTCACCACCGCTGCATATTGTTTCGCGGTCAGCGGGAATTTCGCCGGCAGCGCGTCGCCGGCGGCGGCGATCAGCATATTGTTCGGCCCCTGCACGCGCAGCCGCGCGAAGCTGGCGTCGTTCTGGAAGTCATAGGCGATGCCGGGAACCGGCAGCGTCTGGAACAGCGCGCGATAGGCGTCGAGGCTGCGCGGCGCGCTGCTGCCGATGCCGGCGACCTCGTCGTCGCTCACCTTCATCAATTCCTCGATGCGCGCCTTATAGCCTTCGAGCAGCGCCAGATGCGCGTCGCGTTCGATCGTCGCGACCGCGCTTTCGACATCCTCGACGATGCGCTCGAAGATATTGCCGCCCTCATGCGCGCCATGCGCGGCGGCGATCTTGCGCGTCGACGCCTCGATCGCGTCGCATTCGGCGAACTGCGCGGCATAATCGGCGTGCGCGGCGGTCAGTTCGCCGGCCTCGACCGCGCCGAGCTTCACCGCGAGCGCGTTGCGCACGATCGCCAGCCCGATGGTGATGAGCTTGCCGAACCAGGCGATGGTTGGCACGTCGTTCTTCGGCACATCGGTCGCCAGCGGCACGCCGGGCAGGGTGGGGACGTCGGTGGTCCACACATAAATGGCCTGCGTCGCGGTCAGTTGCGCGGCGCGGGCGGCGCGCTGCGCCGGCGTGTCGTTCTGCGGCAGCGTCGGATCGGCGGACGGCATCGGCGATGCGAGGGCTGGCGTGGGCGTGGTCAGTGACGCAACGGGATAGGACATGATGGCGGGCTCCCCCAAATGGATCGACATTCGAATGGGAGCGGCTGTCGCAAAACATGGTTAATATTTTGCATGGGCGGTCATCGTGCTAGATGCGTATCAGGATGAAAAAAGGGGATTCTATCCTTAACCGATGTTTTACGCCTGCTCGCTATCCCCCTCGCCATGACGGGGGTCTATCACTGGTTGCGAACGCGCATTTTCCCGCCGGTACCGGAGGCGATCCGGGACGACGTCGCGCTGCTGCGCGCCAATCGCGTCGAAACGCTGACCCCGATGCTGTTCCTCACGCTCGCGGCTACGACGCCGACCGCCATCTATGGCGGGGTGGAGACGGTACACCCGATCGTCCGCATCGGTTTCCCGATCATCCTCGCGGTGGTCAGCCTGTTCGGCTTCTTCGTGCTGTGGCGCAATCGCGGCCGGCACATGAGCGTGCGCCGCGCGCGCCGCGTGATCGTCGAATCGACCTGGCTGTCGGGCACGATGGGCGCGATGTGCAGCCTGTGGACGGTCATCAACTGGATCGCCGCGCCGCCCGAGGCGCATAGCTATTATGCGATGATCATGGCGATGGGCTCGCTCGCCACCGCCTATTGCCTGTCGTCGATCCGGTTCACCACCATCGTCAACCTCGGTATCGGGCTCGTCCCGATCATCCTGCTCATGCTCACCTCGGGCAACCCGCCCGAGATCGCTGCGGGGACCAGCCTGCTCGTCGCCAGCGCCTTTTTGCTGCGCATGATCGTGCAGCAGCACGGCCAGCTCGTCGACCTGCTCCAGCTCCAGCAACGGATGCGCGACCTTGCGCACACCGATCCGCTCACCGGGCTGTGGAACCGCCGCGAACTCGATGCGCGGATCGACCGGGAAATCGGCGCCGCGCGCGCCGACACCTGCTTTGCGCTCGCGTTGCTCGATCTCGACGGGTTCAAGCCGGTCAACGACCGCTATGGCCATGGCGTCGGCGACGCGCTGCTGCGCGAGGTTGCGGCGCGGCTGCGCCATGCCTGCGGCGACGATGCGATGGTCGCGCGGCAGGGTGGCGACGAATTCGCGATCCTCGTGCCCGCAGGGTCGCGCTTGCTCGACACGTCGCTCGCCGATCATCTGCTCGCCGAACTCGCCGCGCCCTATCGCATCGACGGCGCGGTGATCCATGTCGGCGCCAGCGTCGGCGTCGCGCGCTGGCCCGACGACGGCGGCAGCGCGAAGAAATTGTTCGAGACCGCCGACCGCGCGGTCTATGCCGCCAAGATCGGCGACCGCGACGCCATGTCGTCTGTCGAAAGCATCGCCCGGATCGGTTAGCCGCCGCTTGACCCCTCCGGGGGCGGGCGCCAGACAGGGGCATGACTTTCCGACCCCTGTTGCGTGCCTCCGCCGCGCTGTCGCCCCTTGTCCTTGCCGCCACCCTTGCCCTTGCCGGCCCCGCGCCGCTGCTCGCGCGCGAACCCGTCGCGGCTCCCGCGCCTGCTCCCGCGGCGACCAACCCGCAGACCGACGCATCGCGCGCGTGGAACTTCGCCGCAAGCGATGTGACGGTCGATCCGAACATCGTCTTCGGCGTCCTGCCCAACGGCATGAAATATGCGCTGCTGAAAAACAGCACCCCCAAGGACAGCGTCGCGATCCGCATGCGCTTCGACGTCGGCAGCTTTGCCGAGGCCGACGACCAGCGCGGGCTCGCGCATTTCCTCGAACATATGGCGTTCAACGGGTCGACCAACGTGCCCGAGGGCGAGATGATCAAATTGCTCGAGCGCAAGGGGCTGGCGTTCGGCGCCGACACCAATGCCTCGACCGGTTTCGACGCGACGGTGTACCAGCTCGACCTGCCCAACGCCTCCGACGACCTTGTCGACACCGGGCTGATGCTGATGCGCGAAACCGCGAGCGAGCTGACGATCGACCCCGCCGCGGTCGACCGCGAGCGCGGCATCATCCTGTCCGAACGGCGCGCGCGCGACACCTATCAGCTGCGCAGCCTGATCGACCAGCTCGATTTCCAGATGAAGGGGATGAGCGCGCCGAACCGCATCCCGGTCGGCACGATCGAGGTGATCCAGTCGGCCCCCGCCGCGCGCATCCGCGACCTTTATGACCGCTATTACCGGCCCGAGCGCGCGACACTGGTGATGGTCGGCGATTTCGATCCGGCGGCGATCGAGGCGAAGATCAAGGCGCGCTTCGCCGACTGGAAGGGGCGCGGCCCCGCGGGCGCCGACCCCGACCTCGGCACGATCGATTACAAGCGTCCGTCGGCCGCCGACGATTTCGTCGATCCGGCGATCGCCGACGGGGTGACGATCACCGCGTTCAAGCCGTGGGTGAAATTGCCCGACACCAAGGCAAAGCGCGCGAAGGACCTCGCCGAGGGGATCGGCGAGGCGATCGTCAGCCGCCGCCTCGCCAAGCTCGCGCTTGCCGAGGATTCGCCGATCCTCAACGGCTATTTCGGCGATTCGAACGGCTGGGACGTCTTCGATCAGGTGACGATCGGCGCGACCGCCAAGGCGG
>NZ_LYVN01000149.1 GCF_001990265.1 Sphingopyxis sp. KK2
GCTGCCGCCGAACCGGATGCCGAGCCGCCGCAAGGGTGGGTCCGAACGCGGACGGATCGCGATGCTCCATGCGCTCGCGCATATCGAGTTCGTCGCGATCGACCTCGCGGTCGACCTCGTCGGGCGCTTCGGCGGCGAATTCCCGCGCGGCTTCGTCGACGACTGGATCGGGGTCGCGGCCGACGAGGCGATGCATTTCGCGCTGCTCGACCGGCGGCTCCGCAACCTCGGCAGCCATTATGGCGCGCTGCCCGCGCATGCCGGCTTGTGGGAGGCGGCCGAGGCGACGAGCGACGATGCGCTGGCGCGGCTGGCGATCGTCCCGATGGTGCTCGAAGCGCGCGGGCTCGACGTGACCCCGGCGATGATCGCCCGGTTCGATGGCGCGGGCGACACCGCGTCGGCGGCGATCCTGCGGCGCATCTATCGCGATGAGATCCGGCATGTGAGCGCGGGCACAGACTGGTTCAACCGGGCGTGCGACGAGCGGGGATTCGCGCCGGCTTCGACTTGGCAAAGCCTCGTAAAATCGCGATTTCGGGGGGAGTTGAAGCCGCCGTTCAACGACTCAGCGCGCCATGACGCCGGTTTAACGCAAGAATACTACGCCGTTATTGCTTCGTAACCTCTGCCCACGCACACAGGCTGCCGGGCGGATGATCAATCATCCAATGCAGACTAAACCGGCACCAGCGGAAAATTTTCTCCGTTGGCGACAAGGCAGATGCGGGGTCGTTACGTGATAAACACTCTTCTGGCGCAGAAGTTTCATTTCGGACTGATTCTTTGCGCCGCCGCGCTGACCGGGCTCACCGCCCCGGCCGCGCACGCCGCAGGCAACAGCGCCGAAGCCAGCATCGTGGTTCCCGACGAACCCGATGACGACAGCTTCACCGCCGGCGTTCCGCAGACCAGCGAAGACAGCGAAGCGCGCGCGATTTTCCAGGCCTGGAAGCGTCTCGACACCGGCCTCACCGCCAATATCGGCGTCTCGATCCCGTCGCGCGTGCCGATCCAGAACATGTCGCTGTCCTCCTCCTATGGCATGCGCGTCCACCCGATCACCGGCAAGGTCGCACGCCACAACGGCATCGACATCCCGGCGCCGCACGGCACCCCGATCTACGCCACCGCCGACGGTATCGTCGGCCGCGCCCAGCGCCTCGGCGGCTATGGCAATTATGTCGAAATCGAACATGGCAACGCGATCCAGACGCGCTACGGCCATATGTCCTCCTACATCGTGACCCCGGGTCAGCAGGTGAAGAAGGGCGAGATCGTCGGTTATGTCGGCTCGACCGGTCGTTCGACCGGCAACCACCTCCATTATGAAGTCCGCATCGAAGGCGCGCCGGTCAACCCGATGCCCTTCTGCCGTCAGGACAGCATGGCGATCGCCGCGATCACGGGCGACAAGCTGGCGATGGGCGGTCCCGAATAAGACGGTTTTCAGGGTCGGAGAGGAGGGGGCGCCCTCCGGTCCAAGCCGGGGCGCCCTTTTCATTTGGCCTCCGCTTCCCTATCTTGCGTCCATGGCCACGCAGCTTTCCGATATCACCCTGTCCCCCGCCGCCGCCGCGCGCGTCCGCTGGATCGCGAACCGCAAGGGCGAGGCCGATGCCGCGCTGCGCCTCGCGGTCGATGGTGGCGGCTGTTCGGGCTTCACCTATCGCTTCGGGCTGGCCGAGGGCATCGACGCCGATGACGTGGTCACCGAGACCGACGGCGTGAAGCTGGTCGTCGACCCCATCAGCATCGACTTGGTGCGCGGCTGCGTCGTCGATTTCGTCGATTCGCTCGGCGGATCGTCGTTCAAGGTCGAAAATCCCAACGCGGCCTCGGGCTGCGGCTGCGGGTCGAGCTTCTCGATCTAGAACCTACTTCTCCCCCTTTCATAACGAGCCCTGCCGGATGGATCGAACAGTAGCAGAGCGTCTCATTTCAGCGGTCTTGGCTCTCGACGTCCAGTTAGGCGACGTCGATCGTGTGGTTTCGGAAATCGCTGACGAACATGAACGCGCGGCATATGTCGATGCTCTCGGCAATGTCTTTCGTCTGTTGAATGAAGGCTTCATCCGCCCGATCGCGAGGAACTATCCCGATCTGGAACCGGAAGACTGATAGGGACTGTGATCGGCGCTGGCTTGCTGCCATAGAGGCGGCATGAAAATCGCGACCTTCAATATCAATGGCATCAAGGCGCGGCTGCCGCGCCTTGTCGAATGGCTCGAGGAAACCCAGCCCGACATCGCCTGCCTGCAGGAATTGAAGTCGAGCGACGAGACGATGCCGACCAAGGAAATCGAGGCCGCGGGCTACGGCTTCCTCTATCATGGGCAGAAGGGTTTCAACGGCGTCGCGATCCTCGCCAAGGGAGTGATGCCGGTCGAGACGCAGCGCGGGCTCGCGGGCGAGGCCGAGGACGAGCAGTCGCGTTACCTCGAGGCCGATATCCATGGCCTCCGCGTCGGGTGCATCTATCTCCCGAACGGCAATCCGCATCCGGGGCCGAAATTCGACTACAAACTGCGCTGGATGGCGCGGCTGCGCGAGCGGGCGAAGGCGTTGCTCGCCGCCGAGATCCCGGCGATCCTGACCGGCGATTACAATGTCATCCCGCACGACGACGATGTGTGGGATCCGCGCGGGCCGATGGCGAATGATGCGCTGATGCAGCCCGAATCGCGTGACGCCTGGTTCCGCCTGCTCGGCGACGGCTGGACCGACGCGGTGCGCAGCCGCCATCCGGCAGGGGGTGTGTGGACCTTCTGGGACTATCAGGCGGGCGGCTGGCAGCGCGACCATGGTTTTCGCATCGATCATCTGCTGCTCAGCCCGGCGCTCGCCGACCGGCTCGTCGATGCGGGCGTCGACAAGGATCATCGCGGGCGCGAAAAGGCGAGCGACCATGCGCCGACCTGGGCGGTGCTCGCTTGATCGCGCTGTCCGCCACGATGCTGGCGGGCGTGCCGTTGTTCGCGGGGCTCGACGAGGGCGCGCGGAATGAATTGGCCGATGCCTTCGCGCCGCGTCACTTCGTCGATGGCGAGGCGCTGCTGGTCCAGAACGAGCGCGCCGAGGGCCTGTATCTGATCGAACAGGGCCGGGTCGATATCGGCAAAAGGCTGCCCGGCGGCGGGCTTGCACTGCTCGCACAGGTCGGGCCGGGCGAGGTGATCGGCGACATGACGCTGATCGGCCGCGACATCCGCCGCTCGGCGATGGGCATTGCGCGCGGGCCGGTTTCGAGCTGGTATATGGGTGCCGACCAGTTTCGCGCTGCCTTGTCGCAGCTCCACCCGGCGTCGCTCCAATTGCAGGGCGCGCTCGGCCGGCTTGTCGCGGGGCGCGTCGCGAACAAGACGCGCGATATCGCGGCGATGCTCGCCGAAACTCCGGGCAGCTTCACCCCGCGCCCGCAGCGCGCGCTGGCGCCGGTGGCCGAGGAGGATTTTGCGGCCGAGGCGTTCTTGGCAAAGTTGCCCTGCTGCGCGGCGATGACGCCAGGACAGCGACGGGCCTTTTGGGATGCTGGCGCGCGCATCGATGTGCCGGCGGATCATGACCTCGCGACCGTCGGCGCCGCGTCCGACGCGTTGTGGCTCGTTGTGCGCGGTGCGGTGCGCAGCGCGTTGCCGCACAAGGACGGCGTCTACCAGCTCACCGTGACCGGACCCGGCCAGCTCACCGGCCTTGCGCCGCTGTTGCTGGCGGCGCCGCACGACCGGCTGTTGCGGACGAGCGAGCAGGCGACCTTGCTCGCCTTCGATCGCGCAACCTTTGCCGAAATGCTCGGCACCGGCGACGCGCTCAGCCGCGAGATCGCGGCATCGGTCAACGCCGACCTCGTCACCGCATTGGACGCGCTCGACCAGGTCGAGGCGCGCATCCTCGCGATGCGGCGCGGGCATGCGGTGGCGGCCTGACAATCGGGTGAGGACAGGGGGAGGACGAACGATGGCGCGCTGGATGGCGGTAGCCCTGCTTTTGGGCGCGGCGCAGCCGGCCGCCGCCGACGAGGGCGGCTTCGATACGGCGCTGCGCGACTTTCGCACGCTCCATCGCGCCGAAACGCTGCGCGCGAAGATCGCGGGGAGCAGTTTCTATGTCGTGCGCGACGGGCGCGTCGTGGCGGCCGACCATCTGGGCGAGCAGGATGCCGAGGCGCACGTCCCGGTCGATGCGCGCACCATCTATCATTGGGCGTCGGTGACCAAGACGATGACGGGCATCGCGATCATGCAGCTGCGCGATCGCGGGCTGCTGTCGCTCGACGATCCGATCGTCAAATATGTGCCCGAACTCGCGGCGGTGCATAATCCCTATGGCGATACCGGTGCGATCACGCTGCGCCAGCTGATGAGCCACAGCGCGGGCTTCCGCAGCGGCACCTGGCCGTGGCGCGACCATGGCTGGCAACCGTTCGAACCCGCCGGCTGGTCGCAGCTGGTCGCGATGCTGCCTTACACCAAGGTCGAGTTCGAGCCGGGCAGCCGCTTCGGCTATTCGAACCCGGGTATTGTCTATCTGGGGCAGGTGATCGAGCGGCTCTCGGGCGAGGATTATGAAGTCTATATCGACAAGAACATCCTGAAGCCGCTGGCGATGCACGACAGCTATTTCGACCGCACCCCGCCGCACCTGCTGCCGCACCGCTCGCACAGCTATTATGTGCGCGACGGCAAGCGCGCCGCGGCGCCCTTCGACGTCGACACCGGGGTGACGGTGTCGAACGGCGGGCTCAATGCACCGATGCCCGACATGGCGAATTACGCTGCTTTCCTGCTCGGCGATCCGGCGCGGCAGGCCGATTATGATCTGGTGCTCAAGCGCTCGTCGCTCGAGGAAATGTGGCGGCCGCAGATTTCGGCGGGTGCGGATTTCACGCAGGGCCGCATGGCGACGACGACGCAGAGCGGGCTGTCCTTCTTTATCGACAGCCGGTCGGGCGTGCGCTTTATCGGTCATAATGGCGACCAGAACGGTTTTCGCGCCTATCTCAGCCTCTGCCCCGACCAGCACGCGGGGACATTGCTGGCGTTCAATACCGAGACGCAGGGCGTGCAGAACAGCCCCGCCAATCGCGAGACCGCCGAATCGCGCATCGCGCTGGCGGCGGACCGATTGTGCGAGGCGCTGGCGAAATAGTCGTTCCCCGGCGAAAGCCGGGGTCCAGACGGCTGGGCTTGTGCTGCGTGGACCCCGGCTTTCGCCGGGGAGCAGTTTTTACCGGTTCTTGCGCCCCTCGATCAGCCCGTCGACCAGGCTCGGGTCGGCCAGCGTCGAGGTGTCGCCCAGCGATCCGAAATCATTCTCGGCGATCTTGCGCAAAATGCGGCGCATGATCTTGCCCGAGCGCGTCTTGGGCAGGCCGGGAGTCAGGTGGATATGGTCGGGGGTCGCGATCGGGCCGATTTCCTTGCGCACCTGCTGCTTCAGCGCCGCAACAACCGCGTCGTTCGCCTCGACCCCGGCATTCAATGTGACATAGGCGTAAATGCCTTGGCCCTTGATGTCGTGCGGGAAGCCGACGACCGCGGCCTCGGCGACATCCTCGTGCAGCACGAGCGCGCTTTCGACCTCGGCGGTGCCCATGCGGTGGCCCGACACATTGATCACGTCGTCGACGCGGCCGGTGATCCGCCAATAGCCGTCGGCATCGCGGCGGCAGCCGTCGCCGGTGAAATATTTGCCCTTGTAGGTCGAGAAATAGGTCTCGGCGAAACGGCCATGGTCGCCATAGATCGTCCGCGCCTGCCCGGGCCAGCTGTGCGTGATGCACAGATTGCCCTCGGCCGCGCCGCCGCTTTCTTCGCAGACGAGCTTGTTGCCTTCGGCATCGACGAGTTCGGGGCGGATGCCGAAGAAAGGCTTGCCCGCGCTGCCCGGCTGCATTGCATGCGCGCCGGGCAGGGTGGTGATCATGATGCCGCCGGTCTCGGTCTGCCACCAGGTGTCGATGACGGGCACGCGGCCCTTGCCGACGACCTGGTGATACCAGCGCCACGCCTCGGGGTTGATCGGCTCGCCGACGCTGCCGAGCAGTCGGATCGACGACAGGTCGTGGCGCGTCACATAGTCGTCGCCTTCGCGCATCAGCGCGCGGATCGCGGTCGGCGCGGTGTAGAGGATGTTGACCTGGTGCTTGTCGACGACCTGCCAGAAGCGGTCGTGGTCGGGATAGTTGGGCACGCCCTCGAACATCAAAGTCGTCGCGCCATTCTGGAGCGGGCCATAGACGACGTAGCTGTGCCCGGTGACCCAGCCGATGTCGGCGCTGCACCAGAAGATCTCGCCGGGGCGATAGTCGAAGCCGTACCAAAAGGTCGTCGCGGTCCAGACGCTGTAGCCGCCGACGGTATGGAGAACGCCCTTGGGCTTGCCGGTCGAGCCCGAGGTGTAGAGGATGAAGAGCGGGTCCTCGGCGTTCATCGGCTCGCACGGGCATTCGTCGGGGACATCCGCGGACAAGGCGTCATACCAATGATCGCGGCCTTCCTTCATCGCGACGTCGCCACCGGTGTGCGCGATGACGAGCACCGCCCTCACGTCGATCCGCTCGAGCGCCTTGTCGACATTGGCCTTCAGCGGAACGGTCTTGCCGCCGCGCAGCCCTTCGTCGGCACAGATCACCCAGTCGCTCGCGCAATCCTCGATGCGGCCGTGGATCGCCTCGGGCGAGAAGCCGCCGAAGACGACGCTGTGCACCGCGCCGATGCGCGCGCAGGCGAGCATCGCCACCGCGCCCTCGGGGATCATCGGCATATAGATGGTGACGCGGTCGCCCTTTTGGACGCCCATTTTCTTCAGCGTGTTCGCCATGCGGATGACGTCGGCGAGTAGTGCCGCATAGCTGATCGTGCGCGTTTCGCCGTCGGGGGCGTCGGGCTCGAAAATGATCGCGGTGCGCGCGCCATGGCCCGCGGCGACATGGCGATCGACCGCATTGTGGCAAAGGTTGAGGACGCCGTCCTCATACCATTTGATGCTGACGGGGTCATAGGACCAGTTGGCGATCCTGGTCGGCGCGGTGATCCAGTCGAGGCGCTTCGCCTGTTCGGCCCAGAAGGCGTCGGGGTCGTCGACGCTCTGCCGATAGAGCCGGTCGTAATCATCGGCGGTGCAATGCGTGTTTGCGGCGGCGTCGGCGGGGACCGGGACCAGAGGTTCGGAGGGGGGCAATTCGGACACTGGAGTCTCCCGCTTTCGGTTTGCATTGTTCGCCGCCTGCGATAACCCGCGAGCCACAAACTGCAAGCGCGCGTACGCGCCGGTGAAGGGATAGAAAATGACCGATATGGGCCAGCAGGTCGCGGCGCTGCTCGACGGACTCGGTGTCGACCGGCGCGCATGGACCGAGGGATCGATGCCCTCGGTGACGCCGCTGACCGGCGAGCAGGTGGCGTTGGTGCGCGTTGCCGATGCCGCGGCGATCGATGCGGCGCTCGATCAGGCGACCGCGGCCTTCCGCGCCTGGCGCAACGTGCCCGCGCCGCGCCGCGGCGAACTGGTGCGCCTGTTCGGCGAGGAGCTGCGCGCCGCGAAGGACGATTTGGCCCGGCTGGTGACCATCGAAGCGGGCAAGATCCCGTCCGAGGGCGCCGGCGAAGTACAGGAAATGATCGACATCTGCGACTTCGGGGTCGGGTTGTCACGCCAGCTCTATGGCCTGACGATCGCGACCGAGCGGCCGGGGCATCGGATGATGGAGGTCTGGCATCCACTCGGCGTCGTCGGGGTGATTTCGGCGTTTAACTTCCCGGTCGCGGTGTGGGCGTGGAATGCGGCGCTCGCGCTTGTCTGCGGCAACAGCGTGGTGTGGAAGCCTTCGGAGAAGACGCCGCTGACCGCGCTCGCCACGCAGGCGATTTTCGAGCGCGCGGTGGCGCGTTTCGGCGATGCGCCCGAAGGGCTGTCGCAATTGCTGATCGGCGGGCGCGAGGCGGGCGAGGCGCTGGTCGATGATGCGCGCGTTGCGCTGCTTTCAGCGACGGGTTCGACGCGGATGGGTCGCGCGGTGGCGCCGCGGCTGGCGACACGTTTTGCGCGCGCGATCCTCGAACTGGGCGGCAATAATGGCGTGATCGTCGCCCCCTCGGCGGACGTGGACCTCGCGCTGCGCGGCGTGGCGTTCGGCGCGATGGGGACCGCGGGGCAGCGCTGCACGACGACGCGGCGCCTGTTCCTGCACGACAGCATCTACGACGGTTTCGTCGCCAAGCTGAAGGCGGCCTATGCCAGCGTCGGCGTCGGCAATCCGCTGGAGGACGAGGTGCTCGTCGGGCCGCTGATCGACCGCGCCGCCTATGAGATGATGCAGGAGGCGCTGGCCGCGGCCAAGGCAGCGGGCGGTATGGTGCAGGGCGGGACACGCGTCGGGGAGGGCGCGAGCTTTTATGTACGTCCCGCGCTGGTCGAGATGCCGGGGCAGGTCGGGCCGGTGCTCGAAGAGACCTTCGCGCCGATCCTCTATGTGATGCGCTACGACGATCTCGACGCGGTGATCGCGGAGCATAATGCGGTGGCGGCGGGCCTGTCGTCGGCGATCTTCACCACCGACATGCGCGAGGCCGAACGCTTCCTCGCCGCGAGCGACTGCGGCATTGCCAACGTCAACCTCGGCACCAGCGGCGCCGAGATCGGCGGGGCGTTCGGCGGCGAGAAGGAGACCGGCGGGGGGCGCGAGAGCGGCTCGGACAGCTGGCGCCAATATATGCGGCGCGCGACGAACACGGTGAATTATTCGGACGCGCTGCCGCTGGCGCAGGGGGTTTCGTTCGAGATCTAGTCCCCCTCCCGCGTGTGGGAGGGAAGATCAGGTCCGCCAGCCGAAGCGGTCTTCGCCGAGCGCTATAACCTCGCCCGGCGTGCCCACCGGTTCGGCCTCGCCGTCGGTGAGAAACGCCAGCATCGCGGCGTCGCCGACGTCGACATGCGCGAGCGTGCGCTGGCCCTCGGGCGTACGTGCGACGACAACGCCGGCTTTCGGCACGCCGTCGCGGCCATAGAAGACCGTATAGCTTTCGATCGTCGCGGGGCCGGCATAGGCCTTGACCAGTTCGGGGACCGCGCCACGCTTTTCCTCGGCTTCGGCCTGATAGTCGAAGTCCTGCGGAAAACTGGCGGCCGCGATCGGTTCGCTGCCGAGGACGATGCAATGATTGTCGGTTGCGAAGCCGCCATTGGCGAAGAGGAAGCCATAGCGGCCCTCCTTGCGCAACTTTTCGACCATCGAGACCACGGCATGGCTCATATAATTGGCGATCGGGCCGCCGCCGAAGGTCAGGCCGCCGAACACGGTCGCGGGCTTGTCGGCGGGCCAGCCGAGCGTGCGGCGCGCCATCTTGGGCACGCAGGGGAAGCAGCTGTAGAGTTCGACGCAGTCGAAATCCGCAACCGTCATCTCGTTGAGCGCGAGC
>NZ_LYVN01000150.1 GCF_001990265.1 Sphingopyxis sp. KK2
CCTTTGCCGAAATGGCTGGGCTCGCCGGGCGCGGCGCGCGGCACCGCCTGCCCGTCGCGGGCGGCGGCCACATCCTGCTCATCGACGAAAGCTATAACGCCAATCCCGCCTCGATGGTCGCGACGATCGACCAGCTTGGCAGCGAATCCGGCGACCGCCGCGTCGCGATTCTCGGCGCGATGAAGGAGCTCGGACCGGGCGGGGAGGCCTATCATGCGGGGCTCGCCGCTCCACTCGTCGCAGCAGGCGTGCAATTCGCCCTGCTCGTCGGCGAAGAGATGGCGCCGCTTGCCAAAGCGCTTGAGGGGCGTATCGATTTCGCGCATGTGCCCGACCATCGGGCCGCCAGAGAGCGGCTGAAGGACTTGATCCGCGCCGGCGACGCCGTGCTGGTCAAGGGGTCGAACAGCGTTGGCCTGTCGCATCTGGTGACGGCGCTGACCAACGGGGAAATTTGATGCTGTACTGGCTGGCGGAATGGCTTGGCTTTCCGGGGGTTCTCAATCTTATCCGCTATCTGAGCTTCCGCTCGGGCGCCGCGGTCGCGACCGCGCTGATCATCGGATTGTGGATCGGCCCGCGCTTCATCCTGATGCTGCGCATGCGGCAGGGCAAGGGCCAGCCGATCCGCGAGGATGGCCCGCAAAGCCATCTCGCGAAAAAGGGCACGCCAACGATGGGCGGGCTGATGATCCTGATTTCGCTGATGATTTCGGCGCTGCTCTGGATGGACTTGTCGAACCGCTTCGTCTGGGCGTGCCTGTTCGTCACCGGCGGCTTCGCGGTCGTCGGCTTCCTCGACGATCTCGATAAGGTCACCAAGGCCAGCCATCGCGGCATTCCGGGCCGCATCCGCCTGCTGATCGAATTCGTCATCGCGGGGGTCGCGGTGTTCCTGATCGTGTCGCGCACCGGCACCGACCTGTACCTGCCCTTTTTCAGCGGCATCGTGCTCGAACTCGGGCCGCTCTATTATGTCTTCGCGATGGTGATGATCGTCGGCTTCGGCAATGCGGTGAACCTCACCGACGGGCTCGACGGGCTTGCGACCTTTCCGGTGATCATCGCGAGCCTTGCGTTCCTCGTCATCGTCTATCTCTCGGGCAACGTGAAATTCGCCGAATATCTCGGCATCCCGCACGTCCCCGGCGCAGGCGAGCTTGCGATCTTCGCCGCCGCGATCATCGGCGCCTGCCTCGCCTTCCTGTGGTTCAACGCGCCGCCGGCGGCGGTGTTCATGGGCGATACCGGCAGCCTCGCCTTGGGCGGCGCGCTCGCGACCATCGCGGTCACCGCGCAGCACGAACTTGTCCTCGTCATCATCGGCGGGCTGTTCGTGGTCGAGGCGCTGTCGGTGATCATCCAGGTCTTCTGGTACAAGCGTACCGGCAAGCGCGTCTTCCGCATGGCCCCCATCCATCATCATTTCGAGCAGCTCGGCTGGCCCGAATCGACCGTCGTGATCCGTTTCTGGATCGTGTCGATCGTTCTCGCGCTTGCAGGGCTTGCGACGCTCAAGCTCCGGTGATCACATCGCGCGTCTTTGCCGGTCGCCGCTATGCGGTGCTGGGGCTGGCGCGCTCGGGGCTGGCCACCGTCGAGGCGCTCGTCGCCAGCGGCGCGGGCGTCACCGCGTGGGACGACCGCGAGGATGCGCGCGACGAGGCGATGGCGCTCGGCGCCGACATTGGCGACCCGCTCGACATCGACCTCATCGGTTTCGCGGGCGTGGTCGTGTCGCCGGGCGTGCCGCTGAACCGCCACCCGATCGCCGCGCACGCGCGCGAGGCGCATGTGCCGATCATCGGCGACGTCGAACTCTTCGCCGAGGCGCAGGCCGAACTGCCCGCGCACAAGCTCGTCGGCATCACCGGCACCAACGGCAAGTCGACCGTCACCGCGCTCGTCACGCACATGCTCGAGAGCGCGGGCATCCCGACGCTGATGGGCGGTAATATCGGCCTGCCGATCCTGTCGCGCGATCCGCTCCCCGAAGGCGGGGTCTATGTGCTCGAACTGTCGAGCTACCAGATCGACCTGTCGCACAGCCTCGCGTGCGACGTCGCGCTGCTCACCAATATCACCCCCGACCATCTCGACCGCTATGACGGTTTTGCGGGCTATGCGGCGTCGAAGGCGCGGCTGTTCAGCCTCCAGCACCGCGACCAGGTCGCGATCGTCGCGGTCGACGACGACCCGTCGAAGATCATCGCGGGGCGCATCAACCACCGCCTTCACCGCGTCTCGGCGAAGGACATCGACCCCGCCGACCAGGCGCGCTGGCCCGCACTGCAGGGTCCGCACAACGCGCAGAACGCCGTCTGCGCGATCGCGGTGTGCCGCACCCTTGGGCTCGACGACGAACAGATCGAAACCGGCCTCGCCACCTACAAGGCGCTGCCGCATCGCATGGAATTGGTCGGCGAGGTCGCTGGCGTCCGCTGGTTCAACGACAGCAAGGCGACCAACGCGGCTTCCGCTGCACCGGCGCTGGCGGCCTTTCCGCCGGCGCCGGACCAGCGTCTTCACTGGATCGCCGGGGGCAAGGCCAAGGGCGACGGGCTGGCGGCTTGTCGTCCCTGGTTCCCCAACGTCAAGCGCGCCTATCTGATCGGCGAGGCGATGGACGGCTTCGCGGCCGAGATCGGCGACGCGGTGCCAGTCGACCGCTCCGGCGACCTTGCGAGCGCGGTCGCGCAGGCCGCCGCCGCCGCCGCACCGGGTGACATCGTGCTGCTGTCGCCGGCCTGCGCGTCGTTCGACCAGTTCAAGAGTTTCGAGGATCGCGGCGACCGCTTTCGTGCGCTGGTCAAGGCTTTGGGGGCATGAGCGGGGGGCTCGACAATATGGACGCGACGAACGAACGGCCGGTCATCGCCACGACGCGCAGCAGCAAGCGGCGCGGGCCGCGGCTCAGCCGCGCCGACCGCACCCCGCTCGGCCTGTGGTTCTGGGAAATCGACCGCGTGCTGCTGCTGCTCGTGTCGATGCTGATCGCGGTCGGCCTCGTCGCGGTGACCGCCGCCTCGCCGGTCGCGGCGCAAAAGCTCTCGACCTCGACCGCCAGCCTCGACCCGCTCTATTATTTCTATCGCCAGCTGATGTGGGTGATCGTCGGCGTGCCGGTGATGCTCGGCGTCTCGATGCTGCCCAAGGCGCAGGCGCGGCGTTTTGCCATCTATGGCACGATCGTCTTCATGGCGCTGCTCTTCCTCGTGCCCCTGGTCGGGACCGAGGTGAACGGCGCGCAGCGCTGGCTCGGCAGCGGCATGTTCCGCCTCCAGCCGTCGGAATTCCTCAAGCCCTTTTTCGCGGTATCGCTCGCGTGGGTGCTTTCGCTGCGGCTCCACGACCAGAGCCTGCCCGTCGTCCCGTTGGCCTTCGTGTTCACCGGCATCATCGCGCTGCTCCTGATGGGCCAGCCCGACCTCGGACAGACGATCATCTTCGTCGCGACGCTGCTGGTGCTCGTGCTCGTCGCGGGGCTTTCGATGCGGATCATGGGCATGCTCGCGGCGAGCGGGCTTGCGGGCATCGTGCTCGCCTATTTCTTCTATCCGGTCGCGCAGCAGCGCATCAACATCTGGCTGTTCGCCGAGGGCGACAGCTTCCAGGTCGACAAGGCGCATGCGACGCTGACCGCCGGCGGGCTGATCGGCACCGGCCCGGGCGCGGGCCTTGCCAAGTTCCAGCTGCCCGAGGCGCACACCGACTACATCTTCTCGGTGATCGGCGAGGAATTCGGTATGATCGCGTGCATGGCGATCGCGATCCTCTATCTCGCGATCATTGTCCGCGTCCTCGTTCGCCTGCTCGATGAGGAGGACAGCTTCCTGATCCTCGCCGTCGCCGGCCTCGTCGCACAATTCGGCGGGCAGGCGGTGATCAACATGGCGGTGAACACCCAGCTTTTCCCGTCGAAGGGCATGACCTTGCCCTTCATCAGCTACGGTGGCTCCTCGATGATCGCGCTGTCGATCGGCATGGGTTTGCTCTTGTCGCTGACCCGGCGGAACCCCTATGCCGCAAGGGTATCGATGACCCGCAACTGGAACAAAAAATGACGGCCCGTAAATGACCGCCACGCGTCACTATCTTCTCGCCGCCGGGGGTACCGGCGGCCATATGCTTCCCGCTTATGCGCTCGCGGGCGAGCTGATTTCGCGCGGCCACCGCGTCGCGCTGGTCAGCGACGATCGCGGGCTCAAGATTCCCGGCGCCCCCGCGGAACTCGAAACGCATGTTCTGCCCGCCGGGCGCGTCCATGGCGGCCCGATCGGCTGGGTCAAGGCGGCGCTCGCGATCCGCAAGGGCCGCCGCATGGGCATCGACCTGATCGACGAATTCGACCCCGCGGTCGTCGTCGGTTTCGGCGGCTATCCCTCGCTCCCCAGCCTGCTCGCGGCCAAGGCGACCAAGCGGCCGACCGTGATCCACGAACAAAATGCGGTGCTCGGCCGCACGAACCGGCTGATGGCGGGGCGCGTCGATGCGATCGCGGTCGCCTATCGCAACATCCACCGTTTCCCCGAGGCTTTGGCGCTCAAGCGCCACCTCACCGGTAATCCGGTACGCGAAGAGGTCATCGCGATCCGCGAGGAAGGCTATCCGCCTTTCCCCGAGGACGGGATCATGCGCCTGCTTGTGGTGGGTGGAAGTTTGGGCGCGACCGTGCTCAGCGATGTCGTTCCCGCCGCGATCGCGATGCTGCCGCGCGCGCTGCTCGACCGGCTGCAGATCGTGCAGCAGGCGCGCGAGTCCGATATCGAGGGCGTGCGCGCCAAATACGCCGAACTCGGCGTCGCCGCCGAATGCGCGCCTTATTTTGCCGACATTCCCGACCGCATGCGCTGGGCGCATCTGGTGATCGCGCGCGCGGGCGCGTCGACCGTCGCCGAGTTGGCCTGTGCGGGGCGCCCGGCGGTGTTCGTGCCCTATCCGCACGCGATGGATGATCATCAGAGCTGGAATGTCGCCGATCTCGTCGAGGCGGGCGGGGCGGTGTCCTTCGCGCAGCCCGACTTCACCGCCGCGGCGCTCGCCAAGCAGATCCAGCGCATGGCGCTCGAACCAGGCGCGCTCGAGGAGGCCGCGGCCCGCGCCGCGAGCTGCGGGCTTCCCGACGCGACGCGTGATCTTGCCGACCTCGTCGAATCGCTCGCCGCGCCGCCGATGATGGACGTCATCCGCGTCGGCGCGAGCGCGCGCAGCGCGGCGGTTGCGGGCGGCATCGCCGCGACCCGCACCCGTTCGGGAGGCGAATGATGCGCGGCGTCGCGACCGACATCGGCACCATCCACTTCATCGGCATCGGCGGCATCGGCATGTCGGGCATTGCCGAGGTGATGCACAATCTCGGCTATCAGGTGCAAGGCAGCGATATCGCCGACGGCTATGTGATCGAGGGTCTGCGCAAGCGCGGGATCAAGGTCAGCATCGGGCATGAGGCGTCGAACGTCGACGGCGTGGCGGTCGTCGTCACCTCGACTGCGGTCAAGCGCGGCAACCCCGAGGTCGAGGCCGCGCTCGCGCAGCGCATCCCGATCGTCCGCCGCGCCGAAATGCTCGCCGAACTGATGCGGCTCAAATCGACCGTCGCCATCGCGGGCACGCACGGCAAGACGACGACGACCAGCCTCGTCGCCGCGCTGCTCGACGCGGGCGGGATCGACCCGACCGTCATCAACGGCGGCATCATCAACAATTATGGCTCGAACGCGCGGCTCGGCGCGTCGGACTGGATGGTCGTCGAGGCTGACGAGAGCGACGGCAGCTTCCTGCGCCTCGACGGCACGATCGCGGTCGTCACCAACATCGATCCCGAACATCTCGACCATTATGGCAGCTTCGACGCCATCAAGGACGCCTTCGTCGAGTTTATCGAGAACGTCCCCTTCTACGGCGCGGCGATGCTCTGCCTCGACCATCCCGAGGTGCAGGCGATCATCCCGCGCATCCGCGACCGCCGCATCGTGACCTATGGCTTCTCGGCGCAGGCCGACGTGCGCGGCACCAATGTGACGCCCGGCCCCGACGGCAACCGCTTCGACGTCGTCGTGCGCGACCGCGACGGCAACAGCCGGACGATCGAGGGCATCCACCTGCCGATGTCGGGGCGCCACAATGTCCAGAATGCGCTCGCCGCGATCGCGGTCGCGCTGCACATGGGCGTTTCGGACGAAAAGATCGCCTCGGGGTTCAATGGCTTCGCCGGGGTCAAGCGCCGCTTCACCAAGGTCGGGGAGATCGCGGCGGGCGAGGGGATTGTCACCGTCATCGACGATTATGCCCACCACCCGGTCGAAATCCGTGCGGTGCTGTCGGCGGCGCGCGAGGGCGTCGGCGCGGGCCGTGTCGTCGCGGTGGTCCAGCCGCACCGCTTCACCCGCCTGCGCGACCATATGGACGATTTTCAGCAGGCGTTTAACGACGCCGACATCGTGCTCGCGCTGCCGGTCTACACCGCGGGCGAGACGCCGATCGAGGGCGTGTCGTCGGACACGCTCGTCGCGGGCCTGCGCGACCGCGGGCATCGGCAGGCGTCGACCGTCGCCGACGCGGCAGCGCTGGCTGCGGCCATCGCCCAGTCGATCGCTGCGGGCGACCTCGGCGCGGGCGACAAGATCATCTGCCTCGGCGCGGGCGACATCACCAAGATGGCGGCGGGCCTCGCCGCGGCGGTGGAGAGCGCGTGACCGCGACCGCCACCCTCCCGGCCGTTCGCGGCAAGCTGACAGAAAAGGCGCCGCTGGCGCCGCTCGTCTGGTTCAAGTCGGGCGGCCCCGCCGACTGGCTGTTCGAGCCGAAGGATGCCGACGATCTTTCCGATTTTCTTCGTGACCTCGATCCCGCCGTGCCGGTGATGGCGCTCGGCCTCGGGTCGAACCTGATCGTGCGCGACGGCGGCTTTCCGGGCGTCGTCGTCCGGCTTGGCAAGGCTTTCGCGAAAGTCGAAGCCATCGACGCCACGACGCTGCGCTGCGGTGGGGGCGCGTCGGGCATCCTCGTCTCCTCGACCGCGCGCGACGCGGGTATCGCGGGCATGGAGTTCCTCCGTTCGATTCCCGGCACCGTCGGCGGCTTCGTGCGCATGAACGGCGGCGCCTATGGGGGCGAGGTCAAGGATATCCTCATCGACGCCGATATCGTGCTGCGTTCGGGCGAGCGCCGCACGCTCGCGCTTGCCGACCTCGGCTACACCTATCGCCACAGCGAACTGCCTGAAGGTGCGGTCGTCGTCGGCGCGACCTTCCGTGGCCGCCCCGGCGAACCCGCCGCTATCCAAGCCGAAATGGACCGAATCTCAGCGAGCCGCGAGGCGTCGCAACCGCTGCGGTCGAAAACCGGCGGCTCGACCTTCAAGAACCCCGATGGCCACAAGGCCTGGCAACTCGTCGACGAGGCCGGCTGCCGCGGTTTCGCGGTCGGCGGCGCGCAGGTCAGCGAGAAGCACACCAATTTCCTCATCAACGCGGGTGAGGCGACAAGCGCCGATATCGAAGCGCTCGGCGAGGAAGTCCGTCGCCGCGTGAAAGCCAAGAGCGGCGTCGACCTGCAGTGGGAAATTCAGCGCGTAGGCATTTTTGCCGGAGCGCCAAAGGAAAATGTAGGAGTCATGAAGTGAGCCGTGGTCCGTGGCATGTCGCCGTCCTGCTGGGCGGTTGGTCCGCCGAGCGCGAAGTGTCGCTGATGAGCGGGAAGGGCGTCGCCGACGCGCTGGAATCGCGTGGGCATAAAGTCACGCGCATCGACATGGACCGCGATGTCGCGTTGCGGCTTGCCGAGGCGAAGCCCGACGTCGTGTTCAATGCGCTCCACGGCGTGCCCGGTGAGGACGGCACGGTGCAGGGCATGCTCGACCTGATGGGGCTCAAATATACGCACAGCGGCCTCGTCACCTCGGTGATCGCGATCGACAAGGAGCTCACCAAGCAGGCGCTCGTCCCGCACGGTATCCCGATGCCGGCCGGCACGATGGTCGACAGCGAAAGCCTGTTCTCGGTCGATCCGCTGCCGCGCCCCTATGTCCTGAAGCCCGTCAACGAAGGCTCGTCGGTCGGGGTCGCGATCGTCAAGGACGGCAGCAATTACGGCAACCCGATCGCGCGCGGTGCGGTGGGACCGTGGCAGGAATTCGACCGCCTGCTTGCTGAACCCTTCATCAAGGGCCGCGAACTGACCGTCGCGGTACTTGGCGACCAGGCGCTCGGCGTCACCGAATTGCGCGTGAAGTCGGGCTTCTACGACTATGACGCTAAATATACCGACGGGCTGACCGAGCATGTCTGCCCCGCCGAAGTCCCCGACGACGTTGCGCAGCGCATGAAGGACCTTGCGGTTCAGGCGCACCGCCTGCTCGGCTGCAAGGGCGCATCGCGCTCGGACTTCCGCTGGGACGACGAACATGGCCTCGCGGGAATCTTCCTGCTCGAGGTCAATACCCAGCCGGGGATGACGCCGCTCAGCCTCGTGCCCGAACAGGCACGCGCGATCGGCATGGATTATGCGGAACTGGTCGAACGCATCGTGGGGGAAGCATTATGAGCCAGAAGATCAAGCGGCCGACATCGGCCCCGCGCCGCCCGGCGCGCGCGCCGAAGAAGCGCAAGACGATCCGCACCTCGCGGGTCGATGCCGTCATCAACGCGCTGCCGATCAGCCCGCAACGGCTCCAGCAGGTCGCCAACTGGACGATCGGCCTCGGCCTCTTCGCCGTCGTCGGCCTTGCTGCGCACGCGACCGGCGTGACGGCGAAAGTGCAGGAGGAATATGCCCAGGCGGTCGGCCGCGCGGGCTTCCAGGTCAAGAAGGTCGAGGTCGTCGGCGCCGACCGCATCGACCGTCTCAAGGTCTATGACATCGCGCTCGCGCAGAAGGACCGCTCGATGGCGGCGCTCGACCTCGAAGGGGTGCGCGCCGACCTGATGAAATATGGCTGGATCAAGGATGCGCGCGTCTCGCGCCGCCTGCCCGACACGCTCGTCGTCGACATCGTCGAGCGCACCCCGGCGGCGATCTGGCAGCATGCGGGCCGCCTGTCGCTGATCGACGAAAATGGCGTCGTGCTCGAACCCGTCACCATCGCGACGATGCCCGACCTGCCGCTCGTCATCGGGCCGCGCGCGAACCAGCGCTCGCAGGATCTCGACCGCCTGCTTGCCGAGGCGAGCAGCCTCAAGGAGCTGATGGCGGGCGCG
>NZ_LYVN01000151.1 GCF_001990265.1 Sphingopyxis sp. KK2
TCCCCGCGCCGCCCCGTCAGGGGCGGCGCGCCGGGCCTCCGGGCAGCAACAGGATCAAGCGAGAGGAAGGGCGGCGCGCCGCCGCCCTTCCCATCAAGTCAGGCCGCGAGCGCGGTGTCGCCGTCCGCCGCCGTGCCTTCACCCGCATCTCCGGTATCGGCATCGGCCTCGGTCGCGGTGCCGCTCCCGGCATCCGCCTCGGCCTCGACCGCCGCCGCCTCGGCTTCGCGCATGGCGTCGGCCTCGGCGGCGCGGGCGATGATGTGGAGCATCCGATCGTGCGCCGCGACGCTCCCGACCCCGCCGCGCGGGGTATAGGCGCTCGGCGCGAAACGCATCCAGCGCGGCACCCATCCCTCGACTTTCGGACGCCCGTTCGCGCCGTCCAGATGATCGGCGACGATGGTCTTGAGCACCTTCGCCTGCTGCCCCGAATTGGCGGCGGCGACGTCATCGCCCGCAACCTCGGCGACGATCTTGCCGAGCACCTCCTTGTCGCGAATCTGGTTCCAGAATGCGGCATCGGGGGTCCAGAGCTTCGCCATGTCGACGTCCAGATACTGACCGATCATCTCGACCGCCTCGCTGCCCGCCGCGAGCGTTTCGCCCATGACGATGGCAAGGATTTCGAGGACGACCGGATCGGGCAATTCGAGCAGCCGCGCGAAGATCGGCGCGAACTGGCGGTGACCCGACCGGCGCGCGGTGACCGTGAGGTCTTCTCCGTCGAAGCCGAGAACGCCAAGCACCGCGCGGCGGCGCTCGTCGAACATCACTTCGGCGCCGCACGTCTCGACGCTCTCCTGCACCTCGTCTTTCGCCGAGACATAGGACTGGACCTCAACGCGATAATGGTCGGCGCTCGCGATGATATGCGCGGCCATCGCGCGGAGCGCGACCCCGCCATGTTTCGCGAGTTCGGCGCGCACCGCCGCGTGGCGGTGCAGGTCGATATAGGTGCCCATCGAGCTCGTGACCTCGGGGCGCCCCGGCTTCTCGGTCACAGGTCCCGCCTCGGCCTTGGCTCGGGACTTGGCTTCCCTGTCGGTCAGAAATCCCTCGTGGAACTCGACCTCGCCGGTCCCGTGCACCTCAATATAGACGCGGCCACCCTTGCGCTTGCTCGTCTGGGTATGGTCCCAACGATGGAAACGCGGGGCGCGTTCGAGAATGACGACATCGCTCCAGCCGTCCTCGATATAGGCGGCGCGGCGCGCCTCGACCTCGGCCATCTGGCGCGTCCAGAAAGCGTCGGCGTCGGCGACCAACCTTTCGTCGTCGAAGAGGTCGGCAATCACCGCGAGCTTGGCTTCCTCGACGTCGAACAGCGCGTGCGCGGCCTTGATCGCATGGCCGCCGAATAGCCAGCCCTTCAAATTGAGACCCTTCGGGCAGTAGGCGTCGGGGTCGTCGAACAGCGCCAGCCAGGCGGTCTGCTGGCTCTTGCTCGCAAGCGTCAGCTGCTTGACCGTCGTCTGGTCGATATCGCCCGCGCGGTAGAGGGAGCGAATGCGCGGCAGGAGGTTGCCGAGCGCGAGGATGCGCTTCACCGTCGGCACCTCGAAAGCGAAGTCGGCGGCGATCTCCTCGACCTTGCGGCCCGCCTTGACCAGCTTGACGAACGCCTCCCACTGGCTGACCTCGTCGGGCGCGACGCGCGCGAGATTTTCGAGCATCGATGCCTCGATGGCGTCGGCGTCGTCCTCCTCTTCGAGAATGGCGCAGGGTAGCGGGCGCGCCGGGCCGCCCTCGCGGACGACGATGTTGGCGCATGTGAAGCGCCGCCGACCCGCCGTCACGCGGTGATGCCCTTCTTCCGCGCCGGGACGGACGAGCAGTGGAATAAGGACGCCGCGCTTGCGTATGCTCGGCAGGATATCGCCGACATAGGGGTCGCGGCCCTTGGCGCGCATATTGGCCGGATCGACCGACAGCTTGTCGAGCGGGATAAAATCGAGTTTCATGTCGTCACTCCATTCATTGGGGTGGCCGGTTTCCGGTTTCCGCGCCCGGGACTTCCATGGGCGGGGGAATGCCCCCGGAAACCGGCCTGACGGCGAAGGCGCGCCGCCTCGCCTTGCCGCCTAGTCTGGCGGAAGCTCGTCATTCGCCGCCGACGGCGGCGCCGGATGCTCTCCCGGCTCCTCGCCCTCGGGCGCCGGGGATTCGCCCGCGCCGGGGTTCGGCGAAGGGGAAGAATTGGAAGCGCGCGCATCGCGCGCCTTGCGGCGCAGCGCCGCCTCGGCCTGAATGATCGTCCCCGAGCGCCGCGCCGTGTCGGTCCAGACCGACAAAGGCGCGAGGCTCTCGAAATGTTCGTCGCGCTCGATGGCGAGGCCAAGCGGCAAGCGCACGTCCTCGATTTCGCGGAGCGAGAAACAGCCGAGTTCGGGACAGCCGAAACCAAGGTCGGCCAGCCCGAACAGCGTATCGCCGTCCTCGTCGATCTCGGTCGCGAGCCATGTCGCCGCGCCGATGGGATTGAAGAATTTGACCACCGGGCGCGGGTCGAAACGCTTATCCTGCGCGGCGTGGATGCGGCCCGTCAGGCCATTGGCGTTGAGCGCGAAGCGCAGATGCGCGGGAAGCAGGATCATTGCCCCGCCTCCTCGTCCGTCGCATCGGGGCGCGCCATGTCCCCGCCGCGCGCGGTTTCGGCGGCGGCCGCCGCGCCCTGCGCGGCATCCGGCACAAATCCGAGCAGATAGTCCGCCGCTTTCGAGGCGAGGCTCGCGGCCTTGAAGATCGCGCGCGTATCGGCGCGCATGATCGCGAGCCACGCTCCGATATAATCGGCGTGGCGGACGGTCGGCGCGATGCCGAGCGAAGCGCAGAGGAAGGCGCTTGCCAGTTCAGCGCAAAGCTCCTCGCGGCCATAGGCGGCGCTGCCGAAGCTGCCCGTCTGGTCGCGGCCCAGCCGCGACCCGTGGCCGGTCCAGTGGCCGAGTTCGTGGAGCGCGGTGCGGTAAAAGTCGATCTGCGCGCGGAACGCCTGCTGGTGCGGCAGCGCGACGAAGTCGCCCGACGGCGAATAATAGGCCTCGCCCCCGCCGATGCGGATATCGGCGCCGCTTGCGGCAAGCAGCGCCTCGGCAACCGGGATCGTCTCGCGCGGCAGGAGCAAGGGGTCGGGCGCGGTGCACCGCTCGGGGAGGCCCTCGACCTGCGCGACGTTGAACACGGTGAAGCGCTTGAGGAACGGAATCGAGCGGTCGCCCCCCTCTCCGCTCGCGCTTCCCGCGCCGCCGCGCCCCTCGGGGACGGAAGCGGGCGCCACCGCTGCGCCGTCCTCGCCGCCCTTCGGGGTGAAGCGCGCGGCGTAGAAGATCGTTATGCCCTTCTCGCCCTTGCGGACTTGTCCGCCCGCCTGCCGCGCTTGGTTGAAGGTCAGCCAGCCTTGCGAGGCGAAACCGCGCTGCACCGCTTCGGACCAGAGGATGAGGATATTGATGCCCGAATAGCTGCGCCGCGTTTCGGCGTTGCGCGGCAGACCCGGCGCGAAGGTGGCGGCGTCCCAAGGCCGCACCCACGGGATGCGCCCTTCCTCGAGTTCGCCGACGATGCGCGCGGTTACCTCGTCATAGAGCGACACCCCCGGCGCAGCGCCGCCCGCCCCGTCGCCGTTGCGGCGCTTGCCGCGCGAACGACCGCGCGTCGCCGCGCCGCCCGCGCTGTCTGCGCCCTTGTCGCCCGGTCGCGCGGGGCTTCGCGAGGGTGCGGCCTCGCCCAAGGATTGCGGGAATGCGTTCACGGTGCGTCTCCTTCGGACCAAAATCCGCCGCGGCCGGCCCCGGACAGCGGGGCGGGCGGCGAATCCACGGTCAGGGGACCGCCCAGCAAGGCGGCCGCGCACCCGCACGGCCGGAACGAAGTGGAGGAGCCCGGCGAAGCCGGGCTTGCGCGGGCGCCGGGCGGTCCCACAGGCCGTGCGCCGCCCGCGCCGATGTCCGAGGTGCCGGCCCACCAAAGCGCCGCCGCGCGCAGCGCGGCGTCCTCAGCCCGGGTTTGTCGGCCTATTCACCGCATCACTCCGGCGCCCCGAACGGCGCCGTGCGGCGATGTCGAAACGATCGGCCTCGATCCCGGCCCGAAGGGCCTGAAAACTCGCGCCCTTGGCGAGCCGCAGGCGCGGCGGCGTGCGCGCGCAGCTGTGCTTAGCCGCCGCCGCGCCAAGACCAGCGAGCCCAAGAGCGCAGCGCGGCCAACCGTGCGACGCGCGACCTCTGGCGGCGCCTGCCGCCGCCAGTGCGCGCTCCTTTCGGGCCGCGCTCATCAGCCGTGACTTTGTGAATTCCGTCCTCTGACCGACCTGGTCGAGCACAGCCGAGTCCAGGGCCGGCTCCCCGCCCCCTTCCGAATCCCGTCCATAGTCGAGCGGTCTCCCGGCAGACTCTTGCCCTTACGGCACAGCCGGTTATGCTGGTCCGGCATCGGGCAGCGAAGCGCCGGATGCCGGAGCGTGAGAACTCCGTTCGAGAGCGATATCCTTATCCATCCTGCCGGGTGGCCGTCTGCGCATGTCCAAGCCCTCGGGCCAAAGGCGGCGGCGCGGGTTTCTCGACCTGTTCTCAACGCCCGGCTTTCCGGCGTCGTCGCTGCCTCCTCGAAGGCGGACGCGATGGACTATGACGACAGCGAGAAGGACGGACGACGCGGCCTCGATGCCGCCGATCCGCTGCCGCCCGACGACTGGGCGGGTTTCGGCAGCATGGCGCGCGCCGAGGCGCTTTACGCGGCGCAGCGCCCCCTCGTTGCAAGCATCTTCCGGCGCAGCGTCCCCCCGCAGGAGGTCGGCGATCTCGTTCAGGAGACCTTCCGCCGCGTCTTCTCGGCCAAGGGCCATGGCGCCGGGCTGCTCGACGCCCCCGCCGCCTATCTCGCCGCCGCGGCGCGGAGCATCCTCAAGAACCGTGCGCGCTCGGGGGTGCGCAATCTGCACGCGCTGCATCACAGCTATGAGGAGCAGGATATCGCCGGCCCCGATCCGCACGCTGCGCTCGAGGCGCGCGACATGATCCGCCGCGTCGAGGATGCGATCGCGCGCCTCGCTCCCGCCACAAGGGATGTATTCCTGCTGCACAGGTTCGACGATCTGAGCTATCCGGAGATCGCAAGAATCAAGGGCATGAAGGTCAAGCGCGTGGAAAAGCATATCGCCAAAGCCCTCGTCGCGATCCGCAAGGCGCGAGACGCGCAATCGTGACGCACGAGCAGCGCGAGGCGGCCGACTGGGCCGCCCGGATGCGCGGAGACCCGAGCGATGCCGACCGGCGGTCGTTCGACGCCTGGCGCGCCGCGCCGGGCCATGCCGAGGCCTATGCGCGCGCGGTCGACGACTGGGCCTATTCCGCGGGAACCTCGCGCCAGCGCATCGAGGCGAAAGCGCGCAGCGAACGCAATGCGCCGGGAAGCCTGCGCTGGGCGGTCGCGACAATCGCCGCGATCGGGCTCGCCATCGGCTTCGCATTCTATCTTCAAAGCCGCGGCGACACGCCGCAGATCGCCGCCGGTCCGATGCTGCCGGGTCAGCTGAAGCTCGCCGACGGCAGCGCCGTCACCCTGATGGACGGCGCCTGGGTCAATCCGCAGCTCTCGGACAGCGAACGCCGCGTCATACTCAATGGCGGCCGCGCGCGCTTCGATGTCGCGCACGACCCCGCGCGGCCCTTCGTCGTCGTCGCCGGCGGCTCGGAGACGGTCGCGCTCGGCACCGTCTTCGAGATCGACCTCAGGCAAGCCGCACCGCGCATCACGCTGATCAAGGGCGCGGTCGAAGTGCGGTCGCGCGCCGGCGGCGACCGCCTCCGGCTCGCCCCCGGCCAGGCCGCCGACGTGATCGCCAGCGGGCCACAGCTCGTGACGGCGATGCAATCGCCGGTGCCCGCGACGCTGCTCGACGCCGACGAACTGCCGCTCGGCGCAGTCCTCGCTGCGGCGAACAAGGCCGGCGCGGCGCCGATCCGCCTTGCCGACCCGGCCCTCGCCGGGCTCAAGGTCACGGGCCGGTTCGACGTCACCGACAGCCGTTCGCTCGCGCGCACGCTCGCGGTGGCGCTCGATCTCGCGGCAAGCGAACAAGGCGGCGAAATCGTCCTGACGAAGAAATAATCCACCCCCAACGCACGCGAGGGGGGTGAGCCCCTTCCCCGGTGTTCTGCACCCCCGGACGGCCAATGACGGCCGCATTCGGGAGGGTAGAATGACATCGAAATATCTCGCGGTCCTGCTGGCGTCGGGCGCGATCCTGGCCGCAACCGCACCGGCCGCGCAGGCGCAGGCACAGACAGCCCAGCGCAGCTACGCCATTCCGCCGCAGGATCTCGGCGACGCGCTGCGCCAATATGCGGCGATCTCGGGCCGCGAGATCGTCGCCGCCTCGAGCCTCGTCGCGGGCAAGCGCAGCGGCCGCGTCGAAGGCCGCCTGACCGCCGATGCCGCACTCTCGCGTCTCCTCGCCGGCACCGGCCTCACCGCCGAGCTCGTCGAAGGCCGGCTCGTGGTCCGTGCGGGAAACGGCGCTGCGGCGGACGAAGCTTCGATTGACGCGGCGAGCCACCCGGCGATTATCGTCACCGGTTCGCGCATTCGCGGCGCGGGTCCGATCGGCTCGCCGCTTGCGACGATCGACCGCGACACGCTCGACCGCAGCGGGCGCGCGACGCTTGCCGACTTCATCCAGACGATCCCGCAGAATTTCTCGGGCGGCCCGACCGAAGCCAATATCGGGATGAGCAATCGCGGCAACAGCCTCAGCAACATCGGTTTCGGCTCGGCGATCAACCTGCGCGGCCTCGGCCCGGGCGCGACGCTGACGCTGTTCGACGGCACGCGCCCGGCGCTCGGCGGCGCCTCGGGCGCCTTCGCCGACCTGTCGCTGGTGCCGTCGGCGGCGATCGAGCGCGTCGAAATCCTCACCGACGGGGCGTCGGCGATCTACGGGTCGGACGCGGTCGCGGGCGTCGTCAACGTCCGCTTCCGCAATCGCTTCGACGGTGCCGAGACGCGGCTTCGCGCAGGCACCGCCGATGGCGATTATGGCGAAATTCAGGTCAGCCAGATCGTTGGAACGGGCTGGGCCACGGGCCATCTCGTCGTCGCGGGCGAATATTATCACCGCGGCAACCTGCCCTCGACCCAGCGCGCCTTCGCGAGCGAGGATCTCCGGCCGTTCGGCGGCCCCGACCTCCGCTCCAACTATAACAATCCCGGCACGATCGTCGCGGCAAACGGCCGCCGCTTCCATATCCCGGCAGGGCAGGACGGTCGCGATCTCAGCGCCGCCGACCTCATTCCGAGCGCCGACTTCAACAGCGGCGACGGGCGGCGCCATGTCGACATCCTGCCGGAGCAGAAAAATGCGAGCCTCTATGCGAGTGCCGAACAGGCGATCGGCGATCATGTCAAGCTGTTGGCGCGGGCTCTCTATGCCGACCGGCGCTTCGAAGCGCGCCGCCGCCTGAACGGAACGATCCCACTCACGGTCACCGCCGCCAACCCCTATTATGTCGACCCGATCGGCACCGGCCAGCCGATCACCGTCTATTATGATCCCGCGGCCGATTTCGGGCCCGAAGGCGTGCGCGGCCGAGTCCGCGCGCTCAACACCGCGCTCGGGGCGCGGGCCGACGTCGGGCGCTGGGAGATCGAAGTCGCCGGCGGCTACGGCCTGCAGCGCGAACATTATGACGGCGTCAACCTGATCCACTTCACGCGCCTGCCGCAGGCCGCGGCGGCGTCGACGTTCGCGACCGCGCTCAATCCGTTCGGCGATGGCGCGGTCAACGACCCGGCGCTGATCGACCGGCTTCGCGGCAGCCTCGCGGTCGATACGCGCTACCGCGTCTGGACCGGGGCACTGCGCGCCGATGGCCCGCTGTTCCGACTTCCCGCGGGCGAGGCCAAGCTCGCGCTCGGCGCCGAATATCGCCGCGACCGCCTCACCTATGTCCAGACAAGCGACCTCGTCGGCACCGCGCCGCGCACCGACGGCATTCCGGGGCTCCCCGACAAGCGGATCGTGCGCTCGCTCTACGCCGAGCTCGCGCTGCCCGTCTTCGATGCCGACGGCAGCTTTCCCGGCGAACTCTCGCTCTCGCTCGCGGGGCGCTACGAAGATTATTCGGACGTCGGCGACACCGCCAATCCGAAGGCGGGCATCCGCTGGACGCCGCTCCCCGGCCTCGCGCTGCGTGCCTCCTACGGCCGCTCGTTCCGCGCGCCCTTCTTCGACGAACTCGTCGGCACGGCCAACGCCCGCTACCAGGCGATCCGCGTTGCCGATCCGGCGTCGCCGACCGGGCAATCGATCGTGCTCGCGCTGTTCGGTTTCCGGCCCGATATCGGACCCGAGAAAGCGACAAGCTGGACCGCAGGGGTCGATTTCGAGCCCGCGTTCCTGCCCGGCGCGAAGCTCGCGCTGACCTGGTTCGACATCGACTATCGCGGCCGCATCGCGTCGGGATCGGCCGAATTCCGCAACTTCCTCGTCGCGCGCGACATCTACGCGCCGCTGATCGAGGATAATCCGGATCCGGCCGTCGTCGCCGCCTATTTCGCCGATCCGAGCTTTTCGAACGCGATCGGCGCCGCGCCGGGCGACGTGCGTGCGATCATCGATGTCCGGACGCGCAACCTCTCCTCATCACGCGTCCGCGGGCTCGATTTCGACCTCGGCTACAGCCGCCCGATCGGCGAAGGCCATATCGACCTGTCGTTCGGCGGCAGCAGGCTGTTCGAGATCGACAACCGGCTCATCGAAACCGCGGCGCCGAACAATGTCGTCGGCACGCTCGGCAACCCGGTGAAGCTGCGCCTGCGCGGACGCGCTGGCTTCACGCTCGGCGCCTTCGACGGCGGGGTCGCGGTCAACCATGTCGGGAGCTATCGCAACCGGACGATTACCCCCGAGGAACGGGTGAAGAGCTGGACGACGGTCGACCTCCAGCTCGGTGCGCGGATCGCCGGCGCCGATGATCCGGGCGGACGGTCGCTCCGCCTCGCGCTCAGCATCAACAATCTCTTCGACAGCGACCCGCCCTATGCGCGCTTCCAGTCCATCGGCTCGGCGATCGGTTACGATCCCGAACAGGCGAATGCGATCGGGCGAACAATCGCGCTCCAGGCGGTTGTGGCATGGTGATGCTCGCGAGCCTGCTTGCGGTCGCGGCGGC
>NZ_LYVN01000152.1 GCF_001990265.1 Sphingopyxis sp. KK2
GCATCACCCGCGTCATCTGGTGCGTGCGCGGGGTCGGCGGCGCGTCGTCGGGCTGCATCCAGCGCACCCGCGCGATCCGCCCCTCGGCGTCGAAACCGATCGCGCGCAGCACGCGCAGGAACAGGCTGTTCTGCTCGAAACAATAGCCGCCGCGCCGCGCATCGATCAGCTTGGCGTCGACCGCCGCGGGATCGAGGTCGACGCCCTTGCCGGTCAGCGGGTCGAGAGCCTCGAACGGGATTGCGGCGATATGCGCGGCCTGCAGCGCCGCGAGCACCTCCCAGGTCGGCACAAGCGAACCGTCATAACCGATCCGCGAGCAGTAGCGCGGCAAGTCGACGAGGGGCGGGGCGGCGTCGTTCATGGGCAAATCTCCGGTCGGCGAATCATCGGCCGCCCTTATGAAAGCTCAACCGCGGTTGAGATCAAGCCGCGTGATCAAGCCCGGACGATGGCGTCATTTCTTGACGCGCCACTCGCGCATATAGGCCGATTCCTCGCCATATTTCTTGCCCTGCGCGGTCGCCTGTTCGGCGAGTTCCTCGTTGGTCGAGGCGCGGGCGCGATCCTGCTTGATCAGCGTGTCGCGGCGGATCGGGATCAGCTGCGCGATCGGCGTACCCGCCGGCAAGATGTGCTCGCCAACCGGCCCGGTCCAGGCGAAGGGCAGGTTCACCGTGGTGTCGAAGCGGTCGCAATCGACGAAGCCCGAAAAGCAGGTGAAGGGCAAATCGGGGCGGCTCAATGGCTGGACGAACAGCACCGAATAGCCGTCGGGCACCTTGATCCGCCACGGATTGATGAATTTCAGCGGCATCACGCTTTCGAACGGCGGTTCGGGGGCGCCGATCTGCGCCGGGTGATGTTGTTCGAGCGGCTGGAACGGCACGCCTTCGGCCCAGCCCATCTGGATCGACACCCGATCCTCGGGCACGACGATCAGCACATCGAACGGCAGCGGGATCACGAAGCCCAGCGAAAAGGCGTCGGTCATCGGCAGGCACGCCTTGGCGGTCATCGCGGGCAGACCATTTTCATAGGTCATGCCCATTTCGCGGTTCAGCCGCTTGAACCAGTCGGGCGCGAAGCGGATCGCGCGCTCGGGGGGCGGGATCTGGCCGACCAGCGCGGGGTCGCACAGGAATTCGATCGTCGGCTGCGCGACGCCGGTTGCCACCGCGGGCGCCGCGCCCTCGCCGCCGATGCCGAAACTCACCTTATAATCGCCCATCATGCCGTCCTTTACCCGCTCCGCCTCAATAGGCGTTGCGTTCGGTCCGCAGCTTCGCGTCGCCATTCTTCCAGTCGATCTCGGCGGTCGGCTCGTCGGGCTTGTCGACAGTGAACAGCTCATAGATCACGCTGCCGTCAGTCTGCGTGCTTTCGATCACCCGCGCCGGAACGAAGCGGTCGGGCGCGACGTCGGCGGCGGCGCGCACCGCGGCGGGCGCCTCCGACCAGGCGATGTCGCGCTGGATCTCGACGACGCGATAGATGCCGCCCTCGTCGATCACGTCGAGTTCGACCTCGCTGCCGTCGCCGCGCGACCCTTCGACGTCATAGAAGACCATGCCGTCGCGCGCCTTGCGCTGCGCCCCGGAGATCTCGATGTCGGGCACCGCGGCAAGCACGACCGCCCGCACTCCCTCGGGCAGGTTCGCGGCGTCGATCGTTGCGATCTCGGCCTTCGGGCCGTCGGGCAACGCCGCCTTGTCGGGCGCGGCGGCGCCGTCGTCCGCCTGTCCGCATCCCGCCAGCGCCAGCATCGCCGCCGCCATCATCCCCGTCTTGAATCCCACGCCCCGTCTCCCGCGATTCCAGCGCCCGTCCTTATCGCGGTCGCCGCCCCAAGTCGACGGGTGCACGAGCGATTCGACACGCGCGCACGATTGGAACATAATGAGAACATTGATCCGATTCGGAGGCATCTCATGGCACCCAATTTCCGCTATTTCCTGGGCTTTCAGGTCGCCGCCGATCGCGCCGGATGGCTCGCGCGGCACCTGCCGCCGCTGCCCGGCGACCTGTTCACCGGGCTCAGCCCGCATCGCTATCATCTGACGCTCTGCACGATCGCCGAGACCGCGCTGCCGCACCCCTTCCTGCGCCAGCGGGTCGCCCGCGCGCTGGCCGACACCCTGCCTGCCGCCGCAGCCATCCCCTTCGGCCGCATCGTCGCGCGCGATGCCGGGGTCGAACTCGTCACGGCGGGCAGCATCGGCGCGATTCGCGGCCTCTATGATGCGCTGGTCGCGCGCCTCGCCGGCGAAGACATCGCGCCGCTGCACCGCAAGTCGGGCCTCCGCCCGCATATCACGCTCGGCTATGGCGACGCGGGTTTCGACCCGGTGCCGCTGGCGTGGAACTGGACCCCGCGCGAGTTGCTGCTCATCGAAAGCCATATCGGCCACGGCCGCCATCGCCGGCTGCAGGGCTGGACGCTGCCCGCCCCCGCGCAAGCGCTGTTCGACTTCATGGCCGACGAGTTGCCGCCGGTGCGCCGCGCCGCCTAGCTTTCGAGTGTGTGTTCGAGCGTGATCTCGCAATCGAGCAGCTTCGATACCGGACAGTTCATTTCGGCCTCCTTGGCGAGCTTCGCAAACTCCTCTGCCGAAATGCCGGGAACCTTGGCGGTCAGCGTCAGCGCCGAACTCGATATCTCGAACCCGCCATCGACCGCATCGAGCGTCACCGCCGCGCTCGTCTCGAGCGTGTCGCCGCTATAGCCGGCGCGCGCCAGCCCAAAGGACAGCGCCATGGTGAAGCACGCCGCATGCGCCGCCGCGATCAGTTCCTCGGGGTTCGTCCCCGGCTGGCCCTCGAAGCGCGTGCCGAAGCCATAGGGCTGCTTGTCGAGCACCCCCGACTTGGTCGTGATCGCTCCCTTGCCCTCCTTGCCGAAACCTTCGTAGCGGGCGGATGCGTGGTTGACGGTCATGTCTGTCTCCTTGGCTGGCAATGGCGGCGGGACTCGGGGTCGCCGAATCAGGCGGCGACCAGGCTACGCCGTGCGCCCACCCGCTTCCACGCCTTTTCGTGGAAGAAAAAGGCGACCGCATTGATGCAGGGCTCGACGATCGCGATCCCGCCCGCGAGCGCGACCGATCCGGTCATGACATAAGCGACGCTGAACCCGATGGTCAGGTGCAGCGACAAATAGGTCAGGGTCTTGGTGAGGTCAGTCGGCATGGCGTATCTCCGGAAAGCGGGATGCCATGAAGTTAAGAATGATTCGCAATAATCGCCAATGCAGCCTGTCGCTCAGGCTGATCGCTTTTGCGCATCAGCGCGCCCGCGCCACCCCGGCCTTGTCGAGTTCGGGACCCAGCCGCCCGGTGAGCCACAGCGCCCACATTTTGAAATCGGCGGCGAGGCTCCACAGCGGATAGGTGAAGGTCGCGGGCCGGTTCTTCTCGACCCCGAAATGCGCCACCCAGGCGAAGAAATAGCCCGCGAGCGGCAGCGCGACCAGCCAACCCCAGCGCCCGGTCAGCACCGCCGCGACCGCGATCAGCACGACCATGCTGGTGCCGACATAGTGCAGCGCGCGCGTCGACGCCTTGCTGTGCTCGCGCAGGTAAAAGGGCCAGAATTCGGCGAAAGTCGTATAGAGCCGCGACATGGCGGCAGGATGGGGCCGCCGCCGGGCCTGGTCAAGCCCGGCGGCGCGCGCGGGTCAGAGCCCCGAACCGCCGAGCTTGTAGGTCAGCTGCAGGAACACGCTGCGCCCGACGCTGTCGTACCAGCTGGTGTTGTAATAGGGATAGGCTGACCAGGTCGGGTCCTTCACCGGGTTGGTGTCGAACAGGTTCCGGATCGTCAGCGACCCGCGCATATGATCGGTGAAATCATATTGCAGCGTCGCGTTGAACAAATAGCTCGCCTTCAGGAACGCATCCTCGTCATAATTGGGCAGCTTGCCGAGGCGGGTGCCGGAGAAGGTGAGCTGGAGCCCGTCGCTCGCCCAGCTGATGCTGCCGTTCGACTTGTCGCGCGGCAGGTAGAAACCGCTGTCGAACGCCAGCTTGTTCTCGATCGGATCGCCCGGATATTGCTGGAAGCTGTGCTTGAACACATGGCTGTGCGCGAGCGACAGCGTGAAATCGCCGAAGCTGGTCGGCAACGTGCCGCGGAAGGCGATGTCGATCCCGCTCGTCTTTTCGCGCGCGATGTTGATCGGGTTGACGCGGATCGATTCGATCTGCCCCGCAAAGCCGCCGCTGGTGAAGCGGCGGACGCGCGCGATCGCGTCCTGGCAGGTCGGCGACGCGGGGTCGAGTTCGGTCTGGCCATTGGCGTCGGGACGGCACGCCGCCTCGTCGCGCGCGATCTGGTCGATGCTGAGGTCGTCGACCTGGTTGTCGAGCGAGACGCGGAAATAATCGACCGAGAAATGCAGGCGGCTCGACGGCGCGAACACCAGCCCCGCGGTCAGCGTCTTGCCCGTTTCGGACTTGAGGTCGCGGGTGCCGTTGCGGTTCACGACGACGCCGGTGCCCGAATAGCTGCAATCGCCGATATCCTCGTCGGGCTCCTCGATGCCGCAGAGATAATAATCGTCGACGCTGCTCTGCACATTGCCCGGCCCGGTGAACACATAATGGAGGTCGGGGGCGCGGAAGGCGGTGCCATAGGCGGCGCGCAGCAGCAGGCTGTCCATCGGACGCACCTCAAGCCCGCCATTATAGGTGAATTTGCTCGTGTTGCGCCCCGCATAGCCGAAGGTGTCGAAACGGCCCGCGCCGGTCACGGTGAGGAATTGGAGCACCGGCACGCGAAGCTCGCCGCCGATCGCGGCGTGGCTGCGCTTGCCCTCGCCGTCGCTGTCGCGCCAGCTGTAATAATAGTCGGTGAGCGCGAGCGGGTCGGGGCGCAGATTATAGCCCTGCTTGCCATATTCGGCGACCATCGCGAAGCCGACCGGCCCCGCGGGCAGCTCGAACAGCTCGCCATTGTTGACCGTCGCCTGCAAATTGCTCGTCCACGCATAGGGGCGATAGACGGTGTCGGCCGAGATGCTCTCATATTCGGCGCGCGTCAGCGGGGTATAGAGCCGCGTCGGATCGGCGTTGTAGATCGGATAGCCGCTGTCGTCGTCGAACCCGACCTGCGGGCCGAGGAACAGGTCCTTCGCCTTCTGGTTGATGATCTGCGGCCAGCGCACCGTCGATTCATAACGGCTGTAGTTGAACGACAGCTCGTAATTCCATTTGTCGGCGACGGTGCCGCGCACGCCGGGGGTGATGCTGTAGGTGGTCTGCTTGATGCGCTGCATCTCGAACCCGCCGGTTTCCTCGGGGGTGAACTGGCGCGACCAGTCCTCGAGCTGATCGGTGAACCCGTTGTAGAAATAATTGTCGGCGCTCGACGACGACTGTTCGAACGCCCAGGCGGTGACGTCGTACATCAGCCGGACCTTGCTGATCCCGAACTGCGCGTCGACGAACAGCTTGGCATCGTCCGACAGCTCGTAGGAGGCGGTGGCGAAGCTGTTGAAACCCTTGCGGCCCGAAATGATCGTCCCATAGGCGATCGATTCCTTGCTGCCGCAGAAATCGCCGTAGCGCGGGCGGTTATATTGGCGGATCGTGCCCATGTTGAGCCCCGACAGCGCGTTGCAGGCGCCCGGCGGCGGCGCGATATAGTCGACATTCTCGTCGATGCGCAGGAAGGTGCGGCGCGCCAGCGTGTTCACCGGATTGTCGTCGGTGCTGTCCTGGATGCTGCGGTCATAGGCCCAGAGCGGGCGCTGATCGAGATATTCGACGCCGCCGCTGATGTTGAAGCCGCCGCTCGACCAGCCGCCGGTCGCGGTGACGCGGTGCGACATGCCGCCGCCATGCTCGGTGCGCCCGTGGCGATAGTCGAGCGTCAGCCCGTCGAGCTTTTCCTTCATCTTGAAGTTCACGACGCCGGCGATCGCGTCGGAGCCATAGATCGCCGATCCCGCGCCGCTCAGAATCTCGACCTTGTCGATCAGGCTGACGGGGATGTTCGAAATGTCGGTGAAGTTGCTGCGGCCGATATAGGGCAGCGGGAAGTCGGCGATGCGGCGCCCGTTGATCAGCACCAGCGTGTGGTTGGGACCCAGCCCGCGCAGGTCGACCTGCTGCGCACCGGGAGTGAAGTCGGCGCTGCTGCCCGACTGCGGGCTCTGCGTCTCGCCGCTGTTCTGCGTCATCGCGGCGAGCAGTTCGGGGACATTGGTATAGCCGTTGGCGCGGATCGTGTCCGAATCGATCGTCGTGACCGGCGATGGCCCCTGGTCGCGGATCGTCGGGATGCGCGAGCCGGTGACGATGATTTCGTCATTGCCCGCGTCGTCGGCGGCGTCCTGCGCCAGCGCCGGCGACATCAATGCCGGCAGGCAGACGCCGAGCCCGAGGAGGATGCGGAACGACCGCGTGCGGAAATCTGTCATGGTGCAACCCCTTTACCTGGCCGTGATCCGGCCCTTGCCTGGTCCGCGCCCGACCTTGTTCCCCGACGGCGCCCTATCCCCTATGCGGAAAACGTCGATAATTTCAATCATTATGGTGATATGGGAAATCATATTGTCATCCTGTGCGATCATTATGTAACATCCTTCGCTTCACGGGTTGCAAAGGGACGATGAATGCCGCGCTGGATCACAAGGGCCTTGCTGTTGCTGGCCACCGCCGCGGGGCTGTCGCTCGCGCCCGCCATCGCCAAGGAGGCGAAGGAAAAGCCCGTCGAACATTATGTCTTCGGCAAATTGAACACCGCGACCCCCGGCCAGGTGTCGGGCGGGCTGCTGCTGATGGGTGGCGGCGACCGCAATATCGACGCGATGAAATGGTTCTTCGGCAAAGCCGGACGCGGCCATATCGTCATCATCAGCGCCTCCTACGGCGAGGAGATGGGGCAGGAATTCTTCCACGAGGTCGGCGGCATCGAGTCGGCCGAAATCTTCGTCTTCCACGCGCGCACGCAATCCTATGACAGGAAGATCCTCGACCGGCTGCGCAAGGCCGACGGCATCTTCATCGCCGGCGGCGACCAGGCGCGCTACGTGCGCTACTGGCGCGGCACCCCGGTGAACGAGATCCTCGACGCGCATGTCGCGGCGGGCAAGCCGCTCGCCGGGACCAGCGCCGGGCTCGCGATGCAGGGCGAGAAACTCTATGGCGCGATGGACGACGGCAGCATCAAAAGCCCCGCGGCACTCGCCGACCCGCTCGGCCCCGCGAACACGATCGAGGGCGATTTCCTCCATCTCGCGCTGTTGAAGGGCATCGTCACCGACACCCATTTCAAGGAACGCGAACGGCTCGGGCGTCTCTTCGCCTTCGTCGCCAAGGCGCAGGTCGGCCGCGATCCCGCTTTGCCTGCGATGCTCGGCCTCGGCGTCGACGAAAGCGCCGCGCTCGCGGTCGAACCCGACGGCCGCGCGCGCATCTATGCGACCGCGCCCGACGGCTATGCCTGGGTCGTCGACGGCGCCGGGCTGAAGAAAGTCACGCCCGGCCGCCCGCTCGACGCGCCGCGCGTCAAGGTCACCGGGGTCGGCCCCGGCTCGGTGATCCACCTCCCCTCGGGCCGCGTCGACAATCCGGTGTTCGAGCGGCATTACGCCGCGCGCGCCGGCGCGATCGCCGAAGTGCCGCGCTGGTCGCTCGCGATCCATGGCGGCGCCGGGGTGATCGAGCGCGGCGCGCTGCCCCCTGAGAAGGAAGCCGCCTATCGCGCCGGACTCGACGAGGCGCTGCGCGCCGGCGGCGCGGTGCTCGATCGCGGCGGCCCCGCGCTCGACGCGGTCGCGGCGGCGGTGCGCGTGCTCGAGGATAATCCGCTGTTCAACGCCGGGCGCGGCGCGGTCTTCACCGCCGAGGGCAAGAACGAACTCGACGCCGCGATCATGGACGGCAAGACGCAAAAGGCCGGCGCGGTCGCCGGCGTCACGCGCACGCGCCACCCGATCGACCTCGCGCGCGCGGTGATGGACAAGAGCCCGCACGTCATGCTCGCGCGCGACGGCGCCGACCGCTTCTCGCTCGAACAGGGGCTCGAACAGGTCGACCCCAACTGGTTCCGCACCGAGGAACGCTGGCAACAATTGCTCGCCTGGCGCAAGAAACAGCAGGCGGCGCTCGATCCGACGCATCTCTTCGGCACCGTCGGCGCGGTGGCGCTTGATGCCGAGGGCCATCTTGCGGCGGCGACCTCGACCGGCGGGATGACCGGCAAGCGCTGGGGCCGCATCGGCGATTCGCCGATCATCGGCGCCGGCACCTATGCCAAGGACGGCCAGTGCGCGGTGTCGGCGACGGGATCGGGCGAATATTTTATCCGCGAAAGCGCGGCGCGGCAGGTCTGCGACCGCGTCGCGTGGAAGGGCGAAAGCCTGAAGGACGCCGCGCAGGCGACGATCATGGCGGTTGGCGCGATCGGCGGCGACGGCGGGCTGATCGCGATGGGCCCCGACGGCGATCCGGCCTTTGCCATCAACGACCTCGGCATGTATCGTGGCCGGATGAGCGCCGGGGGGTCTCCACAAACCGCAATCTTCGCCGACGAGAAGCTCGCCGAGTGATGGCGCACGCGGGCGTATCCCTCGACGATGTCGACGAACGCCTGCTCAGCCTGCTTCGCGACGACGCCCGCCAGACGATCGCGCAGCTCGCCAAGGAACTCGGAATCTCGCGCGGCGCCATCTATTCGCGGCTCGCGCGGCTCGAGGAGGAAAAGGTCGTCGCGGGCTATACCGTCCGCCTCGGCCACGCCTTTGCCGCCAGCCGCATCCGCGCGCATATGATGATCAAGACGCTGCCGCGCTTTCACCGCGAGGTCGAGGGCGCGCTCGCCGCGCTGCCGCAGGTGCAGGCGATCCACGCGATCAGCGGCGAATATGACATCATCGCGATGCTCGAGGCCGAGGACAGCGCCCAGCTCAACGAGATGATCGACGAAGTCGGCCTGCTCGACGGCGTCGAACGCACCACCACCTCGGTAATCCTCGCAACCAAGGTCGAACGCTAGGGGTACCGGGTTCGCACCGCACCGACGGAACGGCGGCAAGCGACCGGTTTCGGGCGCTTGAACGAGCGAGCCGATTTCCCCTCCCGCTAGCGGGAGGGGCAGCGAGACTTGGAAACTTGTTTCCTAGTCGCAGCGGGGTG
>NZ_LYVN01000153.1 GCF_001990265.1 Sphingopyxis sp. KK2
GGTCAGCGCAGCCTGCGCGCGGCCCTCGACGCAGCGCAGCGGGCCCGCAAGCCCGCGCGTCAGGTCGAGCCCGGCGATCGAGGTGCCGACGCTGAGCTGAATCCGCCCGCTCGCCGAAACGCAGCGCCCGCGTTCGTCGAACCGCACCGCCGCACCCTCGAAACGCAGACTGTCGACGGGGACGAGCCCGAGGCCGCCCGACAGCGAGGTCGTCCCGCTGAGATCGGACACGCCGCGCGGATTGCTGCCGTGCAGGCGCCCCGCAAGTTCGCCGAGCCGCGGATCGGGGCGGTTGAACGCCAGTTCGACGTCGCCGCCGAGCAGCACGAGCGGCGACAGGCTGGCCTTCACATTGCCGAGCGGCAGCGCGCCGAGCCGCGCCTCGATCAATTCGCCGGCCCAGACCGAGCCATTGACCTCGCGCGCGGTCAGTCCCGATCGTTCGGCCCCCGCCATCGCGAGCGCGAGACGCATTGGGAAGGTCGCGACGATCAGGATGAGCGCGATCAGCACGCCTGCAAAAATGACCCGGCGCCGCATCACCTGGCCCCGCGCCGCAGTTCGGCGGTCATGCCGACGGTGCCGTCGGCCGCCGGAGTGATCGTCAGTTGGTCGACGACGAAACCCTGCCCTTCGAGGCTGGCGAGCCAGTCGGCAAGCACCGGCGCCTTGGCGGTCGCGATGGCGATCGTCGCCTGACCTTGGCCGCGCGCCTCGTTGCGGTCGAGGGTCAGCCCGATCTCGCCCGCCGACTGGGTGAGATATTGGTCGATCGCGACACCATCGGTCGCCGTCGCGGCGGCGGGCGATGCGGGGCGCTGCGCGAGCAGCTTCACCTTTGCAGCGACGCGGCCTTCACGCTCGATCGCGGCGCGATGATCCGCCTCGAGATTGGTGAAGGCGGCATAGGCCGGGCGCGCAAGCAGCCAGACGAGGACCGCGAGCGCGAGCACGCCCGCGACGCCGACCATCCAGCGCTCGCGGCGCGACAGGCCGTGCCACCAGCTGGCGATCCGATCGGTCATGGCACGGCCCTCACGGTGATATTCGCCATCTGGTTGCCGTCGGTGCCCGCCATCGGTTGCGCGGTGACCTTGTAGCCGCGCGCCTGGAGCGCGAGCAGCACCGCGTTCAGATCCTCGGTGCGCGGCGCCGCCAGCGTCGTCGAGAGCGTGCCGTCGGTGCGGTGCGACAGCGTCTTGAGCGCCACGCCGGGCGTGTCGCGCATCGCATCATAGAGCGCCGACGCGGGGACCGAGAAAGCAAGCGGTCCGCCGCCGGCGGCGGCAAGCCGCCGGTCGAGTTCGGCCTCGGCGGTCGCGGCATCGCCCGCGGTCACGCCCGCCTTTTTGGCGGCGGCGACCGCAGCCTCGTCGGCGCGGGCGATGTCGGCGTTGACGCGGATCGCATAGAGGATCGGGATCAGCAAGGTGACGACGAGCAGCGCGGCCGCAAGCCGCTTCATCCACCTCACCATCGCCGGGTCGATCGCCCAGCTGCGCTTCGGCTGCCACGCGCCGCTGAGCAGGTCGAGCGGCGGCGCGGCGAGCGAGAGCAGCAACGCCTCGCGCATCCGGTCGGCATCGAGCGGCGCGATCGGGCGGCCGGCGGCGATCAGCGGATCGAGCTCGGGATCGGACACGAAGCTGCGGTCGTCGCTGCGCAAAATCTGTTCGCGCCCGAGTTCGACCGTCCATAGGCTGTCGGCATCGGGCGGCGGCACCGTCGCGGCGGCGGGGATGATCGCGGCGGGAGCGAGACCCTGCGCTTTCAGCCAGTCGGTCCAGGCCGTCATCGCGGCATGGGTGGTCACCGCGACCGGCACCGCCTGCCCCGCATCGACGGGCTGGCCTGCGACGATATGCAGCAGCGAGGCATCGCCCAGGCTGTCGCGCAGCGTATCGATGCGCGCGATCGCGGCGGCCTGCGCCGGCGCGGCGTCGGGATAATGGCGCCAGCGCAGCGGCACGTCGGCGGCGGGGGCGAGCGCGATCAAGCGGTCGTCGGCGCCGTCGTCCCGCGGCTTTTCCCACGCGTCGACCCAGCCCTCGTCTTGCCCCGAATCGACGATCACGCCGTCGTCGACGCGCAGCCATGCGGCGTCGGCCCGTTCGCCAAGCGCCGCCGCCGGGGGCAGCCAGAGAAGCAGAGTGCGTGCCATGTCAGTCGGTTTCGCCCCAATCGCGCCGGACGATCACCGGCGGCATCGTGCCCGCCGCCGGCGCGCCGCCATTTGCGTCGATCAGCGATATCGAAGTCAAGAAACCATCCCCCATCGTCACGTCGGTCTTCAACATCAGCCAGCGGCTCGTCACCCCCGCCTGCTCGGCGACGTCGGTCGGCGGATCGAGCTTGGCGAGCGGTCCGGATTCCCAGAATCGCACGCTGCTGCCATAGCCGCCGGCAGGCCGCGCCGCCAGCGCCGCGCGTGCATCGGCGATGGTCAGTTGCCCGGGCAGCAGCATCGCGACGAGCGGCGCCTGTTCGGGCGCCAGCGTATTGACGTTGAGCTTCACCGGGTCGGTCGCCGGCAGCGCGCATATCCAAGGTTTCAGCCGCGCGTAGAGCTTTGGCGTCACCCCGCGCACCGCGCGCAGTTCGCTGATGTCGGCCATCTTGCGATTGGCGGGAAGATAGCTGCCGGGCAGCGAGCGATAGACGCCGTCCTCGGCGCCGAGCGGGCCGTCGATGCTGTCGCTGTCGATCCAGTCGGCGGTGGCCCCCGCGACCATGCGCGCCTCGTCGGCGTTGACCCCGAGCAAGGTCATCAGTTCGGCGAACTGGCCGGTGCCGCCGGGGCGCTGGGTAAAGCGCCCGGGGATCGTCTCGGCGACGAGGCTGTTGAGGTTGAAACAATTGCTCGCATCGGTCAGCCGCGCGGTTCCCTGCCCGTTTGGCAGCGGCAGCGTGAAATCGCGGCCGAGCCAACCCCCGGCGAGCGTCAGCTTCGCGGTGTCGCGCCCGACGAGGTCGGCGACGCGGCGCAGCACGATCTGCTCGGCGGCGAAGCTGTACGCGCGCCCCTGGTCGACCGTCGCGGCGCTGCCCGCGATGCGCATCGCGAGCGTCAGCCGGTCGAGCGCCGTCGCGGCGATCACCGCCATGACGGCGACGAGCAGCAGCACGCTGAGCAGCGCTGCGCCGCGTTCGTCGGGACGCTCCCGGCTCATGGCGCCGGGACCACCGGCACAGGCGGCGGAACCGGCGCCGGCGCGGTCAGGAACAGCATCACCAGCGGCGCACGCCCCTGCCGCGTCAGCCGCACCTCGACCGCGCGCGGCAGGCGATCGCCGGGTTCGGACGTCCAGGTCGCGCCCCATTGCCCCTGATCGTCGCGATAGCGCACCGCCGCGCCGCTCACCTCACCGACCAGCCGGTCGCCATCGTTTAAGGGCGTGCCGTCGAGCATCGGCTGCACCGCGCGGCGCCATTCGCCGCCGGTCAGCGCATAGGCGACACGTTCGATATTCGGCCGCGCGCCGCCATCGAGCGACGCCGCCCCGCCATGGACGAGCGCAAAGCCGGTTTCGGACCCGACGAAGGCGGGGATCGCCTCACCCGAAGGTCCGCGTGTCGACCGCGGCAAGGCCTGCGCGAGGTCGTTGGCCATGACGGCACGCAGCCGGTTGATGCCGCCCATCGCCTTCAGCCGGTCCTGCACGGCGTCCTGCGTGTCGACGCTGCTGCGCAACAGGCCGACGCCGATCGCCGCGATCGCCGCGAACAACGACAATGCGACGAGCATCTCGACGAGGGTGAAACCGCGTTCGTCCCTCATCGGCTGGGCCGGATGATCGTCAGCGCCGCCTGCCCGGTCCCGTTTTCGGGGCGGACGAGCAGGTCGATGCGCAGCAGGCTGTCGTCGGCGGTCTTCGCGACGCGCTGTTCGACGCGCCAGTTGCGCCCGGCGTTCGACACGCCGACGGCGCTGTTGCCGATCGTCGGCGGCGTTGGATCGGTCCACAGCTCGACCGCGCGATTCTGCGCGACGATGCCGGCAAGCGTCGCGTCGTCGAGGTCCCCGGCTGTGCGCACCGCAAAGGCATCGAGGCGCACCAAAGTCAGCGCCGCGATGCTGATGATGCTGAGCGCGACCAGCATTTCGAGCAAAGTGAAACCGCGCTCATTCGCCACGGCTGACCTCCCCGGTCGCCGAGATGCGCACGACCTCGCGCGCGTCGCCGCCGCTCAGCACGATCGCCTGCGGGGTCGGGCTGGTGCCGACACGGTCGAACAACAGGCGCGCCGCGCCCTGCCCGTTGCCCGCGACGAACCGCACGTCCGACGGCCAGTTGCGCTGTTCGAACGAGCGGCCGGGCAGCGGCTGCCACTCGCCCGCGATCCGCCGTTCGAAACCATAGCCCGAGGGTGCGAAATTCACCGACACGCTGCGCCCCTCGATCACCGCGACGTCGCGCGCGGCGGCAAGCCGGGCGGCGAGGCGATCGGCTTCGCTGCGCACCGTGCGTTCCTCGCCGGGGATGGTGAGCACGACCGCGGTCGCGGCAAGCGCCATGATCGCGAGCACGACCATCAGCTCGACGAGGGTGAAGCCATTCGCCCGGGACGCGCGCGCCCTAGCCTTCTCCACCGTGGATATCCGCATTGTCGTCGGTGCCGCCGGGCGCGCCGTCGGCGCCAAACGACCAGATATCGAAGGCCGCGCCATTGGCGCCGGGGGCCTGGTAATTATAGGGACGCCCCCACGGGTCCTGCGGCAATTGCTTGATATAGCCGCCGCGGCGATAGCGTTCGGGCTGCGCCAGCGCGGGCGGCGCGACCTTCAGCGCACCCAGCCCATCCCCCGACGCGGGATAGGACAGGTTGTCGAGGCGATATTGTTCGAGCGCGGTTTCGAGCGTCGCGATATCGGCCTTGGCCTTGGTCACCATCGCCCGGTCCTGGCTGGGCAGGACGTTGATCATGACTACCGTCGCAAGCAGCCCGATGATGAAGATGACAACCATCAATTCGGTGAGCGTGAAGCCGCGCTCGTCCTTCTTGCGGACGTTTCGGGGCAACGGACGGGCGGGATCGAGCATCAGGCGAAAGAATAACTGCATCAACGACATTTTCATAGTCCGGCAAGGTTCTGCAGCTGGAGGATCGGCAGCAGGATGGCGAGGATGATGAGGGCGACGCACGACCCCATAACGACAATTATGACAGGTTCGAGTAAGGCCATCGAGGCGGCCGTGAAGCGATCGAATTCGCGCTCGAGATAGTCGGCAGCGCGCTCGAGCATCACCTCGAGCCGCCCCGCGCTTTCGCCGCTAGCGGCCATGTAGACGAGCAGCGGCGGGAACACCCCGGCATCGCGCAGCGCGGCCGAGAGCCCGCCGCCCGCGCGAACCTGGTCGACGATCGTCGCCGTCGCGCCGGCGAGCGCCGCGTTGCGGATCGTCGGCACGGTGAGCTTGAGGCCCTCGACCAAAGGCAGCCGGCTCGACACCATCGTCGCCAGCGTGCGCGCAAAGCGGGCCGCATAAAGGTCGCGGAGCAGCCGCCCGAGCAGCGGCAGGCGAAGCAGCCGCGCATCGACCGCGGCCTTGAACGCCGGGCGCCGCATCGCGGCGACCCAACCGAAGACGCCCGCCGCGAGCAGCAGCGCGATCAGCCACCACCAATTGGCGGCGAAGCCGGAGATCGCAATCACCGCGCGGGTCAGGAAGGGCAGTTGCTGGCCGGTGTCGGTGAACTGTTCGACCACGCGCGGCACGACGAAGATCATCAGCGCCGCGACGACGCCGATCGCGACGACCGCGAGCACGATCGGATAGGCGAGCGCGGCGATCAGCTTGCCGCGCACTTCGGCCTGGCGTTCGAGCAGGTCGGCGAGCCGCGCGAGGATGGTGGTCAGGCTGCCCGTCGTTTCGCCCGCCGCGACCATCGCGCGATAAAGCGGCGGGAAGCTGGTCGGCTGGCGCCCCATCGCATCGGCGAGACGGCGTCCTTCGAGCAGCCCGGCATGGACATCGCCGATGACGACACGCGCACTCTCGGCCTCGCTCTGCCGCGTCAGCGTGCGTAGCGCCTCCTCGAGCGGCGCGACCTCGGCCAGCGTCGCGAGCTGCCGCGTGAAGAGCGCGAGTTCCTTCGACGACAATCGGGTGCGGCGAAACGCGAACAGCGACCGCCCCGCTGCGGCTTTCGATCCCGCCGCCTCGACCGCAACGATATGGAATTTGCGGGCGACAAGGTCGGCGCGCGCGGCATCGTCGTTGGCGGCGGTCAGCCGTCCCTTGCGCTCGCGGCCCCGCGGATCGATCGCCACATAGCGATAATCAGGCATCGACGTCCTCGCGCCGCGCGATGCGGATCGCTTCCTCGGCGGTGGTCAGTCCCTTCGCGACCATCGACCGCGCCGCCGAGGCGAGCGTCGGCGATTTGAGGAAGGCGTGCTTCGCGATCATCGCCTCGTCGCCGCCGGCGTAGATATAGCGGCGAACGGTCTCATCGACCTTGATCGCCTCGAACACCCCGATGCGGCCCTTGAAACCGGTGCCGCCGCAATGATCGCAGCCCTTCGGCCGCCAGATGACGGTGCCGATATCGAGCCCGAGCATCGCGGCGATGCTGTTGTCGGCCTGCACCGGTTCGCGGCAATGGTCGCACAGCTTGCGGACGAGCCGCTGGGCGAGCACCGCGCGCAGCGTCGAGGCGAGCAGAAAGGGCTCGACCTTCAGGTCCTTCAGGCGCGTGATCGCGCCAACCGCATCATTGGTGTGGACGGTCGAGAGCACGAGGTGCCCCGTCAGCGACGCCTGCACCGCGATGTCGGCGGTTTCGCGGTCGCGGATTTCGCCGACCATCACGACATCGGGGTCCTGGCGCAGGATCGCGCGCAGGCCCGCGGCAAAATCGAGCCCGACCTTGGCATTCACCTGCGTCTGGCCGACGCCATCGACGGCATATTCGACCGGGTCCTCGACGGTCAGGATGTTGCGCTGGCCATCGTTCAATTGCTTGAGCGCCGCATAAAGCGTCGTCGTCTTGCCCGATCCGGTCGGGCCGGTGACGAGGATGATGCCATTGGGTTCGGCGAGCGCCTCGCGCAAGATCTGGTCGGCGGCACCCGACAGCCCGAGCACGTCGAAATCGATCCCCGCCGCATCCTTGTCGAGGATACGCATTACGACGCGTTCGCCCGCACGGCTCGGCAAGGTCGAGACGCGCACATCGACCGCCTTGCCCGCGAGGGTCAGCCCGATACGGCCGTCCTGAGGGATGCGGCGCTCGGCGATGTCGAGCCGCGCCATCACCTTGATGCGGCTGACCACGACGGGCGCGACATGCGGCGGCATGCGCAGATGCTCACGCAATACACCGTCGGCGCGCATGCGGACGACGAGCCCGCTTTCATAGGGTTCGATATGGATGTCGCTGACGCCCTGGCGCACCGCTTCGGCGATGATCGCGTTGATCAGCCGGATCGCGGGGGCATCGTCGGCGCTGTCGAGCAGATCCTCTGCGCTCGGAATGCCGAGATCGAGATCGCTGCCGTCGAGCGACCCCGCCATCGCCGCCGCCGAGGCGTCGACGGCATAATGGTCGGACAGCAGCCGGTCGAAATCGGCACTGCTCGCGGTCGCGACCTTCAGCGGCGCGGCGAGATAGCGCTTCACCTCGATGAGCACTGCGGGGTCGGCGCCTTCGCGCAAGGTCGCAAGCCAGACGCCGCCCTCGCCCGGCGCGATGACGACGCCATGGGTACGGGCAAAGGCATAGGGGATATCGACCGGCGCCGGGGGAGCGGCGATCGGTTCGGGATCGGTCACGGATAGTCTCCGGGCGGCGGGGCGGGGGCGTTCGAGATCGAGGGCGGCACGTCGGTGCTGATCACGCTGCCGTCGGGACCGCGCAGCGCCGGCAGGTCGACCGGCCCGACGGTGATGTCGGCGGCGGTCGGCGGCGACGGCGGGGTCGTCCCCATATAGTCGCGCACCAGCGTGTCGATCGCGGGTTCCTCGTCGGGATTGCGGCGCAGCTGGGTGTCGCGGATATAACCGTAGCGGCGCGCGGTCAGGGCGGCATTGTCCTCGCGATTGCGCAGGATCGTCGGGCGGATGAAGACCATCAAATTGGTCTTCGCGCGGCTGCGGCTGCGCGACTTGAACAATTCGCCGACCAGCGGAATGTCGCTGAGCAGCGGAATGCGCTCGATCGTCTTGCGTTCGTCGTCGTTGAGCAGGCCGCCGATGGCGAGGATTTCGCCATCATCGACGGTCAGCACGGTTTCGAACGACCGCTTGTTGAGGATGAGGTCGCTGTTGCGCGACGACACCGGACCGGCGACGCTCGACACTTCCTGGCGCAGGAACAATTTGACCTCGCCCGCGCCGTTCACCTGTGGCGTAACCTCGAGCTTGATCCCGACCTCTTCGCGCTGGACGGTGCGGAAGGCGTTGTCGAAATTGTCCGAGAGCGCTTCGCCCGTCGTGATCGGCACTTCCTGCCCGACCAGGAATTTCGCGGCCTGATTGTCGAGGGTTACGATATGCGGGGTTGCGAGCAGGTTCGACGTGGTGTCGGACTTCACCGCATTGATGATCGCCCCAAAGATGGTGTTCTTGCCGATGTCGCCGGCAAATCCCGCAAAGCCGCCGGTCGCCGACAGCAGTTGCGCCGCCGCGGCCTCCTGCAGGCTGTTGCCGAACGAACTGCCGGTCGTGGTCACCGTAGTCGTGCCGTTCACCGTCGTCGTATCCTGTGACAGCTGGTTCGCGGCATAAGCGCCGCCGAGCGTCAGGATATTGGGCGAGGCATTGCTGTAACTCGTCGCGGCGAAGGGGATATTCTTGCCGCCGAGCAGGAATTGGACGCCGAGTTGCTTCGCGGCGCTGTCCCCGATCTCGACCACGATCGCCTCTACGAGCACCTGCTCCCGCCGGCTGTCGAGCTGGCGGATCAGTTCGCCGAGCATGCGCTGCACGTCGCTGTTCGCGGCGACGATGATCGCATTGGCTCCCTCGTAGCGGGTGACGATCGCCGGACCGCGCGTCGCGATGCTGCCGCCCGACCCGCTGACCGAAGTCGGAGTGGTCGCGGCGGGGGCGGCGGTCGGGGTGGACGTACCGCCGGACGACGACGAAGAGGAAGAGGTCGCGGCGGGCAAACCCGCTTTCTGCGCCGGA